>NZ_DATMXX010000409.1:0-17789 GCF_035561255.1 Sporomusa sp. | reverse complement strand
ATAATAAACACCGGCAAAAATTAGCCGGTGTTTATATTTTGCGATAAATCCATGGAGGCACATAAAACAAGAAATCCTACTATTTGTCAGTAGGATTCAGAAAGGCAATATTATTCTTTTAACTGTGCAAGTAATGCTTTAGGGGCAGAACCTGACTGGGCTAAGGCTGCAATACCAGATTGCTGTGCTGTTGGTAAGTTTATGAGGGGTGCTGCTTCTGCTGCTACAACTGCATCAAATATTCTGGATTCACTTTCCTGCAGACTGGACGACTCATTTTTTAATAACACTGCAGCATCCTGGTTGCCACTTAATTCTACGGAGTAGGCAGGGCCGATCCGTTTATTCAAATCATCAGTATCATCAGTATCATCAGTATCATCAGAGCTTGTTTCCAAGCCTGTCGTAACGTGATTTATCGTTGTATTATCTGTTTGTGTTTTCGAAAACTGATAATCAGTATTGGAAATAGTAAGGTTTATTGATGACAAGGTTATCATCTCCTGTAATTTTTTCCTTAATCTTACTATGCTACCAGATATGTGGAATGTCAAGACAAATTATGTAAAAAACAGTTGATTTAAGGCTGTAATTAGCAAATAGACAAGAAAATTGTCAGCTTTACAGAGTCTTAACATAAAGATAAAATTCATAGCTTGTTAATAGTGTAAGATTATAATACCGGCTATATTTACCAGAGCTAGCTATTGAGAGACTATGTAAGGCTGCAAATCGCAAAATACAGGAGGCTGGATGATGAGACATTCGCGAAGTATAAAGACTATTTTTATTGCTGGCATGTTGTTAATAACAGCTATTGTCATGAGTATTCAGGCCGGGCTTAGTTTATATTCTTTTAAAAGCAGCATGGAAACAAAGGTTTATGAAAGCCTTAACCTGCAGGCCGGGCAGATACAAAATAAACTTAACGGTCGCTTTGACCAGATTGGCAAATATAGTGAGCTTATGGCTTACAATATTGGAGCAATGTCGCATAATGATGCTGATATGCTCTTAGGAGTTATAGAAAAGTACATAACATCTGACTCGTTAATCATTGGGGCAGGCTTTTGGTTCGAACCGAATGCTTACCAGCCTGGTCTTAAATATTATGGACCATATAAATACAAGGATGACAAAGGGAAGATAGTTATGACCTGGGATTATAGTAACGCAGAATATGATTATTTTAAGTATGACTGGTATAAGGATGGCCTGGCAACTAAAGAGAAAATCGTATGGAGCGCTCCGTATGAGGATGCTGTTACCAAGATGCCGATGATTACTTCCAGCAGTCCTATCACCAGGGCGGATAAAGTAATTGGCGTCACCACAACAGATATTGGCCTTAACGAGTTTTCCGATTATATAAAGGATATCAAGATTGGTCAGGCAGGCTATGCCTTTATCATCAGTAGGGATGGAACCTATCTTGCTCACAAACAACAGGAAAAGAATCTAAAAGAAAAAATAACCGATGATCAGGATACCGCAGTTAAGCAACTTGGTACTGAAATTATTAATAATAAAAACCAGGAGGTAAAAGTATTCAGAGATCAGGTATTTGGTGCGGATAACTTTATCGCCTATGTACCGGTGGGCAGTACCGGGCTGCATCTGGTTGTTGTCTATCCGGCAGCAGAAGCCTACCGGGATTTAAATAAGGTGATTATCCTGAATATCGGCATCTTTGTAGTTGCTATTGTTATATTAGTATTTGTCCTGGCGTGTTTGTTTAATGCGAAAATTAGCCGGCCGGTAAAAGCCCTGATGGTAGGGGCGGAAAAAATTTCGACAGGTGACCTGTCTGTCAGGTTTGCTGTCAATTCTACAGATGAAATAGGCCGGTTGGCAGGAAGCTTAAATGGAATGACAGATAATCTACGGGTAATTATTGAGAGGGTGTCGCAATCGGCAGAACACCTTGCTGCTTCTGGCGAACAACTCAGCACTAGTGCCGAGCAGTCGGCGCGGGCTGCCAATCAGGTTGCAGGATCTATTACCGAAATTGCGCAAGGTGCGGAACAACAAATGAATTATGTTAATGAAACGGCTGGTGTAGTTGAGGAACTTGCAGCAAGTATACAGCAAGTAGTTTCCAATAGCTCCCGGGTGGCCGAACAATCAGCCCAAGCTGCTGACACAGCACAAGAAGGCGGCAAAACAGTTGATAAGGCTGTTAGCCAAATGACCAAGGTTGAAAACACAGTCAATAATTCTGCTCAGGTTGTTGCCCGGCTTGGTGAGCGGTCTAAGGAAATCGGACAAATTGTTGAAACTATCTCCGGAATAGCCGGGCAAACGAATCTCTTAGCGCTTAATGCTGCGATTGAGGCTGCAAGAGCTGGCGAGCAAGGGCGAGGCTTTGCTGTTGTAGCAGATGAAGTGCGTAAACTTGCCGAACAATCCCAAAACGCGGCAAAACAGATCGCCACATTAATTAGCGCAATTCAAACAGATACAGATATGGCTGTGGCCGCTATGAACGATGGTACCAGGGAGGTAAAGCTTGGAGC
Organism: Sporomusa sp.; assembly: GCF_035561255.1. Classification (GTDB taxonomy): domain Bacteria; phylum Bacillota; class Negativicutes; order Sporomusales; family Sporomusaceae; genus Sporomusa. The sequence continues at coordinate 15,273 of NZ_DATMXX010000409.1, read as the reverse complement.
AGAGGTTGTGCATACAGCAGGCCTGGCATTTAAGGATATCGCTGATCTGGTATTGCAGGTATCCGGTCAGGTGCAAGAGATTTCAGTAAAAATCCATCAAATGGAGCATGGCAGCCAAAAGATTGTAGCAGCCGTGAAAGATATTGATACACTGAGCAAAAATGCCACCGGGGAAGCGCAGACTGTATCGGCAGCTACAGAAGAGCAAGCGGCATCGATGGAAGAGATCGCCTCATCCAGCCAGAGTCTTGCACAAATGGCGCAGGGGCTTCAGGATTTGATCCATAAGTTTCGGGTTAGTTAACAGTCAGCCACATACCAAGTATGACCAGTAATCCCCCAAGACAGTGTTCCCAGCGCAGCTGTTCATTAAGTAACAACACTGACAGCAGGAATGCTGCTAAAGGCATCAGCCCGGAGAATGCCGCCGCAACTGATACGTCGCAGCGTTTTATACCGTGGTACCAGCAAATAAACGCCAGTGCTGTAACAAACAGACCATACCAGACTAACGCTCCCCAGCCGGTTATACTCAGCGACATCAGTGCTGCTGCCTGGTCTTCGGCTAGTGCCGGACCAAGGCACAGCAGTAAGGCCATACATACTACCAGCGTAGTCCAAACAATCGGATCGGTACCCGTTGCTTGATTTCCTAAGTCTTTCATACTACTGATACGTGAAAGGATATTAAACAGTGACTCACACAGGGCAGCACCGAGGACCAGTAGATTCCCTGCCACGTGTTCTCCGGAAAATTCAATGCCGGGAGAACATAGCCCCTGGATTATTAAAACTCCTATAACCGTACTGCCTATCCCCAGACAGCGTGCCGGATATAACGGTTCCTGCAAAAAAATCCAGGCCAGCAGTGCCGTAAGCGCCGGGGTAGCACCAGTGAGTAACCCTGCTTCTCCGGCACTTGTATATAGTAGACCCTGCAGTAACAATACCCGGAATAAAAAAATACCGAATAATGCCTGGAGCAGCAGCCGGCTCCAATCCTGGAGATTCATCTGTTTCACAGCCTCGATAACACCTCGCCCACATAAGGGCAACAGCCCTAGCAGGGCGAAAAACAGGCTGATTACTGTAATTGTAAATGTACCTAATACGCCACATACAAGCCGTCCGGCTATTATCGAAGTCCCTGCCAGGGTAAAGGCCGCCGCTAAAAATAGTGTGCCAGTAGAATATTGCATGATTATCCCTCCACCTTGTAGGGGTATTTACACCAGGTTAACCCGGTATGGTATAATCATAACAAAGTGACTGGTATGATAGCAGATCCAGTATAGCGTTATAATTAGGGGTCCAGTAAGGAGGGTATATGTGGGGAATTGAGTTGCAGCGTCATGGTGAGGTCTCCTTAGCGCGTCAGCTATATCAAGTCCTGTGTAATCAGATGACCGCAGGGCAGCTTAAGCCTGGCGACGTGCTGCCCTCCACACGTGAGCTGGCTAAACAGTTAGCGGTGTCCCGCAATACAACCTGTGAAGCGTATGAAATGTTGTCTGCTGAGGGGTATATCTTAAGCAGGCAGGGGGCTCAGACCAGGGTCGCTGCTGGTCTGGGGCTGGAGAAAACGGTACCGGTCCTTGAAGAATGCCCTCAACCGGTGTTGCCTGAATTATTGGCTGATTTCCAGACCGGCCGGCCAGACCTGCGGCAGTTCCCCATGCACCTGTGGCTGCAGTTACTGCGTAAGGCTACCGATGAACTCCCCCCTGAACTGTGGGGCTACACCGGCCCGGAAGGAATGCCTGCACTGCGCCGGGAAATTGCAGCCTGGCTATATAGAAGCCGGGGCCTTGCCGCTCTGCCGCAGGATATTTTCATTACCGCCGGTGCTACCCAGGCCCTTAATTTGCTTGCTGAGCTGCTGGCAGGTGAAGGGCGGGAGATTCTAATTGAAGACCCCTGCCATAGCGGCATGGTGCAGGTATTACAAGGCCGGGGTTTTCAGATTCATCCGGTGCCGGTCGATAGGCAAGGCCTGCAGACCAAATATCTTGGAAAAAAAGGCGCCTGCGCGGCCTATGTGACCCCTTCACACCAGTTTCCCCTCGGGGGGATTCTGCCGGCAAGCCGTCGCACTGAGCTGATCCGTTTCGCACGGGAAAACGATCTATATTTACTGGAAGATGATTATGACAGCGAGTTTCGCTATAATGGCCCGCCGGTGGCCCCTCTTCATGCCATGGATCCGGACCGGGTCATTTATATAGGCACCTTTAGTAAAATCCTGTTTCCAGCCCTGCGTATCGGTTATGTCATACTGCCTCGCCGGTTACACACCCGCTGGCGGCATTTGCGTACATACGCCGATGTTCAAAATCCACCCTTTGAACAGGCTGCACTTGCTGAATATTTACGCACTCGCAAGCTTGACCGGCATATACAAAAGATGCGCAAGCTATATGGCTATAGGCGCAAAATACTGCTTCAGGAATTGACAGTAATATTTGGCAATACCTGGTCAGCCTGGGGTGATACTGCAGGCCTGCATCTGGCAGTGGAATTTCCGGGCATGAGTTTTGATGATGCGTTTGCCCGGCACTGTAAAGACCATGGTCTGCGTATTGCACCGGTTGAAACACATAGTATCCGTAAAGGCTTTCATGTGGAAAAGCTGCTTTTGGGTTATGGGCACCTGGAACCGGACGAAATAACAAAAGGGCTGATGCTCCTGCATAATATTTTTACTCACTTGTGAATATAAGCTAAAAAAAATACTACCAGAGCAGTTTCGGGGATACTGCTTCAGGTAGTATTTTTTTAATGAGTTGCTTAGAACTTATAGTTTACGCCAAACCCTACACCATCAGCGGTTGCAAGATCATCTTCTTTGTATGATTTGTAGCCAAGATGAAGGGCTGCCTGGTTGTTTAGCTGGTAAGTGACTCCTGTTTGCCACTCGGTAGCAATACTGCTTGTTGTTACCGACGCATAGCCGTCAACCTTAGGGCCTAAGTGGGTGTTGGCGCCGATTCCGTAAAATACCTCGGAACCATCGCTGTAGTCACGGTTGCCAACAATGAGCCGGAAATTCGGATCAAGCTTGTAGTGAGCGTAGATATCGGTCGTCTTGTCAGAAGAGCCGGAGTAAGCATAGGAGTTTCTTTCCAGGCCGAGGATTACCTTATCGGAAATTGCATTTTCCAGATAGAAGCTATCGTTATTAAGGTCTACCCCAGATACGGAGAGGTTATAGTGGTTGTACCCAAGTGTAGTATCACCCTGCTGTAAATCAGTCAGCGGAGCGGCTAAACTGACACTGGCGGTCAGCATCGTGCCGGTAAGAATGGTTAGGATTTTTTTATTCATGATATATATTCCTCCTTAAACATGGTAGTATGTAGATTGATTCTACCCAAAGATTACCACAAATGTATGACAAAAATATGACAGCGGCCGGACCGGAACTCTTTATCATTTTCCAGGTTGCTTTAAGAAATTGCGCCATATCTTCGATATATATTGTAGAGATATAACTGCGTTGCTGAGCAACAGGGTTTCATGGGAGGTGAGTTCAATGCACAGTATAACTTTAGATGAAATACAGCCAGGTATGTTTCTGTCAAGACCACTCATTTTGGCTGATGGTACAATTTTACTCCATGAGGGTACAGAGGTTAAGGAACGATATATTGATTATCTCCGTAATAAAGGTATTACTTCTTTATTTGTTGGCGATATCGAAGCTGCAGTTGAGAATGAAGAAGATTTCTATGATCCTAAACATAAACAAGATGCTATCGACGTTGCGCATGAGGTAATTAATCAGTTTCGTGTTGGTAAAGGCGTACAGCTTGATCGCGTAAAAGTTATTGTCAGTGATTTAATCGATCAACTTGTCCAGAAACCGGAAAATATGATTCACCTTCTGGATTTACGCCGTAAAGAAGAGTATATGTTTTCGCATGCTGTCAACACCTGCATTTTGTCAGTTATGACCGGGCTTGCCATGGGGTATGAGGCTAAACAGTTAGGCGAGCTGGGTTTGGCAGCCATGCTGCATGACATTGGGAAAATTAAATTTCCCAGGCAGTTAGCGCTGCAGTTTCCCAACTATTTAACAAAACATGAAAGAGAAGAATATCGCCGGCATTCTTTCTATTCTTTGGAGGTCCTCCGGGAAAACAGTACCCTGTCAACAGATGTTATTAATGCCTGCTTCCAACATCATGAACGGTGGAACGGCAGTGGTTATCCCATGGGGCTTAAGGGGGACGCTATCTCTGAGTATGCTCAGATTATCAGTATTGCCGATGTCTATGACCGCTTGATTGTAGGGATGCCGCACCGCCTGCCTACACCGATATATTATGCCGTCGCTATTTTGAACAAAGCTGCGGGGGAATATTTTAATCCGGCTATCGTAGAACGCTTCAATCAGAATGTTGCTATCTATCCCATGGGTAAGACGGTAAAGCTTAGCAACCAGCAAAGCGGCTTGATCCTGGGTGTTGGCCTGAAAAGCAAAACGATTCCTGTTGTTCGCCTTACATCCAGTGAGGCCGGCAATGATAATAACCGGATTGTTGAGCTTGATTTGCTGAAAAACCCTGACCTCTTTATCTTAGACATTGAAGAGTTATTTTCCAGTTATGCGCAGGCCTATGCAGACCGTGCGCAGGTATATCATACAAAACTGGAACAGGCGTGACCTATTATATGCCGGTAAATAAATAAAGACTGCCCCAGGGCAGTCTTTATTTATTTATGATGGTTTCTCTTATTGTACGTTGTACAACCCTTTGCTGCTCAGGTAGTTGAAGATTCCCTCACCATGTTTTTGCTCTTCTTTTTGGATATGGTTTAGAGCCTGGCGCACATTGGTGTCTGTAAATTCGAAAATGGCTGTATCATATGCGTTAGAGACATATTTCTCTGTCATCAGCATATCTTTGCAAAGCATGGCATCAGCATTATTCGCACTGGCTGAAGCCGTAGAAGACTGGGCGGTTTGATTAGTTGCCTGCATCGATTGGGATGAGGACTGCGCTGCTTGTTGCCCCTGTTGACCTTGGTTCATACTGGGGACTTGTCCGCTCATTATTGATGTAATCGTATTTAGGTGCTGTTGTTCTTGCTGCGCGAAAGACTCAAATAACTGTTTCAGTTGTGGGTCGCTGGCCTGGGCAGCATATTTTTGATACTTTTCAATACACACTTTCTCATGAGTTTCTTGATCTTTCAGCAGTGTAGTTTCTTTCTGACTAAGTTGTAATGCCATATTTTTTGCCTCCCTTATTTTTTTATCCTGTTTGAAAGTCTAACTTTCGCCTGGATAAGGGCCAACACAGCTTCCGCTTCGCCAAAGTCCTGGCGCAAGCCGTGTTTTCTTTATAGCTTTCCCAAGATCGTTATTGTCATTCGCTGCCAGCTAAAATTTTGACTGAATCGCAATTTTTAAACAGTACCCATATAGATACTAGGCTACAAAAAAGTGCGTACTTGCCAAAATACATATTATTATCTATCATTACATCAGATAATAATATCTGGGAAACTTAAACATATTATATATAAAGGAAGTGGAGCTATGAAAAAATCAATAGGCGCGAAGACCTTTGCCATGCCTGCCCCTGTTTGGGTGGTAGGGACTTACGGGGAGAATGGTGAGCCAAACATCATGACTGCTGCCTGGGGTGGTATTTGTTGCTCATCGCCTCCGTGTGTGGCGGTATCCTTGCAAAAGATCCGTCACTCCTATGACAGCATTATCAAACATAAGGCGTTTACGGTCAGCATACCATCCCGGCGGTTTGTGAGTGAGGCTGATTATGTGGGTATTGCCAGCGGAAAAGACACAGATAAGTTTGCTGTTGCCGGTCTGACTGCTGTTAAGAGCGACCTGGTTGACGCTCCTTATGTTCAGGAGTTTCCGCTGATATTGGAATGCCGGTTGCTGCATACGATAGAAATCGGACAGCATACCCAGTTTATTGGGGAGATAGTTGATGTAAAAGCAGATGAAACTGTGTTAGGAGACAATGGTTTGCCGGCTCTGGGAAAAGTAGACCCATTCTCTTTTAGCCCGACAGAACGGGCATATTTCGGAATGGGCGAGAATCTGGGCCAGGCATTTTCCCTTGGTTTAAAACTGAGAAAGTAATTTAATGAGTGGAGGACGTTCATGATTGTTTTAGTAGCGACGATGAAGGCTAAGCCAGGTAAAGAAACAGAGCTTGAAAACGCTCTTAAATCGGTAATACCCAAGGTAGAACTTGAACAAGGTACCCTGCAATATGTGCTGCACCGTTCGCAGAAGGATGCAAGTGAGTTTCTCTTTTATGAGAAGTATGTTGATAAAGCAGCGCTCGACTTTCATGGATCTACACCCTATCTTAAAGAGTTGTTTAAATCAATTGCCAGTCTGTTGGCAGAAAAACCGGCTATTGACTTATACGAAGAGGTTGCCGGGATTAATAAATAAGTGACTAGATGAAACCAATAAAGGCTTACATGTTGTAAATCTTTATTAAAATTTAAAAGAGACCTTTATTCAGCACTAGGTGCTTGGAATAAAGGTCTCTTTTTATATAATCTTTATACTTTCTTTACACCTCTGCCGGATTTCTTGACGGCGCCTTTACTTCAATTCGTACTACAATAAATCTGTAACAAATTCATAGGCATAAGGGGATTATAAATGGCCGATTTATGGCTGGCCGGCATAGTAGCGGCATTGCTTTTGGTATACCTGATTTATGCGCTTTTGAAACCGGAGGAGTTTTAACAATGATAACAGATATTGTCTTATTTATTGTGTTTTTGGCTGTACTGATAATTTTGGCCTGGCCGCTGGGACGTTATATGGCCAACGTATTTTCATTGAACCAGACAAGGTTTGACAGACTGTTTGCCCCTATTGAAAAAATCATCTACCGCTTGACTGGCGTGAATGATACGGCAGAGATGAATTGGAAAGAGTATGTGGTACACTTAGTTTTCTTCAATTTATTTGGTATGGCAGCGGTTTATTTGATTCAGCTTTTACAAGGCTACCTGCCCTTTAACCCGGAAAATATGGCTGCGGTGGCGCCCTGGCATGTGGCCTTTAACACGGCTGTCAGCTTTATGACCAACACCAACTGGCAGGCCTACGGCGGCGAGTCTACCATGAGTTATTTTACCCAGATGGCTGCGCTGACTGTGCAAAATTTTGTGTCGGCAGCGACCGGCCTGGCAGTGGCCGTGGCGCTCATCCGGGGCTTGACGCGCAAAACTACTGATAAAATCGGTAATTTCTGGGTTGACCTAGTGCGTGGTACGGTCAGGGTGCTGCTGCCATTATCGATCATTTTCACGCTTTTCCTGGTGCAGCAGGGAGTATTGCAGAACCTGTCACCTTATATCACCGTGCAGACGCTGGAAGGAGCCGGGCAAAAACTGGCAATGGGGCCGGTAGCTTCCCAAGAGGCCATCAAAATGCTGGGTACCAATGGCGGCGGCTTTTTTAACGCTAACTCGGCCCATCCGTTTGAGAATCCTACACCGTTAACTAACTTTGTGCAAATAGTAAGCATTTTCCTGATCCCGACGGCGCTTTTGTTTACCTATGGGCAGCTGGCCCGCGATAAGCGGCAGGGCTATGCTGTACTGGGAGCTATGGTGTTCTTGTTTATCTGTATGTTGGGTGGTACTTATGCAGGTGAATTATACGGCAATCCAATTATGGGAGACTTGGGCATAAGCAGTCCCGCGTCCCAGGAAGGTAAAGAAGTTCGCTTCGGCATTGGCGGATCGGCGCTGTTTGCTACTGTGACCACTGCCGCTTCCTGCGGCGCCGTTAACGCCATGCATGACAGCCTGACACCGCTTGGCGGCCTTATCCCTATGCTGCAGATGATGTTGGGGGAAGTAGTGGTAGGCGGGGTAGGCGCCGGTTTTTACGGCATGATGATGTATGTTGTTTTGACTGTATTCATTGTCGGTTTGATGGTAGGCCGGACCCCCGAATATCTTGGCAAGAAGATTGAAGCCTGGGAAATGAAGATGGCTACGCTGGCTATCCTTATTCCGTCAGCAGCCATCCTGATTGGCAGTGCTATTGCTGCGGCGACCGAGGCGGGCACGTCATCAATCGCTAATCCCGGGCCGCATGGCTTGAGTGAAATCCTGTATGCGTTTGCCTCAGGCGCCGCTAACAACGGCAGTGCTTTTGGCGGCCTGACGGTTAACACGCTGTTTTATGACCTCATGCTTGCTCTCGCCATGCTGTTAGGCCGCTTTGGTGTTATCATTCCGGTCTTGGCTATTGCCGGCAGTATGGCTGGCAAAAAAGTCTCGCCTGCGGGTCCCGGGACTTTCTGCACCACCAGCTCGCTGTTTGTTGTATTGCTGGCCGGAGTAGTGCTTGTTGTTGGTGCGCTCACCTTTTTGCCGGCTTTGGCATTAGGACCAATCGTTGAGCACCTGATTATGCTGCAAGGCGCAACCTTTTAAAGGAGCAGAGGATTATGAATAATAAAAGTAGTTTTGATAAACACATTATTGCGGGGGCGGTGCGCGATGCTTTTCGCAAGCTCAATCCGCGTGTGCAGATGAAAAATCCGGTTATGTTTATTGTCTTTGTTGGGGCGCTGTTAACAACCGGACTGATGGTGCGCGATATGGTGCAAGGCAGTGCCGGCAACTTGTTTGCCCTGCAAATTAATCTGTGGCTGTGGTTCACTGTTTTGTTTGCCAACTTCGCCGAAGCTATTGCCGAAGGACGTGGCAAAGCCCAGGCCCAGGCGCTCAAAAATACCCGCAGTCAGACCAAAGCGAAAAAAATCACCACTCATGGTGTAAAGGTTGTCGAAGCTACCGAACTTCAGAAAGGTGATTTGCTGTTAATTGAAGCAGGCGATGTCATTCCCAGTGACGGCGAAGTGGTGGAAGGTATGGCGACCGTGGATGAGAGCGCTGTCACCGGCGAATCGGCGCCTGTTATCCGGGAGTCGGGCGGTGATAAATCCTCGGTTACCGGCGGTACAAGGGTCTTATCCGACTGGCTTAAGGTACAGGTGACCGCTAATCCCGGCGAAACCTTCCTTGACCGGATGATTTCATTGGTGGAGGGCGCTAAACGGCAAAAGACACCCAATGAAATTGCGCTTACTATCCTGCTGGTGGGGCTTACCCTTATTTTTCTTATTGCTGTTGCCACCCTCGAACCCTTTGCCATATATTCCGGTGCGACTTTATCGATAACCGTGCTAAATGCGTTGTTAGTATGCCTGATACCGACAACGATCGGCGGCCTCTTATCCTCCATCGGGATAGCCGGAATGGACAGGCTGCTGAAACGCAATGTGCTGGCTATGTCCGGCCGGGCGGTAGAAGCCGCCGGTGACGTCAATGTACTCCTGCTGGACAAAACAGGCACCATTACCCTGGGTAACCGGATGGCTACCGAATTTATTCCTGCCCCTGGCGTGAGTGAAGCCGATATGGCTGATGCCGCCCAGTTATCCTCTTTGTCAGACGAAACACCCGAAGGCCGGAGTATTGTCGTCTTAGCCAAAGAGAAATATAACCTGCGGGAACGGGATTTGACGGCGCTGGGCGCAGAGTTTGTGCCCTTTACCGCCCAAACGCGCATGAGCGGCGTAAATAGTAAAGGTCAGGAGGTACGCAAAGGTTCTATTGACGCTATTCAAAAATATATTGCCGCCCAAGGCGGGGTGTTTCCTGATGCTGTGCGCACTGTTTGTGAAACCATTGCCAAGAGTGGTGGAACACCGCTGGTCGTGACGCGCAACGCGCAGGTGCTTGGGGCTATCCACCTGAAGGATATTGTCAAAGGCGGTATTAAAGAACGGTTCCGGGAGTTGCGGCAAATGGGGATTAAGACAGTTATGATTACTGGTGACAACCCCTTAACTGCTGCCGCGATTGCCGCTGAAGCCGGGGTGGATGACTTCCTGGCTGAAGCTACGCCGGAAGCCAAGCTCAAGATGATTCGCGACTATCAGGACAAAGGTTTGCTTGTCGCTATGACCGGCGACGGTACCAATGATGCGCCGGCGCTGGCGCAGGCGGACGTAGGTGTGGCTATGAACAGCGGCACCCAGGCTGCCAAAGAGGCTGGCAACATGGTGGACTTAGATTCCAACCCCACCAAACTGATCGAGGTCGTGGAAATCGGCAAGCAGCTTTTAATGACGCGCGGATCGCTCACTACCTTCAGCATTGCCAATGATGTGGCCAAATACTTTGCCATTATTCCGGCCCTGTTTGCCGGAGCCTATCCGGCTCTGGGCATGTTTAATATCATGCGGCTGGCCACGCCGGAAAGCGCCATTTTAAGTGCCGTCATCTTTAACGCCCTGATTATCATTGCGCTAATCCCGCTCGCGTTAAAGGGCGTAAAATATCAGCCGGTGGGCGCTGATGTAATCTTGCGCAAAAACCTTATTATCTATGGCCTTGGCGGTCTGATCGTGCCTTTTGCCGGTATTAAAATCATCGATTTGCTGTTGGTTGCCCTAGGTTTAGTATAAAAACGTTTAAAGGAAGATGATGCCGCAATGTGGAAATCAATGATAAATTCATTAATGATGGTTATAGTATTAACTGTGCTGACCGGTATAGCCTATCCCTTAGCTATGACAGCTCTCGCGCAAGCTCTGTTGCCGAATCAGGCCAATGGCTCGCTTATTACCAAGGGCGGTCAAGTGATAGGTTCCAGATTAATCGGTCAGAATTTTACCAGCCCGGGCTATTTCCATGGCCGCCCGTCAGCCGCCGGTGCTGATGGCTATGACGCAGCCTCGTCTTCCGGCTCTAATCTCGGGCCGACTAACCAAAAGCTAAAAGCTGCTGTAGCTGAGCGTATAATGAATATCAAAAGCGAAAACAACTTGTCGCAGGATAGTAGTATCCCGGGAGATTTAGTATTGGCGTCAGCCAGCGGTCTTGATCCTCACATTAGCCCGGCAGCAGCCTATCTGCAGGTAGAACGGGTGGCATCCCAGCGGGGATTACCGTCTGCTCAGGTACGCTCCTTGGTGGACAGCCATAGCATAGACCGCCAGTTCGGCTTTTTAGGTGAACCGCGTGTCAATGTGCTGGAACTGAATTTGGCGCTGGATACTGTGAAACGTTGATTTTTCAGGGCTGCTCCTTTAAAACGGGCAGCTCTATGCTATAGCTGGGGGGAGGAGAGGCAGCATGCCTAAGGATAAAGCCGACAATCGTCCCAATCCGGATGTGTTACTGGAAAAAATTCATAAAGAAACTAAAGGAAAGCTTACTGTCTTTTTAGGAGCTGCGGCCGGTGTCGGTAAGACCTTCACCATGCTGGAAGCTGCGCATGACCGGCTGGCCGGGGGTGCCCATGTCGTTATTGGCTGGATCGAAACCCATGGGCGGGCCGAGACTGAGAAGTTGGTGGCCGGTTTGCCGCGGATAGCTCCGAAAATCATAAAATACCGGGGTAAAGAACTGACAGAAATGGATACGGACGCCCTTTTGCGTGAAAAGCCGGAGCTGGTGCTGGTAGATGAACTAGCCCATACCAATATTCCCGGGTCCCGCCATGTCCGGCGGTTTCAGGATGTTGAGGAACTCTTAGCCGCCGGTATTAATGTGTATACTACCCTCAATATCCAGCATATTGAAAGTCTTAATGACGTGGTGGCGCAAATTACCGGTGTTATCGTAAGGGAGACAGTGCCTGATTCTGTTGTGGAGCAGGCTGATAATATCCAGTTGATTGATATTCCACCGGAAGACCTGATTAAGCGGCTGAAGGAAGGTAAAGTCTATGTTCCGGGCCAGGTCGAGCAGGCACTAAAAAAGTTTTTCCGTCCTGGCAACATTAATGCCTTGCGGGAACTAGCCCTCAGGTTTACAGCCAGCCGGGTTGATCAGGATATGGCTGAATATATGCGGTCTCATCAAATCGCCGGTCCCTGGCCTGCTGCCGGGCGGGTCATGGTGTGTGTCAGTGCCAGTCCGTTTTCGGCCCAACTTATCCGGGCGGCCCGGCGATTGTCAGGCGGACTGCATGCCGACCTGCTGGCTGTGCATATTGAGACCATGGGCCGCCGCTTTCCAATGGGCGACAAGGAGCGTGACAGGGTAGCCCGCAACCTCCGTCTGGCCGAGGATCTTGGCGGTAAAACCCTTACGGTTGTGGGAAAAGACCTGGTACAGGAGATATTGGATGTTGCGCGGAGCCATAATGTAACTGCTATTGTTATTGGTAAGCCTCAACATAGCCGCCTGTGGGAGCTGCTGCATGGCTCGCTGGTTGATAAACTCATTAGAAAAAGCAGTGGAATCAATGTCTATGTGATTCAGGGTGTTGCCGAAGAAGAACAAGCGGCCGGCATCAAAACGGCCCTGCCTGCGCCGGCGGCTACACCCTGGCTCTACACCTTAGGCGGTTTGGCCATGACCGCAGTTGTTACCGCTGTGAGCTGGCACTTTCAGGCGCAACTGGAATTGGTGAATATCGCTTTGTTGTATCTGTTGCCTGTCTTATTGACTGCTGAGTGGTGGGGCCGTTGGCCATCTTATGTTGCCGCTGTAGTCAGTGTTATGATTTTTGACTTTTTATTTGTACCGCCAATTCTCAACTTTACTGTGTATGACATTCGTTATCTTTGGAGTTTTCTTATATTCTTAGTTGTGGCATTTCTCATTGGCGGTCGTACAGATCTTCTCCGGCGGGAGGCCCAGGCAGCCCGCCTGCGCGAAAAAGGTATTCGTGCACTGTATGAGTTTAGCCGGCAGATTGCGGCGGTTTCAGATATGGCGCGGATTGCCCAGGAATTGGCTAACCACGCCGGAGAAACGATTGGGCGTTCAACTGTTGTGTTACTACCTGACAACAATGGCAAACTCAATGTGCAAGGTGCCTATAATACCGCCCAATTTGTTGGCCCTAATAAGCCGCAGACCCTGCCAGAGGCTGAATATGCTGTAGCTGCCTGGGCCTATCAACAGGGACAGGTGGCAGGGCGGTCAACTGAAACTCTGCCTGGTGCGCAGTATCTTTTTGTGCCGCTGGTTACCGGTGATAAGACGGGTGGTGTCATTGGCGTGTTTATTGCCAATCAAAAAGTCACACCTGAGGAACGCCGGCTGATCGATTCCTGGGCCGGTCTTGCTGCCATCGCCGTAGAGCGGGTAAAGTTAGCTGAGACTGCGCGCCAGGCAACACTGCTTGCCGAGTCTGATAAACTACGGACCGCGCTATTTAACTCAATCTCCCATGAACTGCGCACTCCGCTGGCAACGATTACCGGTGCAGTATCCACCTTGTTGGATACTGGCGTTGAATATAGTAAGGACATACGCTGTGAACTGTTGGAAACCGTTCAGGAAGGTGCCAGCCGGATGGAAAGGGTAGTGAGCAATCTCTTGGATACTGCCCGTCTGGAGAGTGGCATGCTGCGGCTTAAGACCGACTGGTGTGATATAGAGGACATCGTCGGTACTGCCTTGCGCCGGATGGGGGATATTCCCCGGAAATATCTGATAAAAACGACGCTGGCTGACGATTTGCCACTTATTCGGGCAGATTGTGTTCTGCTGGAACAAGTATTGGTAAACTTTATTGATAATGCGGTTAAATATTCTGCGGCCGGCGGCACGATCGCTATTGCCGCCTGGCAACAGGGCAACAGGGTTAAGGTATCAGTTGCCGATAATGGTCCTGGCATACCTGAGGCGGATGTAACCCGTGTTTTTGAGAAGTTCTATCGTGCCAGTCAGCCAGGCCTGGTGTCTGGTACAGGCCTGGGTTTATCAATATGCAAAAGCATAATTGAAGCCCACGGGGGACAAATCTGGGCAGAAAACCACCCTGAGGGGGGCGCAATTGTTAGCTTTTCCCTTCCCATCCGGGGCGATGGCGCGGTTATTCCAGCCAAGGCAGGTGAACTATGATGACAGGTCAGGGTCTTAGAGTGCTTATCATTGATGATGAGCCTCAAATCCGCAAACTGCTTAGAGTTTCTTTAGGTGCTCATGGTTATACCCTTGATGAAGCAGCCACAGGCCAGGAAGGTGTTGCCCGTGCCGCAGTTTTTAAACCAGACATGCTGATCGTGGATTTGGGTCTGCCTGATATGGACGGCAAGGCTGTCATTAAAGAAGTCCGGGAATGGTCACAAGCCCCGGTTATTATCTTGACTGCCCGTGACCAGGAACAAGAAAAAATTGAAGCCCTGGATGCCGGGGCTGATGACTATGTAACAAAACCGTTTGGTATAGGTGAACTCATGGCACGCATGCGCGTATGTCTGCGGCGAATGGCTGCTTCCGAGGGTGAGCCAATTTTGATTTGCGGCGGTCTGGCTGTCGATCTGGTGCAGCGTCGGGTGACGGTGGATGGCCGTGAAATCAAACTTACCCCGACCGAGTATGAGATAATAAAAATAATGGCTCAGCAGGCCGGCCGGGTATTGACGCACAAGCAGCTGTTAAAAGCGGTTTGGGGTAATGCTTATAATGAAGATACCCATTATATCCGGGTATATATTGGCCAGCTGCGGCGAAAGATTGAGGATGATCCGGCCCAGCCGCGCTATATTATTACCGAATCAGGGGTAGGTTACCGGCTGATGGGCCGGTAGTAGGAAAGGTATTTCGGCATTTACCCATTGACTATTGATAAGAAAGTAGGATAGCACTAATGAAATTTGCTATAGCAGAAAAACTCCATGAAAAATATTTAGCAGATGTTGTGACAGAAATCAGTCAAGATAGTCTGTGGCGAAAAAAACTTTTTGAAGGGCAGTTTAATGAGCAGTTTTTAATAACATGTAAGAAGTTAGAGGAACTACCTTGCCACTTATGGAGCCCTTTTTCCCAATATAGCTTAGAGTTTTTTGTTTCTAAAATTTACTCGTGTCCCGAAGGACCTGATGGGGGATGCATACTCTTTGAATTTAAAGCAAAGGGTTTTCCACATTTAGTAAGTCAGGTGAAAGTTTCTGAGTTGACGAAAAGGGATGTCCCCACGTGACCACGTTAGCGTGAGACAAAAATGAGTAGGGGGGGGCGGGTTTGCCTGGCCGGGATAGTTATCAAAAACAGAATTTGGTTGAGAGTTTTAACAGTTGGGATTACAGGTATTCGCAAACCAAGCAACTATGGACTTGGAGGTCAGATTCAAAATTACTGCAGTATTTTGATTTGGTGAAGAAGGGCAATGTTCTTGATTTAGGGATTGGCGAAGGGAGAAACTCTCTTCCATTTGCTATGAATGGTTTTTCTATAGACGGAGTAGATATTTCAGCAACAGCTTTAAATAGATGTAAAGAAAGC
>NZ_DATMXX010000408.1:0-4099 GCF_035561255.1 Sporomusa sp. | reverse complement strand
ATAACAAACTAGTTTACTTAGAAGTTAAAATGGTGTGTTATTTTACAGCGATTTGTATAGCAAATAACGAAGCAGATGGGAGGACAAAACATAATGAGTATGCTGGATAAGTCCTGCTCGGATTTTCTGGAAGTACTAGCCTCAAAGGCCCCGGTACCAGGCGGCGGCGGTGCGGCAGCCCTTGGCGGTGCCCTTGGAATGGCCCTTTCCAACATGGTGGGGAATCTTACAGTGGGTAAAAAGAAATATGCTGAGGTTGAGGGTGAAGTCAAAGAGCTAATTGTCAAAGGGGATAAGGTAATTGGCGAATTAAAAGCTTTAGTGGATGAAGACGCCGCGGTTTTTGAACCTCTTTCCAAGGCTTATGGCTTACCCAAAGATACCCCGGAACAGATTGCTTATAAAGAAGAAGTCATGGAGAAGTGTTCCAAAGATGCCTGTGAAGGCCCTATGCAGATTATGCGTAAATGTTATGAGGGCATTAAGATTCATGAACGTATGGGTCAAATTGGTACTAATTTAGCGATTTCAGATGTTGGTTGCGGGGTTGTATTTTTAAAATCCGCGCTGATCAGTGGAATGCTCAATGTTGTAATTAATCTTAATACGATTAAAGATCAGGACTATGTCAGCAAAAACCGGGCGGAAATGGAACAGCTACTGGCTGATGGTTCCAAAATTGCCGATGCTACACTGGAATTGGTTCTGAACAAAATAAAGAAATAGGAGGGATTTTGGAAAATGGCCGAAAGATTAGCCGGTAAAGCGGTTGCCGATGCCATGAAGGAGCAGCTCTCCCAAAAGGTAGCAGCAATTAAAGCCAAAGGAATTACCCCGAAATTAGGTATTATCCGGGTTGGAGCCCGTCCTGATGACCTTTTTTATGAAGGCGGTGCCAAAAAAACCTGTGATTCTATCGGAATGTCTTACCAGGTTTTCGAATATCCTGCAGATATTGAACAGGCTGCTTTTGAACAAGCTGTGACTGCTGTTGGTGCTAATAAAGAGATCAATGGCATCCTGATGTTTGCTCCTTTACCCAAACAATTGGACGAGAAGAAAATCCGCAATCTAATCCCGGTAGAAAAAGATGTGGATTGCATGACCATCGGGAGTGCTGCTAAGGTATACACCGATGATCCTACAGGCTTCCCACCCTGTACCCCAACTGCCTGTATGGATATACTCAAATTCTATGATATTCCGCTAAAAGGCAAAAAAGCGGTTGTGTTAGGGCGTTCGCAGGTAGTCGGCAAGCCTGTTGCGATGTTGCTGCTTAGAGAACATGCTACTGTTACCATCTGCCATTCCCGTACTGATAATTTGCCGGCTGTTTGTGCTGATGCCGACGTTCTTATTGCTGCTGTTGGACGTGCCAAAATGGTTAAGGCTAATTTTGTTAAACCAGGCCAGGTTGTCATAGATGTAGGGATTAATGAAGACCCTGACAATCCTGGAAAATATTGTGGCGATGTTGATTATGCCGAGGTTGAAGCCATTGTCGGGAAAATCACCCCGGTGCCTGGCGGCGTCGGTTCAGTAACAACTGTTGTTCTTTGCAAACAGACCATTCAGGCCTGTGAAATGCAAAATGGTTTGGCATAATTATTAATAATACTCCGTAGTTTCACTTATTGTACTAGGAGGCACATCTGATGCAAACCGGTAACATTATTCCTCAACATCTGCAGAACGGCTATCAATTGGCTTTTGAAAAAGCTTGTGCAGGCCTAGCCGATAAGAATCCGGAAGAAATGGCCGCAAACAGTGGCGCTGGATTTGATAGTGCCAAAAATATTTTTACACTCAAATACATTAATGAAGTATATACTGTCAGTTATCCGGATGGGGAAGTGAGTTTTGCCGGTCGTCAGGATCTAGTTCCGATGGCTGCTAAAGTCGTTCTGCTGCATTACCTGCTTACCGCAGGCGGACAGTCTTTAACCGGACAATTGATATCGTTTAAAGAAATACCAGGTGGCATGATTTATTTGCACCCCTTTAATGGCCGGGTTCTTGGTGGCTTTAAAGCAATATTTGGAAAGAAATCCGGTCTTTTAATCAAAGCCGGGGAGAAATTGGGCGGTTTGATTGCTAAATATGGCGATGCAGCTGTTACTTTGGATATTTTGCCCCGGGTTCCTGTGACGTACGTAATCTGGGAAGGGGACGAAGAGTTTCCTGCCAATGCTACCGCGTTATTTGATGCTACGGCACAATATTACTTGCCCACTGAAGATTTAGTTGTAGGTGCTGCTGCTGGAGCCAGTTTGTTAGGTAAGACGGCCCGGACACTTACCTAGGTTAGATAAAACATCTGTTTTGATTTAGCAGATAATTTAGGAAATAAAAAATATTAAAATTTTTTATTTAAGATTCCTATATTTAAAGGAGGTGAAATTGTGAAAATCGCAGTCTCCGGCAAAGGCGGCGTCGGTAAAACGTCTGTCTCTGCCAGTTTAGCCAAATTATTTGCCCGTGAAGGCCGCCGTGTGTACGCAGTTGATGCTGACCCTGATGCCAGTTTAGGTCTTGCACTGGGAATTTCTGATGATATCTTGGCTAAAGTAATTCCGCTAATTGACATGGAAGAAGTGATTAAGAAAAAAAGCGCCGGTGGTGGTCTGTTTTACAGTCTTAATCCTGACGTCGATGACATTTTAGATGAGTATTCCATTAGCGTGGGTAATATCAGATTTTTAAGAATGGGTGCTGTGAAACCAGGTGGCTCGGCATGTTATTGCCGTGAAAATGCGTTTCTATTTTCAGTAGTGGATTCTTTGATCCTTGATAAGGATGACGTGGTTATTCTTGATATGGGAGCGGGCATCGAACATTTAACACGTGGTACATCAAAGGGTGTAGACCTGATGATTGTAGTGACAGAACCTAGTAAAACCAGTGTTCAAACTGCAAGGGTGGTAATGCAGCTGGCTAAAGATTTAGGCATTGAAGTTGCAAAAGTAATTGCTAATAAAATACGCTCTCCTAAAGAAGAAACATTCATCCAACAACAGTTTGCTCCTCAAGAACTGTTAGGCGTCATTCGTTTTGATGATGAGTTGCTGGATGTTGCTCTCGGAAACGGAGAGGACATACTTACCGGAGCCTTCAAAGTAACAATGGAGGAAATTTATGCGCGGATAGCCGCAAACTCCAAGCCCTAGGTTTAAAGAGCAAAAGCTCAAAGAATATTAGGAGGTAAGTCTGAATGTCTTTTAAAAGTGACGTAGAAATCGCTCAAGAGGCGAAGATGTCCAAAATCATTGATGTTGCAAACGAACTAGCGATCCCTGCAGAAGAGCTTGAACTCTATGGTAGTTACAAAGCAAAGGTTTCACTGAAAACCTGGGAGCGCATTAAAGGCCGTCCGGATGCTAAGCTAATCCTGGTAACCGCCATCAACCCGACCCCTGCCGGCGAAGGTAAGACCACTACTACAGTTGGTCTTGGCGATGCTTTGCGGAAAAAAGGTAAGAAAGTTGTTATCGCTTTGCGCGAACCATCTCTTGGTCCTTGTTTTGGTGTTAAAGGCGGCGCTGCTGGCGGCGGTTATGCCCAGGTAGTTCCAATGGAAGACATCAACCTTCACTTTACGGGCGATTTCCATGCGATTACCACTGCCCATAACCTCCTGGCAGCAATTATTGATAATCACCTGCACCATGGCAATGCTCTTGGTATCGACCCACGCCGGGTAACCTGGCGCCGGGTGCTTGATCTCAACGAGCGCGCCCTCCGTTTCATTGTCTGTGGTCTTGGTGGCAAAGCCAACGGTGTGCCACGTGAAAATGGTTTTGATATTACTGTTGCTTCCGAAATGATGGCCATTCTGTGTTTGGCAAAAGACCTGGACGACATGAAAGAACGCATTGGCCGCATTATCGTAGCATATACCCTTGACGGTAAACCTGTAACCCCGAACGACCTTAAAGTAACTGGTGCTCTGACTCTGCTATTCAAAGACGCCATAAAGCCCAATCTGGTGCAAACTCTCGAAAATACACCGGCTTTCGTACATGGCGGCCCGTTTGCTAACATTGCTCACGGCTGTAACAGTGTATCTGCTACCAAATATGCGATGAAGCTTGCTGATGTT
>NZ_DATMXX010000407.1:0-8910 GCF_035561255.1 Sporomusa sp. | reverse complement strand
CGTCCCGATCCCGGTTAAAATATTTCTAGAAATAGTTGACAAAACAGACAAATAATAATATTATTTAAGTGATAAATATTATCAATGAAAGGTGTGTGAATGTATGTCTGTTAAAGTTGGTCAAAAAGCCCCCGATTTTGTTATGACAACCACCAGTAATATGGAAACTCTGGAGCATGTTGCCAAGCTGGAGGATTTTCAGGGAAAATGGTTGGTGCTATTTTTTTATCCGCTTGACTTTACCTTTGTTTGCCCTACTGAGATTCTTGGCTTTAACACAAGGCTGGCTGAATTTGAAAGTCTGGGAGCCTCGTTACTTGGTGTCAGTACCGACAGTGTATATTCACACCGGGCCTGGATCAAGTCTTCCAGAGGCGACGGTGGTCTGGGCGGCCATCTTAACTACCCTCTGGCTTCTGATATCACCAAACGGGTATCCCGGGATTACGGTGTTCTGATTGAAGAGGAAGGGATTGCCCTCAGAGGTTTGTTTATCATCGATCCGGATGGCATACTCCGCTACCAGGTTGTCAGCGATTTGAATGTGGGACGCAGTGTGGAAGAAGTGGTACGGGTCCTGAGTGCACTGCAAACCGGTGGCCTGTGCCCTATTGACTGGCACCCTGGCGATAGAACCCTCTAATACATATAACATCGATTAATAACAGATCCTCTCATCGTCATCTGCGGTGAGAGGATCTGTTTTCATATTTCTTTGTCAGAGCAAGCACTTCTTTCTCTGACATGACGTGATTAATGAAACTTGTTAAGTTTTTTGCCAATTCAATTTCTACCCACTCAGCCTGGAAGATAGCCTGTGCATCGGTGATTACCGTTATTGTCGGTCTTGCCTGTAATTTTGGCCTGGCTTCGGTGACAACACCAATAAAACCGCTATCAAGGACAACAAACGTTCCCAGCGGGTAAAGGGGTGCTTTGGCTAAGAATATATCAGCAATTTCTTTGTCCAGATAGGTTCCGCTCATAGACATGATTGCTTCATAAGCCTGATGTGGCAAGAGAGCCTGACCTTTTGGGAAGTCGGATACGATGGTGTCATAGGCGTCAGCCACTGCCGTAATTCGGGCATATTCATGCAGCTGCTCCCCGCTGATGCCGCGTGGGTAACCGGTTCCGTCCACCTTCTCATGATGCTGGTATATTACATGACTTGCAACGATGGAATAGTCACGGAGTTTCCGGGCGTATTCGAAGCCTTTGTGTGGATGATCCTCTTCGCTGACATTGCCATTGTCCAGAACCTTGCCGATATCGTGCAGTAAGGCGCCCATAACAAGTTCTTGCATCTTTGCCGAGTTATATTCCATATCACTGGCGATAACCGCGGCCAGTGCCGCCACATTAATACAATGACTGTAAACATAATCGTCAGCAGTAACGGTAGTATCCAGCCGGATGAGCTGGTTGCTCTTTACGGTTTCAATAATTGTTTTGGCCATGATATAAATGCTGTGTACATCGATGAGTTTCCCCTCTTTAGCATTGTCGAAAGAGGTTTTCAGGATTCTGATTGCTTCTGTTCTTTTATCTTCAGGCAGGGTTTCCTCATAGACTAACCCGATGCGTTCAATAATTGGGTTGGTTACAAATAAATTCAAAACACCAAGATTATGTATTTTTTTGATATAACTTGCGCTCAGGCGGATACGGCTGCCCAAGAGCACCCGGCCATCTGCGGTACACAGGCGTGTGTATGTAGTCATTCCTTCGGCTAAATTATTGATAGATACTTTTTGCATTGGTTCGCCTCGCTTATTTATAAGTTATCTTAACGCTGGGAATCTTCTGGGCATATTTCTTCGTTTCTACCCGATTTTACGTTTGAAATTAAATGGCATCAATCTGCAGACAGATTGATGCCAAAACGAATTACAATTAAATTGCAACCTGGCAGTCATAGACCATGTCCTTAGACCCATAGCTTTGCGTCCTTATCTTTCGGTAAGTTTGCCATCTATTCTCTTTTTTGTAAATTGATGTTACTTTATTATCTTAGTACTTTTATAATAAATTTGTCAAGAAATTAATTAATTCGACAAAATATGCTAATGTAGTTTGGCTAAGATTTTTGCTTAAGATTTTGTTGTGTATTCCGGTAGCTACCTCTCTGTTCTATTGACAGATCGGTGACAACATACTATCATAAAGAATACTTAACTAGTTAAGTATTTCGTATTGTATGAAGTAATATATGTGAACTTTATTTCAAGGAGTCAAAGTAACATGAAAAGCAATTTGCAGGACAAAAATGAAAAGTTGTGGACTAAAGATTTCTGGATTTTATTCTTTACTAATGGCTTGTTTTTCGCGGGGTTTCAGTTGTTGATCCCTGTTATTCCGCTATATGTCACCTGGCTGGGCGGGACAAGTGCCCAGGTTGGTTTGATTGCCGGTATTTTTGTATTCTCAGCAATTTTCATTCGTCTGTTTACTGATGTGGGGATTGAAAAGTTTGGAAAGAGATATTGCCTGTTTATTGGTATTATTATTTCCTTTTTGTCGGTGGCCGGGTACTATATCTGGACCTCAGTGGGCGGGCTGCTGGCAATCCGCATTATTCATGGAATAGGATTAGGTATTGCCACAACTTTTTATGCCACGATTGCCGCCGACATTATTCCAGCCTCCCGCTGCGGCGAGGGAATGGGGTATTTTGGTTTGGGAACAACCCTGGCTATGGCTGTGGCCCCGGCCGCTGGCATCTGGCTTATGAATGAATACGGCTTTGGCGCCGTTTTCTTGGTGTCTGCCGTATGTCAGATACATGCGCTTATCGGGGTATATTTTTGCGCTGTGCCAACAGTTGCGCAGGCTGATGGTTTACCGCAGGATGTAAGCCGGTCTTTACTGGAACGGTTTATGGAGAACGGGACAAGGTTTCCTGCGTTTCTTACCATGCTGTTCGGCTTTTGTTATGGGAGTGTATTGACCTTTATTGCAGTATTCGCTAAGGAGGCTAATATTGCAAATCCGGGATACTTTTTCTTGCTGGGCACGCTGTGCATGTGTCTGTCACGAGCTGTAACCGGAAGGATTTTTGACAGTAAAGGCCCTGTGTGGGTTATTCTTCCTGGGGCATTTTTATTTTTACTGGGGCTTGCGCTACTTACCACTACTACCTCTCTGTATATGATGTTGGTGGCATCAACATTTTATGGCTTTGGTGTAGGGGCCCTTTTTCCTGCCCTGCAAACCTGGATATTGAATCTGGTCCCGGCTAGTCGACGCAGTGGTGCAAGTGCAACTTTTTATAATGTATTGGATATTGGTGTTGGCGGGGGGGCTATTCTGCTGGGGATGCTGGCAGGGGTAACAGGCTATGCTTCGGTGTACATGTATTCAGCTGCTGCGATGTTTGTATTTTTGGTAGCTTACGGTTATTATTATATTGCTGATAAGAAAAGAGAAGTATTAGAAATGTAATGTCAGGAGGGTGTATGGAAGTAACCGAAAAAATCATTCACCAACTCTACCAGACTACCCGGATTATTTCTACAGGGTTGAACCAACAGCTGGAGCCGTGTGGTATTTATAGCTCTGAATGGGCTATTATCACAACCGTAAAAACCAAGGGGGCAATGTCCCAGAACGGGCTGGCCAACTATCTTAATATTGAACCGCCGGCCATATCTAAGAGCTTAGCCAATCTGGAGCGGAAAGGGCTAATAGAACGGCGGGAGGGCTGTGACAAACGCGAAAAAACAGTGTTTCTAACTAATGCGGCCTTGGGTCAATATGCCCATTGGGACGATATTGTAAGACAGCACCGGCAGCGACTATTGGCCGGATTATCTGAAGAGCGGCTCGCCAATTTACATGAGAGTTTAAAAGATATTTTCGCAAATGCGCAGCAGGCAAAGTGACGGGACTATTTGGTCGGAAGTACTGATTTTTGACGCAATAAAGTGCGTGAATGGTAGTGAGCGTTGTACAGGAAAAGCGCCTGGCGAGCCGTGTGGCTGCCAGGCGCTTTGTTTTCGTGAACGTTATATGTACTGCTTATTCGAAAACCACAATCGCATCTTTGCGTTTGATCCGCAGTAAAATAGTCTCCAATACCCGGAAGGCATGGTTTAGTTTCTCTGAGCCTAAGTAACCGGTAATCAGATCCTGGCCGATTACCAGATCAAGATTTTGTGTTTCGGTGCAGACTAGCACTGCTTTATTGGCGCCAAGAACCGGAGTTTGATACAGATTGCCGTCAAGCAGGCTTTTTATCCTGTCGCTTTCCAACAAGCCGGTATTAGCCTGGATACGCTGCAGCTGCATATATAGATCAGGGCTGACTGTCAGCGCGAATTTACCGACAAAACCCTTTGCTGTTAAGGTTTCCAGACCTTTAACTATATCGTTGAAGGAGTTTTCTCCCTCCTGCCAGTTTTTCTTCGTCAGTCTGGTCGAACCGGCAACGCTGATAAGCCCCTCATAGCCTAAGGCAGCATTACCGAGAAAAATCAGTTCGTCTTCTTTCTTGGAACAAATGGCGGCAGCACCGGCTGTACTTGCCAGATCCAGCGGCAAGCCAAATTGCTTGCTGTTCTCGATATCACGCCATGAAATATAAAAATCCTTATAGACCATCGGGATTTCGACAAATCGCCGGCCCTGTGTTTTTACCGGCGCAACCTCATCATCGCCAAAGAAACCGACTTCCCCCTGACCGGCTATGTCGAAGTCATCAACATGAATGCTTTGCACACCGGCTCCCAGGGGACCATATATTGTTATAAATTTGCGTCCGACAAGTGTGGCTTTGGCAGTTTTAACAACAACCTCATCAATTTTTCCCCATTGCTCTTCCGAAAACTGAGCGTCGTCCCGTAATAGAAACTCCATAGTACACTCTCCCTTATTTTTGAATTAAACTACCTACTGTAGCCTGAGCGGGAACACTTTTTTCCTGGCCGGCAGTTGTTTCGCCATTCAGGCCCAGTTCTTCCAGCATCTCTTGCACTTCCCCTTCACCGGCGGCAAAATGGCCCGCCTCTTCGGGATCCAGATATCTCAACAAGGCCATCAGTTCCCCGACATGGGCTTTTTCTTCATCACGGATATCACCGATTACTTTTTTTGCAACAAGGTCGTCAGTTGCCTGAATGTGAGCGTCATAAACATAAATAGCTTCCAGCTCTCCTGCAATATTCAGTCTGATTGCCTGAATAAGCTCTTCCTTGGTCAATTTCCTATTAACATTTCCCTGAAACGGATTCGCAAAATTTGGCATACTGTTAATCTCCTTTCTTTCACAACACAACTTTTAATTGATAAGACTAGGATTTCTTTATGCACGGTGCTTGGTAATAATAGGTCTAATTACCATAAGTCTACCATATTATTTAATAACAATCAATAAATGATAATAAATATCCGAGTGAATTCGGGGAAAAGTATTGTTGCTGAGGGTTTATTTGCCAGTATTCCTTAAGATCAGTTTGGTAAGTTCAGTTGCAAAAAACGGCAGTGGTGTCAGTACGATAAAGAGCAGCCAATGCTCAAAACTGGGCTCAACTGTCTTAAAGACAATATGCAGCGGACCGTAAACCGAGAGCAAAAGGAGCAATAGGGAAAACGCCACACCTGCGTTTAGATATTTGTTGCTGAAAACCCCTAGTTGAAATACCGAGTAATACTCCGACCGGGCGGCATAGGAGCAAACCACCTGGGTTGTAATAAGCGTAATGAAGGCAAAGGTCCGGGCGATTTCCAAGCCGCCATTATAGGCATGGAGACCGTAGTAGAAGGCCCCCAAAACAGTAAGCGCCATAGACAGGCTTTGAATGACGATCATAATCTGAAAATTTTTGGTCAACAATGGTTCGTTCGGGTCGCGTGGCTTAATGTTCATGACATTGGGTTCCTTTTTTTCTACGCCAAGAGCCAACGCCGGAAAGGCATCTGTGACCAGATTGACCCATAAGAGTTGAATGGGGAGCAGGGGAATCGGCCAGCCCAGCGCGATGGCAAAAAAGATAACCAATATTTCAGCAGCATTGCAGGACAAGAGGAAATAGACAAATTTGCGGATATTGGTATAGATAACCCGCCCTTCCTCCACTGCCGAAACAATTGTAGCAAAATTATCGTCAGCCACCACCATGTCGGCAGTCTCTTTGGTGACGTCAGTACCAGTTATGCCCATGGCAACACCAATATCGGCTTTTTTAAGTGCCGGCGCATCATTGACGCCATCACCGGTCATGGCGACGATTTGATGATTGCTGCGCAACGCCTCGATAATGGCCATTTTATGCTCTGGCGATACCCGGGCAAATACGCTGGCTGATTGAACAAGCTGCTGCAACTCTGCTTTGGACAAGGTGTCCAGTTGGCTGCCGACGATCGCCTGGCTGTCGCCGGTGGCAATCCCCAGGTCTTTGGCAATGGCCAGCGCTGTATCCGGGTGATCGCCGGTAATCATAATCGGACGGATACCAGCGGTCCGGCACACGGCGACAGCCTCGCGAACCTCAGCGCGGGGCGGGTCGATCATCCCTAATAGCCCGATGAATATCAGCCTGTTTTCTGCTTCAGCAGGATCAGTAACAACGGGGAGCACGTCCCACAGGCGGTAGGCTACCGCCAAAACCCGCAGCGCCTGTGAGGCCATTTCCCGGTTGGCGGCAGCAACCTGAAGTTTTGCTTCAGGCGTTAAAGGTTGAATAATTCCATTAACAACAATATGCGTGCAGCGGCTGATTAATACGTCAGGTGCACCTTTTGTATAAGCCAGGAGGTTGCCGTCAACCTGCTGGAACGTTGTCATCATTTTTCTGGTAGAGTCAAAAGGGATCTCCTGGAGGCGGGGGTATTCGGACAGCAGTGCCTGCTGGTGGTAACCGCCTTTTTCGGCGGCAACCACCAGGGCACCTTCAGTCGGGTCACCGACAATGTGCCAGCTGCTCAAATCGGCCGTTTGCTTAAGCTGGGCGTCATTACACAGCACGGCTCCTTGCAGCAATCGGACCAGATCGTGTTCTGCCGGAATTTCCACCGGTTGTTCATTTCGCCGGAAGTCGCCTGCCGGGGTATAGCCTTCACCGCTAACGGTATACGTCTTTTCTAATGTATAGCATTTGACCACTGTCATTTGATTCTGGGTGAGTGTCCCTGTTTTATCTGAGCAAATCACAGAGATGCTTCCCAGGGTTTCTACCGCATGCAGTTTTTTCATAATCGCACGCTTTTTGGCCATGCGCTGCATGCCAAGTGCCAGTACGATGGTTACAACGGTGGGTAAACCCTCCGGTATTGCGGCGACAGCCAGACTGATGGCTGTCATCAGCATCAGCTGAACCTCGGCCAGTTCCAGTACACCATCACTGTAGCTGTTATAAATACCCATAGCAAAGACGGCGGCACAAACGACAAGGCAGATATAGCCAAGCAGTTTACCGAACTCAGCCAGCTTTTTTTGTAGCGGTGAACTTTCAGTCTCTACAGTTTGTAACATTTCAGCGATTTTGCCAATCTCTGTACTCATTCCGGTGTCTATGATAATACCCTTACCCCGGCCATAGGTTACAACCGTACTCATAAAGCCGATATTATGACGGTCAGCCAAAGCCGCGTCAGCGTCAATGGCCTCCGTGCTTTTGTCAACAGGTACTGATTCGCCGGTGAGTGACGCCTCTTGCACTTTGAGATTGAAGGATTCTAAAATACGCAGATCACCCGGAATATAGTCTCCGGCTTCCAGCAGAACAATATCGCCGGGGACCAGTTCTTTGGAGGGAAGTACGGTAATTTCGCTGTCGCGGAGGACTTTGGTTGTGGGAGCGGACATTTCTTTCAGGGCTGCCAGGGCTTTTTCAGCCTTGGCTTCCTGAAATACGCCAAGAAAAGCATTTAACAGTACGATGGCGATAATAACAATAGAATCGGCAATTTCGCCGACCAAAACTGAAATTAAACTGGCGGCAATAAGAATCAACACCAGAAAATCTTTAAATTGGTTGATAAATTTTTGCCAAAGCGGTTCCCGCGGCTTTTCCTGTAATTCGTTATAGCCATGCACCGCAATCCGGTCAGCTGCCGCAGCGGTGGATAAGCCTGTGGCAGCATCTGATTGCAGCAAGGAAGTCACTTCCACGGAAGTTAATTGATGCCATCGCTTTTTCATAAAATTCCCTCCCATAATTTATTCCATCCTTACCGAGCGCAGTTCAAAAAGGAAAACTGCTATTTTCCTCGTCCAGTATCCTAAAGGCCCGGAAAGAATAGCTCAAGAAAACAAATGAGGAGATACCGGGAATAAGACACAGGCCGCCGGCAATGCTACCCCAAACAATTTCCAGCCACTTGCCGGTCTTCTTTTCTAACAATACGCCCAGGGAAATGGTGGCATAGGACCAGAGATAGCGCCCCCAACGGATGATTTCCTCGGTTTCTCCGATGTTCCGGTAGTCTGGTACAATTGCTGCAATAACCTGGGCTAAAATAGCAACAACAATATTTAATAGTCCTACATAACCTGTTATCCGCGCCCATTTCCAGTTCATCATTTTAATGACTGTGTATAACAACCTGTGCTGCATTCACTATGTACCTTCCCAAAAAGGTTCATCAGATTCACCCGTCCTTTCATGTAATGTTTTATATAAAAAGACCTTGCCTTAAAATAAGGCAAGGTCTTACCAACAACATAAAAGTTGCCAACAAAGCCGGGAATCGTACCGCACTGACGACTTTGTTGTAAAGGTTACTCCCCTTGGGCAGGATTCAATTATAATTTAATTATAGCGAGCCAAATAAAGGAAGTCAATTGAAGCTAGTACGTTTCTTGTAAAAGGAAAAACTACTGTTTTTTTATACCCGGTCTTCTTGTGTATGGGCGATTATAGATGTGGTAAATCGACATTGACAATTGCCCGCTATGTATAGTATATTAAG
>NZ_DATMXX010000406.1:0-3528 GCF_035561255.1 Sporomusa sp. | reverse complement strand
GTACTAAAATGGAAAAATATCAAAAGCATGGTATTAACCCCTTCCTTATCAGTATAGCTACAGGTCAGGAGGTAAATGGTGTACTGGAGCGTCCAACCGTTGCCACACTACCTGGTAAGTATCCTAGGCATGTGTATAAATATATGAAAGAGATTAACCGGGAATTTCCTGAAAACATTTTTCGCTTGAAGTGTAAAGCGTGTGGAAAAAATGGAGATTATGATCTAGGTACCTTGGTGTTGCCAACAACTGACAAGAATATATTGGAAAGTTTTCAGGCAGTAGGCTATTTTCGCTGCAAGCATTGTAATGCCGCTGGTGAGTGGGAATTATCTCAACATATGCAAACAGTGCTTGCAGGGAAAATGGCAGCAGCTGCTATTGAGAATAAAGGAAAAGATAAAGTGACAAGCGGTGTGATTTTTGGACAAGCTCTTATAGATAGTGAGTTTGCACCTCGTTGGGGCAGTGAAGCTGAAACGTATTTTCTTAATAAACTCTTTAAGAATCCCCAGGATGTTTATCTTTGGAATCGCTTAGGGAATATATATTATAAAGGCAAACGGCCTGAATTGGCTGTTTGTGCGTACGAGCAGGCATTATTTATTGAGTTGGGACAAGTTGAGTCGCATTTTTCTCTAGGACAAATACTGCTGGATTGTGGTGAATTTGAATCTGCAGCCGAACATCTAAGACAAGCAGTGGCTTTTGCACATCAATATACAGCACTGTCGGCTTATGATCTTAGAGAGATTATTGTTGGTGCATTAACTGTATTGATTAATATCTATAACCAAAGCGGCAAGAAAATTGATATGTTGCCAAGACCCAGTGAGTTAGCCGTAGCTCACTATACCCAAAACCAGGTTGCAGCGACAACTAATTTTGATTTTGAGATTAACACTAATCGCCGGGAGACCCTTTATCCGTTAGCTGAAGTGTATATGGGTATACGCAGGAATGAATTGTCAGAAGAAGATCGAGCAACACGTATACCACGCCTGAAAGTAGCGTGGCCGGTAACCAGCAAAGTCAATAAACAAAAGCCCGCTAAAAAAAACAGAAAAAGAAAGTAAGGTAGACTTAGAGTCATCTTCTTATAAACAGAGGTGACTCTTTATATTTTGCTAGTCAAGCTACTCACTGAAGCTTACTTTCTCAAGTGATGTAAAACTGATAAATCTACTTGTAATTAGCATTTTATGACTAGATTAATAGAGAAGGAATTATTCGTGTTTTGTTGAATAAGTATTACAATGTTACTATCGGGGACACCTGGGGAAGATTATTGTACGTAACAGACGGTATGTTTTACTATCAGGAGGAGAATATTCTATGACATTAAAAAGTGATATAGTTAAAAAAGGATCAACCCGGGCGGCTCACCGTTCGTTATTTTATGCAATGGGCTATACTCCCAAAGAGTTAGAGAAACCAATGATTGGCATTGTTAATGCCTTTAATGAGATTATTCCTGGTCATATGCATCTTAGAGATGTAGCCGAGGCTGTGAAACTGGGAGTGGCTGCGGGCGGCGGTATGCCGGTTGAATTTCCGGCTATTGGCATTTGCGATGGTATTGCTATGGGTCATGATGGTATGAAATATCCGCTGCCTAGTCGCGAGCTTATTGCCGATTCTATTGAAGCTGTGACTATCGGTCACCGGTTTGATGGTTTGGTGCTTATTCCTAACTGTGACAAGATCGTTCCAGGTATGCTTATGGCGGCAGCCAGACTTAATATTCCCTGTATTGTAATGAGCGGTGGCCCTATGCTTGCAGGGCGTTACCAGGGGCGTGATATCAGTGTAAGTACTATGTTTGAAGCAGCAGGGCTGTTTGAAGCTGGTAAGATTACGGCTGGGGAGCTAGAGCAAATGGAGAAATCCGCCTGTCCAGGCTGTGGATCATGCGCGGGTATGTTTACTGCCAACACGATGAACTGTATGGCTGAAGCGCTTGGCATGGCATTACCTGGCAATGGTACTATCCCTGCAGCTCACTTTGGGGCTCGCCGGATGATGGCCAAGCAGTCCGGAGAAATTATCGTTGATTTGGTTAAACGTGATGTTAAGGCTCGCGATATTATGAATCGTAATGCGTTTGAAAACGCAATGACTGTTGATATGGGGATAGGCGGATCCTCCAATACAGTATTGCACCTTACTGCTATTGCTTATGAGGCTGGTATTGAACTACCGCTTTCGCTTTTTGATGAGATTAGTGCCAAGACTCCTTACATTACCAAACTAAGCCCGGGGGGAACTCATCATATCCAGGATCTTAATGAAGCTGGCGGTATTTCGGCGGTGT
Source organism: Sporomusa sp. (assembly GCF_035561255.1). Classification (GTDB taxonomy): domain Bacteria; phylum Bacillota; class Negativicutes; order Sporomusales; family Sporomusaceae; genus Sporomusa. Next base: position 1,214 of record NZ_DATMXX010000406.1, on the reverse strand, counting down.
TAAAAGAACTTAGCAAGTGTGGTGGAATTCATACTGATGCTCTGACCGTAAACGGTACTATTGCCGATAGAATTGAACATGCCTCTATCTATCGGCCTGAAGTGATTAAAACAGTGGAAGCGCCGTATCGCAACACCGGTGGGATTGCGATTTTAAATGGAAATCTGGCTCCGGATGGTGCTGTGGTAAAAGAAAGCGCTGTAAAAGAGGATATGCTTACCTTCGAAGGGATTGCTCGTGTATTTAACTCCGAAGAGGAGGCTATTGACGCTATTCTTGGTAAAAAAATTAAAGATGGCGATGTTGTGGTTATTCGCTATGAAGGCCCTAAAGGCGGACCTGGCATGAAAGAAATGCTTAATCCGACAGCTGTAATTGTTGGGATGGGCCTTAAAGTGGCACTTTTGACAGATGGACGCTTTAGCGGCGCTACTCAAGGTGCGTGTATTGGGCACATTTCTCCTGAAGCTATGGAAGGCGGTCCGATTGCTCTCTTGGAAGATGGGGATATTATCAATATTGATATTCCCGGGCGCAAGCTTGAATTCAAAATAAGTCCTGAAGATCTAGTTAAGCGTAAAGCCGACTGGGTTAAACCAGCGCCTAAAGTCACTACTGGATATCTGGCCAGATATGCTAAGCTGGTTACTTCTGCAAATACAGGTGCCGTACTTAAATAGATACGTCAATATATTATAAATATTAAAAGGGCTATTTGAAAGATCAAATAGCCCTTTTAAATATTAACTGATTTTTCTAAATTGAGTGCATAATGATTGACATGCTAGGTTACAATATGCTACGCTAGATGTATAAACCCCAGAACCTTATTGCATTTAGTAAGTTGTAACGTATTGACATAATGTTATATTCTATGTTAGGATGTAAAAGTCGCGCTAGTGCATATAAGTTAAAGTATATAACAAAATAGCAGGAACTAATAAAGCAAGACTAGTTGACACAATCAAACTAACATGTTAATATATAAAAGCTGTCAAATTTAGCAGCAATGCAGATATGACATCTAACGTTCCCTGAAAACTGAACAATGTAAAGTAATGCATCAAAAAAATGCCAGATGTGCGATGTGCTGCTTGCAGCACAAGCAACAAACAAGATTTGATTTACAATGAGCCGATAAACGGCTTCAATAATAAATTTATTGGAGAGTTTGATCCTGGCTCAGGACGAACGCTGGCGGCGTGCCTAACACA
>NZ_DATMXX010000405.1:0-53202 GCF_035561255.1 Sporomusa sp. | reverse complement strand
GGAGTATAGGATTTGACAGAAGTCAGGTTTTCTTGCGAAGGGGAGAATTTATGGTTTGTATTATTATTGCAGCTGCTGGACAAGGAAAAAGAATGGGAAGCGGGATCAATAAAGTATTTATCCCGCTTTTAGATAAAACAGTGCTGGTACATACGGTACTAGCGGCTTGCGCAGTACAAGATGTCAACAGCTTAATTATAACTGCAGCGGTCGCAGAAACCGAAACTGTAAGTAGCCTGCTGTCAGGCTACAATTTGCCGGTGCCCTGGCAAGTTGTTGCTGGCGGCAGTGAGCGCCAGTATTCGATTGCCAATGCATTAGCGGCTGTTCCGGATCATACTGATATTGTGGTAGTACATGACGGAGCGCGGCCATTGGCTGAGCCGCACCTGTTCAATACGGCTGTTGCCGCTGCTCGTCAGTACCAGGCCGCCATTGTAGCCGTACCGGTCAAAGATACCATTAAGTCAGCCGACACCTCTGGTTGGGTTACAGGCACCCCTGATCGACGTACGCTGTGGGCGGTTCAGACACCGCAGGCCTTTGACGCAAAACTGATTAAAACAGCTTATATCCGTGCGGCGCAGGATGGCTATCTCGGTACAGATGACGCGGCCTTGGTTGAGCGCCTGGGCATCAGAGTGAAAATTGTACAAGGTGATTATCGGAATATAAAGATTACTACCAGAGAAGATTTGACTATTGCTGAAACCTTACTTGCAAACCGACAGGAGGCTATGAGTATGATTCGCTCCGGTATTGGCTATGATGTTCACCGCTTGGTTCCAGAACGTAAACTAATTCTCGGAGGCGTAGATATCCCGTATACGCAGGGACTTGACGGTCACTCTGATGCTGACGTGCTGTTACATGCCGTTAAGGACGCGCTTTTGGGTGCCGCTGCGTTAGGCGATATTGGTCGCCATTTCCCTGATACCGATGGGCACTATAAAGGCATATCAAGCCTGGTCCTATTGGATAAAGTGCGTACAATTTTGTGTAAGCATGGTTATACTGTTAATAATATTGATGCTACCATTGTAGCTCAAAAACCTAAGCTAGCTCCGTATATAGACAAAATGAACAGCAATATTGCGGAAACTTTGGGTATTGACGTTAGCCAAGTTAATGTGAAAGCGACAACAACAGAAGGGCTAGGTTTCACTGGTCAGGGGCAAGGTATTGCTGCTTACGCCACAGCAACAATCATAGGTACTCAAGTTTAATGCACAAATCTGTATAAAAGTCAGTGAAGTACACATATTATGAATAGCTGATATTGACATATTTGGAGGGCTGATTATGCAGAAAGTAATTCGCAAATTAATAGTTACCCTACTGCTGTCGATGATCATTAACCTGTACCCCTCCTCCGCACTGGCGGCTGAATTTAGTTTTAACATCAATATTGCGCGCCAGGACGGAGCCACTTGCGGCGAGTTATGGCTTAACGATAGGCTGGTATGGCGACTGGCTCTGTTATCAGATGGCGCTAAGCCGGTGTCAGGTGGCTTTAATGGAGCAAACACGACACTTGTCATCCCGGATATTGTAAATGGTATGTTTGTCGTTAAGGTGGAATAAGGTGTGAACCGCCAAGTTGGCGGTTTTTTTTTATTTGTTGGTAACCCCGCTGCCAAAACGGCGGTTTTTTGTTTGATTATTTTGCAAGCTGGCGCATAATCTGCTAGAATATACAATGATTAACACAAATTTTTACTACTTCAAAAAGTTTATGGAAGGGGTATCTATAAATGGAACAAGAACTTAGAGTGCGCTTTGCGCCAAGCCCGACAGGACCGTTTCACATCGGTGGAGCACGGTCGGCTTTGTTCAACTGGCTATTAGCGCGTAAAGAAGGCGGCAAGCTGATTCTGCGGATTGAAGATACAGATCTGGAGCGGTCAACCCGGGAATCTGAGGAAAATATTAAGGCTTCATTGCGTTGGCTGGGTCTTGAGTGGGATGAAGGAATCGATGTGGGTGGTGAATATGGTCCGTATCGTCAGACTGAACGCCTTGACCTGTATCGGCAGTATACGGACAAGCTGTTAACAAGCGGACATGCGTATTACTGTTATTGTAGTGAAGCAGAACTTGATGCTGACCGTCAGGAGCAGATGAATCAAGGTGAGACACCGCGGTATACCGGGCGCTGTCGTAACTTGAGCCAAGCCGACTGTGACCGCTTTAGCGCAGATGGGCGTAAGCCTACTGTTCGTTTCCGTGTGCCGGAGAATCAGCAAATTGTTTTTAAAGACCTGGTTCGGGATACGGTAAGTTTTGATTCTAATGGCGTGGGTGACTTTGTTGTTGTCAAATCAGATGGCATTCCTGTATATAACTATGCGGTGGTGCTTGATGATGCGCTTATGAAAATAACACATGTCATTCGGGCTGAAGAGCATCTGTCTAACACCCCGCGCCAAATTTTAATTTATCAGGCATTGGGGCTGCCGTTACCACAGTTTGGCCATATTTCACTGATTTTGGGAAAAGATCGTACTAAGATGAGCAAGCGTCATGGCGCGACCTCGGTTGAGCAGTATAAGAAATTGGGTTATTTGCCTGAGGGGATAGTAAATTTCTTAGCTCTTTTAGGCTGGGCGCCTCCTGGTGAACAGGAAATATTTAGCGCAGCTGAGCTTATTGAGCAATTTTCGATGGAACGGGTGGCTAAAAATCCTGCGGTATTTGATGTTGATAAACTAAACTATATTAACGCGCATTATATAAAACAAGCCGATCCAGCACTTATTACCGAATTGGCTTTACCGCATCTTCAGGAGTCCGGGTACATTAAAGAACAGCTAACCCCTGAAAAAAAAGAATGGTTGATTAAAGTAGTTGCTGAACTTCAGGGTTATATTAGTTATGCCGCTCAAATTACTGACCACATTGACGTATTTATTAATGATGATTTTGACTTTGAGAGCGAAGAGGCACATGAGATTATGAAAGATACTGATGTGCCGCAGGTGATAGAGGTTTTCAAAGCAAGACTGGCGGCTTTAGATCCTGTTGAACCTGCGGCAGTACAGGCCATTCTTAAAGGTATCACTAAAGAGTTGAAGTTGGGTGGGAAAAAGGTATATATGCCGGTTCGTATTGCTATAACAGGTAAAATGCACGGACCTGAGCTTATTAACCTGATTCCTCTTATTGGGAAAGAACGTACCCTGGCAAGAATAGCTTCGCTGTTAGCTAAAGTATAATTTGCAGTATAGATAGTGATATTGCTGCTTGACATAGCCAAGCAGCCGTTAGTATAATTTATTCATAAAACCGATTTACGTACTCGGAAATAAAGCGAATGACAAACACCGAAACTACCTTAAATAAATAGGTGCTGGTATCAGCACTATAAATGCAATGATCCAGGAGAAGTATACGTTTATCCCCCTCAGAGAGGTGCTGCCACCGGCTGTAAGCGGCACTGGGTAAGGTTTCGTAGAAGTGCACCTGGTAAGTAGGATGGGTGAAAGTTAAGTAAGCCATCACGGTTGCTGCCGTTATCAGCATAAAGCAGGGGGATATTATCCCCAAGCAGAGTGGAACCGCGGGCCACCGTCTCTGTAGTGAGATGGTGGCTTTCTTATGCCCGTTCTAAATTATTGTAAGGAGGGAATACTATGTTTAAACGGATAAAACAAGATGTTAAGGTAGTATTTGACCGAGATCCTGCCGCGAAAAGCGTAGTCGAGGTCCTATTGTGCTATCCTGGTCTACATGCCATCTGGCTATATCGCATTTCCAACTATTTATTTAAACGTGGCTGGGTGCTGTTTCCGCGCATGATCTGCTATTTCAATCGTTTATTAACTGGCGTGGATGTTCATCCAGGCGCAACTATCGGCGAAGGGCTGTTTATCGACCATGCTACTGGGGTAGTTATTGGTGAAACCTGTATTATTGGCAATAATGTTACCCTATATCAGGGGGTCACCTTAGGCGGTACTGGCAAGGAAAAGGGTAAGCGTCACCCTACTATCGGCAATAATGTTGTTGTAGCCAGCGGCGCTAAAGTACTAGGGTCATTTACTGTTGGCGACAATTCTAAAATTGGTGCCGGTTCGGTAGTATTGCGGGAGGTTCCCCCTAACTCAACCGTTGTTGGTATACCTGGGAAAATTGTCTGGCATGAAGGGAAAAAGATAAACCGCACTGGTATAGACGGTATTGATCTGGAACACGATGATTTACCAGATCCTGTGGCAGAAATGCTGCACTGTATGCAACGAAATATGAAACGTCTGGAAGTGCGAATTGAACAGTTGGAAAAGGAGCTGAAGCAGCGTGAGTCTGAAAGTATATAATACCCTGACTAAGCAAAAAGAAGAATTTGTTCCAATAACGCCAGGTAAAGTAAAAATGTATGTTTGCGGTGTTACTCCTTATAACCATCCGCACATCGGCAATGCCCGGCCATTTATAACCTGGGATGTAATCCGCCGTTATCTCGAATACTCAGGCTATGATGTGTACCATGTCCAAAACTTTACTGATGTTGACGACAAGATTATTAATGCAGCTAAAAATGAGCAAGTAACCTGGGATGCTATTGCTAACAGATATATTGCCTCCTACTTTGAGGTTATGGATACACTTAATATCCGGCGGGCGCAGGTCTACCCCAGGGTGTCTGACCATATTCCAGAGATTCTCACTATGATTAAAACGCTTGTTGATAAAGGATTTGCTTATGCTGTTGAGGGTGATGTATACTACAGTGTCGAACAATTCCCTCAATATGGCAAGCTAAGCGGGCGAAATCTAGAAGATATGAAGGCTGGTGCCCGTGTTGACGTTGATGAACGGAAGAAACATCCGATGGACTTCGCTCTGTGGAAAAGTGCCAAGCCAGGCGAACCTGCCTGGGAAAGCCCCTGGGGTCCGGGCAGGCCTGGTTGGCACATTGAGTGCTCTGTTATGTCGTATAAGTATCTCGGCGCAAGCTTTGACTTCCACGGTGGCGGCAGTGATTTGGTATTTCCGCATCATGAAAACGAGATTGCCCAATCCGAAGCCTTTACTGGTATTGAACCGTTTGTTCACTTTTGGCTGCACAATGGTTTTATTACCGTAAATGAAGAGAAGATGAGTAAATCGCTGGGTAATTTTTTTCTGGTCATTGATATCCTTGAACATTTCCGGCCGGAAGTGTTACGCTTCTTTATTTTGTCAACCCACTACCGGAGTCCACTTGATTTTAGTGATGAACGGTTGGAAGAAGCCGGACGAAGCCTGGAACGCTTGCGGACAGCCCGCGAAAACCTAACATACCTGGCAACCTTTCCTGCCGGGACCTCCAGTGGCGATTCTCAGGCCCTCGCTCAAGCCGCTACTGCATCGCTGGCTGAATTTGTGGCCGCAATGGACGATGATTTCAACACCGCGCTGGCGATTAGCACAATGTTTGGGTTAGCCAAAGAGATCAATATCTATCATAGCAAGGTTACAGGCGGAAAGATCGGCCTGGATAGTGAGGTTTTGGCACAAGTTGCCAAGGTCTATAGCCAGATGGCTGACATTATAGGGATACGGATTGAGGGTAGTGGTACGGCTCAAGATGGCAATGCTGAACTGGTTAATGAACTTATGAACCTTATCATTGATATTCGCCAGGACGCACGTCAGAAAAAAGACTGGGCAACAGCTGACCAAATTCGTGACAAACTAGCAGCGGCAGGCATTGTTCTTGAAGACTCGCCGCAAGGCGTCAGGTGGAAAAAACGGTGAGATTTGATCATTTTCAGAAATTAGTTGATAATTTTTTTACACTTAACGAAGCCGGAGAGGTATCTCCGGCTAAATATGATGATATTGAGGCCGAGCGGCTGTCGCCGTTAGTGCTGGCGTATATTGGTGATGCCTATTTTACGCTATATGTGCGAACACGGCTGCTCGGATATGAACAAAATAAGGTAAGGGTATTACATACTTTTGATGCTAAAATTGTATCGGCCGTCATGCAGTCCAAAGCGGTTAAAATACTCGAAGACCAGCTCACGCCCGAGGAAGCCGATATTGTGAGACGGGGACGTAATGCTAAATCGACAGTACCTAAGAGTGCCTCCATTGCTGAATACCGTTATGCTACAGGCTTTGAAGCATTAATGGGTTTTTTATATGTGCAGAAAAACTACGACAGACTGTCAGAAATTGTTGACAAAGCTTTCGCTATTATTTCCCGGGAAATGACAGCCATTGCTAAAAAGTAACCAAAAGGGAGCGTTGTCCCCATGAAATTAAAATTGATTCAGTATACCCCAGATCCAGAACGTACTGTTGCTATGGCGGCACGGCTCTGTTATTCGGCCAGCGGGGCTGAAGAATTGGTGCAAACGATGCCGGATGCGCAGGTTGGAACGTTAATTGACAAACTTTTTAACATGGGGCACTTGTCAACATTTGAACACGTGAACTTTACCTTTGCTATTGAGGGTATCTCCCGGGTGCTAACGCACCAGCTTGTCCGCCACCGTATTGCATCATACTCACAACAGTCACAGCGATATGTACGTGAACATGGCTTTGAATACATTTTACCACCCTCAGTTGCCGCTAACCCTGAAGCTAAAGCTAAATATACCGCGCTTATGAGCCAGGTTCAGCAGACATATGATGAATTGGTGACTCTTGGTGTACATCAAGAGGATGCGCGCTATGTACTGGCTAATGCCACTGAAACCAAAATTGTTGTAACTATGAATGCCCGTTCGCTGCTGCACTTTTTTGAAAAACGCTGCTGTCAACGGGCGCAGTGGGAAATACGTAATCTTGCCAATGCTATGCTGGCTGAGGTTAAAGCGGTTGCGCCCCGCCTATTTACCCAAGCCGGACCTACTTGTGTAACTGGTGGCTATTGTAAAGAGGGGACATTATCTTGTGGTCGATTGGCAGGAATAAAAAAGCAAAAGTAGAACTCTTACCAAGAGGTATACACACTTAACCATTATATACAAACTTTTGCTGGAGGTAATCTACAATGCGGCGTGTGCTTCTGGAGGATATTCAGGCAGGTATGCAGTTGGCTCAGCCGGTGTATGGGCTAAATGGTCAGGTAATATTAAACAGTGGGATTGAGTTGACGGGGTTCCATATTTCCAAACTGTTAGAACTTGATATTACGTATATCTACATTCAAGGGGATGCCCAACTCATCGACCCTAATGATGAGGCCGCGCAAACCGCCAGGAGCGAGATTGTGCAGAGCGCACATCAGGCGCTGGGAGAAGTGCGTGTTGGCAAATATGTTCAAACAGAGGCTGTGAAAAATAGGATATTAATGCTTTTGGACGAGTGTTGTATGCACAAAGAAATCCAGCCGTTATTTACAGCGATGCAGCAGTGTAATGATTATCTGTTTAAACATGCTGTTAGTGGTTATTTTTTTGCCACAGTAATGGGGATTAGCTGCGGCCTTGAAGGGCAGCGGTTGCGGGACCTGGGCTTGGGGGCGCTTCTGCGCGATGTAGGTATGATTACGATTTCCCGTGATATACTCAATAAGCCTGACGCATTAAGCGCGGAAGAGATGGCTGTGGTAAAAAAACATACTGAGAAGGGCTATGAAATTCTTCAACGTAACGCAGACATTAGTTTATCGGCGGCTAATTGCGCGCTGCAGCATCATGAGCGCTTTGATGGCAGCGGCTATCCGCGTGGTGTTAGCGAGAGCTCTATCCATGACTTTGCTCAGATTGTAGCGATTGCTGACGTATATTCTTCAATGACTGCAACAACCCCATACCGGAAAGCCTTGTCAGTCTATGATACGTTAGCGATTATTCAAAAAGCTGGTGGTGCCTATTTTAACCCGGAATATATTCAAATTTTAATGAGGAATGTAGCTAGTTACCCACTGGGGTCTGTTGTCCGGCTGAATAATAAATCAAGGGGTATTGTCCACGACTATGCTGATGAGCTGAAGACTAAACCAATTGTTAATCTTACCACAAACGCGGCGGGTGAGCGGGTTAGCCAAACTGTTACAATTGATATGGCTGTGAACCCCACACTGTATATTGCTGAAGTCTCTTAAAGATTATCTAATAATGTCATTACCGGCGACGATAACGCAATCGGTTGTAATTTAAGCCAACTTTTGGCGAAGTGAGTCAATAAAGGACAAACGGCAGGATTATATTCTGCCGTTTTTTCATAATAATAAGAAACACACAACTTATATTATTTAAGGAGCGATAATCATGTCTGATGATGCAGAAATAATAGCCGGCCGTAATAGCGTTCTGGAAGCGTTGAAAGCGGGGCGATCACTGAATAAGGTTCTTGTTGCCAAAGGGGAACGGCAAGGTTCGATCCGCGATATCATTGCTCAGGCGCGGGAGCTGGGGTTGGTAATACAAGAAGTTGAGATTGCCAAACTGGACCAACTATCGGCTGGGGTGCGGCATCAAGGTGTCGTTGCTCTGGCAGCACCGGTGGCCTATGTTGAGATTGATGAGATTTTAACGGCAGCCTATGGGAAAAATGAACCACCGTTTTTAGTTCTCTTGGATGAACTGGCTGACCCGCATAATGTTGGTGCTATTTTACGCACCGCAGATGCAACCGGTGTTCATGGTGTACTTATACCCAAACGGCGTAGTTGTCCCCTTACGCAGACAGTGGCTAAAACCTCGGCCGGCGCGGTTGAACACGTACCGGTAGCGCGAATTGGCAATGTATCTCAAACGCTTAAAGCCCTGAAGAAGCAGGGGCTTTGGGTGGTAGGCGCTGATATGGACGGAACAAAAGACTATTATGAAGCCGACCTTACCGGACCTGTTGTCATTGTTGTCGGCAGTGAGGGCGAGGGAATGGGCCGGCTAACTAAAGAGGCTTGTGATTTTGTTGTTCGTATACCCATGCGGGGGAAGATGACTTCTCTCAACGCATCGGTAGCATGTTCGCTTTTGCTTTACGAAGTTCTTAGGCAAAGGGAGTTGAAGGCAAAATGAAACACTGGGTGGGAATGATTCTGGCAGTGGCCGTAGTCCTAACAGGGGTAGCCGTATTTTGGCTGACCCGGCCGCTGTTTGCCCAAACAGTGTACAACGGCGTGGCGGTTGCCAACATTGAGGTTACCGGAAAAACCAGGGATGAAGTGGCCCAGATGCTATATGTATGGCAAAAAGAGCAAACAAGCAAGCCGATCTTGCTGTCCCATGGCACGACAACATTTCGCATTGAACCTGAACATATTGATTATAGTATTGATGCAGAAGCCACGGCTGATGCTGCGTGGCTTGTGGGGCGTGAAGGCTCCTGGTGGTTGCGGCTAAGAAATATTAGAAATGTTCAGGCTGAAGGCTGGTCTATCCCCCTTAAAATCAGGTATAATGAGAATAAATTAGATACCATCCTTGAGCAGTTACAGGAGAGCGTAAACAAACCGCCCCGAAATGCAACATTAAGCCTGCGGACAGGCGGTATTGTGGCTGAAGTGGAGGGACAGGAGATTGATGTTGCAGCACTTAAAGAATTAATGGTGGCTGCAATTAATCGTTCTGACGCCAATACGATCAACCTTCCGGTCAAACCGGTTTATCCTGAAATTACGGCAGGTGAGCTAGCTAAGAATGGCATAAAGGAAATGGTTGCCATGTATACAACCATATTTAACACCGAAGATACTAACCGGACTGTCAATGTAAAACTATCTGCACAAAAAATTAATGGCAAATTACTTTACCCTGGCCAGGTATTTTCATATAACGATACTGTTGGTCCAAGGGAAAAATCACAAGGTTTTAAAGAGGCCATGGAGATCATTAATGGTGAATTTGTGCCCGGAATAGGCGGCGGTGTGTGTCAGGTTTCATCTACACTATATAATGCGGTACTGCTTGCGGGGCTTGATATTGTTGAACGAACCAACCATTCTAAGCCACTTGCTTATGTGCCGCTGGGGCGGGATGCTACTGTTGCTTATAATGCACTTGATTTTAAATTTGTCAACAACAGCCTGGCGCCGGTTATGATTATGGCTGAGGCGGTAGGCAACAAATTAAATGTCGGGATATTCGGCCAACGGGTTCTAGATAAAAATATTGATATTGTGACAGTAGACCAACAAGTGATTCAGCCGGCGATAGTCAAAAAGGCCGACCCTTCTTTGCCGCCTGGAGAAAACAAGGTTGAAAAACCTGGCAAGCCTGGATACTCAGTCACTGTTATTCGAATCATACGTGATAATAATGGTACAGAACTAAAACGCGAAATATTATCGCGTGACAAGTATGCGCCTGATAATACCTTGATAAAAACAGGACCGGCCCCCAAACCAGTGCAATCTGAAGTAAAGCGGAAAGAGGCGGCCGGCAACCCGCCTGAAGCCACCAGTATGCAATAAGATTGGAGACTTTTTCTCGATGGACTTGTTAATCGTCGACGGTTATAATGTGATTAATGCCTGGCCTGAGTTAATTGCAGTTAAAGATAATTTAGAATATGCCCGTGATAAACTTGTGGACATACTCAGTGAATATGGTGCATATAAAGGTTTTAGGACGATTATCGTATTTGATGCGCATATGGCTGCCGGCAAAAGTGTCAGCCAAACTTTGGTCGGCGAGTTGGAGGTGATTTATACCAAAGAAGGTGAGACTGCTGACAGTTGTATCGAAAAAATGGTATACTATCTTGTGCGTCAGGGAGAACGTGTCTATGTTGTAACCTCTGACCTGGCGGAACAGATGTTTATTTTAGGGGCTGGCGCGTTCCGTATTTCAGCCCGCGAGCTAAAAAATGACGTTGCCAGTACCAAAAAAGAAATTAAGGAAAACATCTCCCGGAAGGTATTAGCGCGAGACCGTCATGAGCTTGGCAACCGTCTGGGGAAAGATATCCTTAAGCGCCTGGATGCGATCCGCAGAGATGGGCTTGACTAACTTTGTGCTTAAAGGTATAATTTATTGTGACAAGACGTGAACTAATACGGTAAGCACTAATCCTTTTAGTGCACTTTTATTTTTTTCACGATGAACAAATGGCCGGTTTTTATAGATAAAAAATCAGGTTGGCCATTATCGACAGCAAAATAAAAACTAGTGGGGGCGATGCGATGCGGGTTAATACTCAACGCGATCTGTATGGTTGTTTTGACAACTTAACTGATGAAGAAATAGTATTTGACGCCAAAGATAATGACAACACGGTCGCTCTGGAGTATTTGATTAATAAATATCGTAATTTTGTGCGGGCTAAAGCCAGATCGTATTTTTTAATCGGCGCTGAGCGTGAGGACATCATTCAAGAAGGCATGATTGGCTTATACAAAGCCATTCGAGATTTCCGCAATGACAAGCTCTCATCGTTTAGAGCTTTTGCAGAATTGTGCGTAACCCGGCAAATTATTACCGCCATTAAGACCGCCACCAGACAAAAGCATATACCTTTGAATTCATACGTTTCTTTAAATAAACCTATTTATGATGAAGATTCTGACCGGACACTCTTAGATGTACTATCCGGCTCTAAAGTGACTGATCCGGAAGAACTGGTAATCAGCCGTGAGGAATTCGTTGATATTGAAGAAAAAATGGGTGAAATTTTAAGCGATCTTGAGTGGAAGGTACTGATGTCTTACCTTGATGGCAAGTCTTATCAGGAGATTGCTGTTGAACTTGACCGCCATGTCAAGTCGATTGACAACGCTTTGCAGCGGGTAAAACGTAAATTGGAGCGCTATCTGGAAAATCGTGGTGAAGACAGCGATATTCGCGGTATGTACAGAGGTCTTACCGGTCTTAATAAAGATGCTTCGTCGGACTTGACCAGCTACAGCGAAAACTATGATGACCAACGCAGCATAAAATGACACCATTAGTCGGTGTCATTTTTTCTTATGTTCTCCTAATATATATAACTCGCTAAAGTATGTACATGCGTCTTAGGGTGTTGATGTAATAAACCCCCTGCTAATTTGCTAACATGGAACATATAGAAACTTAGATGAGGTGATTAATATATGGATAATAAGGTGAAAACCATTGCAATACTGACCGGTGGTGGCGATGCGCCCGGCCTTAATGCTGTAATTCGGGCTGTTGTTAGAACGGCGCTGGGGAGGGGATTGGCAGTCTGGGGAATTAAAAATGGGTTTGGCGGAATGGTTGAAAATAAAATGATTCAATTGACCGACGAGAGTGTTGCGGGTATTTTGCCCCGTGGGGGGACTATGCTAGGGACCACCAACCGCGATAATCCATTTAGCTACCCTCAAACGGAGGCTGGGGAAATCGTTTATAAAGATATGTCGGCTCACGCTCTGGATAACCTGCGGCAGGCAGGGATTGAGGCTCTTGTTGTTATTGGTGGTGATGGCACTCTTAAAATTGCTGCTGAATTCTATCAAATGGGTTTACCGGTAGTCGCTGTTCCGAAAACCATTGACAACGACATACCTGATACTGAACGGACTTTCGGGTTTGATACTGCTGTTGGCGTGGCTACTGATGCCCTTGACAGGCTACATACTACCGCTGAATCCCATCACCGGGTCATGGTACTTGAAGTGATGGGCAGATATGCCGGCTGGATTGCTTTACATGCAGGCCTGGCGGGTGGTGCTGACTGTATCCTCATTCCAGAAATCCCCTTTAATACAGAATCGGTTATTGCCAAGATCAAAGAACGCCAGCTGCGTGGACGGCAGTTCAGCTTGATTGTTATTGCTGAAGGTGCTTATGCTCAAGGCGGGGAAATATCAATAGCGCGTATTGTCGAAGGCAGTCATGAGAAAGTACGCTTAGGCGGCATCGGTGAAAAACTGGCTAGACAGATTGAGGCGCTTACAGGAATGGAGTCTCGCTGCACTGTACTGGGACATGTTCAGCGAGGGGGTACACCAACAGCTTTTGACCGGGTGCTTTCAACACGTTACGGTGTGGCAGCGGCTCAATGTATATTGGAGGGGGCCTTCGGGATCATGGTGGCCCTGCAGAAAAATCAGATTATTCGTGTGCCAATTGTTGATATTGCCGGCAAAGCAAATAATGTCACAATTGATAATGAACTCTTAATCGCTGGGCGGGCAATCGGTATTTGTTTTGGTGATTAGAAAAACTGTACTTAGGTTATACTAAGCTCTAAATAGTGCGTGGTTTTATGCATCCGCGCAGTGGAGGGCTGCGATGGAAACGTTAGGCATTACTCTGTTTAGGGTAGTTGCGGGTATGGGTGTATTGCTTGTCATTATGCTGACAATCGGCCGCCGTCAGTTGGGTGAGCTTAGCTCATTTGATTTTTTGACATCAATTACTATCGGTGCAGTGGCAGGTGCGCTTATTGTTGATCACCGGATTGAACTTGCAAGCTCGCTAATTGCCTTGTTGGCACTGGGTGGGATGCAACTGTTCTTCGGCTGGTTAAGCATCAAAATTCGCCCGGTTAACCACAAAATAAACTTTAAGCCCCTGGTGATGGTCGAAAACGGCCAAATAATTAAGGAAAGCCTGCGCAAAATACATATGCCGGTAGAAACCCTGTTGCAGCTGTTGCGTGAAAAAGATGTCTTTGACATTACTATCGTGGAGTTTGCTATTTTGGAACCACATGGTAAACTAAGCGTGCTCAAACGAGCCGAACATTTGCCAATAACACCAAGCCAGGTTAATTTTAATGTTACCCCGAACAGCATTCTTGTGCCTGTAATACTAGAGGGAAAACTGCAGGAGAAAGCGCTGGCTGATATGGGTTTTTCATCGCAGCAGATTGAAGAATTTCGTTGTCAGCATCTAAACAGTATCCACAATGTCTTTATAGCATTTATGGATCAAAATAAACGGCTGCATGTGATTCATGATGATGCCCGGGAGCATAATGTGTTTTTACACTAAAGCCCCGGGTTTTTCTTGTGAAAAATATTAAATTTTCTACATGTTGCAGGATATTTAGTCGAAATATGGTAAAATAGGAACATGTCTGTGTCCGAAGGAGGTAGCGATGAAACAACAGCGATATAATTTTTGTCCTAAGTGTGGCGGTCAATTAAATTTTCGCCAGGCTGGCGAACGCGAACGCTTAGTATGTAGCAAGTGTGCATATACTGTTTATGAAAACCCGATTGTGGGGGTTGCTGCAATTGTAAGGCAAGACGGAACTATTTTGCTGGGGAGGCGGGCTGCTAATGCCAGTTATTCGGGGCTATGGTGCATACCCTGCGGCTATGTGGAATATGATGAAGATATCCGCGATGCTGTCAAACGTGAGTTTCTGGAAGAAACCGGGTTAGTTATTGAGCCGGGGCAGGTGTATACGGTCTTGTCCAACTTTCATAATCCAGCTGTTCACACTGTTGGTGTTTGGTTTATGGCCCAAGTAGCCGGCGGCACCCTTTGCCCAGGCGATGATTTAGATCAGGTAGCCTACTTTCCGCTTGATTCGGTGCCAGAGCTTGCTTTTCCTACAGATACCCAGGTAATAAGTATGCTGCAGGCGGAAAATAACAAACAATTAAGAGGGAAGTGACCCAGTGAGTGACAATATAATTGCAGTCATTATAGGTATTGTTGAAGGATTGACTGAGTTTTTGCCAATTTCTTCGACCGGACATATGATTTTAGTAGGTGCATTATTGGGGTTTGAAGGGGAAAAAGCATCTGTATTTGAGGTGTTTATCCAATTAGGCGCTATTTTATCAGTGTTTATTTTATACAGGGATAAATTTTTGGCCATGCTTAGGCCCCGAACCCTAAATAACTTTGGTGGCAGTCTGACAGCTATGCATGTGTTAGCCGGGATTATTCCGGTAATGGGGCTCGGGTATCTTCTGCATGAATTCATTAAAACATACCTTTTCTCCCCTTACACAGTTATTATCGGGCTAATCGTGGGTGCTATTCTCATGCTTGTAGCCGAAAAAATCTCACAGCGTCCAGTAACCAATGATGTTGATAAGATGACAATCAAACAGGCCTTTTTCGTGGGCTTGTTTCAAATTTTATCTCTCTGGCCAGGTTTTTCCCGCTCGGGCTCAACAATTGCCGGGGGCCTATTCTTAGGGATGAGTCGCAAAGCAGCAGCCGAGTTTTCTTTTATTATTGCTGTGCCGCTTATGTTAGTGGCGTGTGTGTATGACTTAATGCAAATATGGAATAAGCTGAGCGTTGATGATTTTGCCATGTTTGCCATCGGATTTGTTGTTGCGTTCATCACCGCATATATATCGATTGTTTGGTTCTTGCGGTTCCTTAATAACTCTACACTGGCATCGTTTGCCTATTACCGGTTTGGTGTAGCCGGGATATCCTATTACTATTTCTTTTTACGCTAAATCGAAATATATGTTTTCGTTCCTATTATTAATTAAGTGATAGCTAAACTGATATTGATATGTTGGAGGGAGTATTGTTTTGGACGTAAAATTAATCAATCCATTCTTAGAAGCAATAACCACGATTTTACCGCAATTAGGCTTTAAGGAAATTAACCGGCGTGGGCTAGCGGTTAAGGAACAAGTATTAGCAAGTCAAGGGGTCACTGTGCTCATTGGAATCACCAAAGGAATTAAGGGAAATGTAGCCTACAATATGTCTGCAGATACCGCTAAAAAGGTTGCCTCAACAATTATGATGGGTATGCCGGTGCCTGAGATGGATGAAATGGCGCAGAGTGCAATCTCGGAAATGGTAAATATGGTTACTGCTAATGCCGCTACTAATTTCGAAAAGCAGGGATTGGCAGTAGATATCTCGCCGCCCAGCATTGTTGTGGGGACTGAATATACAGTGCGGGTCAGCCATAATAAGTATTTGGCGCTCAGTTTAATGGTCGACTCTGAGCTTATCGAGGTGAATGTTGGACTGGGGGCATAGAAAAAAACACGGCTCACGCTAAAGCCGTGTTTTTACAGCCTATTACCGGTAATGATATATGCTCGATTCTTATCGTAAAATTACCAGTAAAAAAATATTGACACAGCATCTTGGTTATTATATAATATGTTTTGTCACTAGACAAGGTAACCTAGGAAAAGATGCTGGCGTAGCTCAATTGGTAGAGCAGCTGACTTGTAATCAGCAGGTTGGGGGTTCAATTCCTCTCGCCAGCTCCATTAAGCTGAGAGCTCAAGAAGGCGAGCCGAGAGGCGAAGACTGATTGGCGCGAATCGCTTAGTTCTGAGCAGTAGCGATAAGCAGCGAACCATATTGTTGCGAGCTGTAAAGCGAAGTGAGAATATGTGTGAGTCGCTTAGTTCTGAGCGGTAGCGAAGAACATCCTAATAGTGAGTTATTACCGGAGGGATTCCCGAGTGGCTAAAGGGAGCAGACTGTAAATCTGCCGTCTACGACTTCGGTGGTTCGAATCCACCTCCCTCCACCAAAACTACCTTTGTCGACTGAATATCGCGGGGTGGAGCAGTTGGTAGCTCGTCGGGCTCATAACCCGAAGGTCACAGGTTCAAGTCCTGTCCCCGCAACCAAGTAATTAACGTGCTTTGTTAAATTCAGTTCTGAATTTTCCTGAATTTATAAAGCACAGCTTTATAAAGAACCAAAACCCATGTTATCTGCGACAAGCCGAATATCTACCACTCAGCCGCAAAACGGCTTAGGAATGTCCAGATGCTAGGCGGAAACGAGGACGTGAAGCGCGGCGCACTGGGGTGCGTAAGCAAGCGCCCGCAGTGACAACAACGCAGATGGGCGTTCATAAGTCGTTTTGCGCTACTTGCTGGTGTAGCTCAGTCGGTAGAGCGTATCCTTGGTAAGGATAAGGTCACCGGTTCAATCCCGGTCACTAGCTCCATTTCAATAAGGCGGCGTAGCTCAGCTGGCTAGAGCATTCGGTTCATACCCGAAGTGTCCGGGGTTCAAATCCCTGCGCCGCCACCACGCTAAAATAAAAAACCTTGCAATAACTGCAAGGTTTTTTATTTTTATTACTAGTTATAGCAGGAATTTTGCTGATTAGATAGAATAATCTAGCTTTGTAAAATGATGTATACTGCTGATTATTTGTGTTAATACATAATATGATAAAGATATTAAGGGAGGTAACACTCAAATGGCTAAGAAAAAGTTTGAAAGAAACAAACCCCACGTAAATATTGGTACTATTGGTCACGTCGATCATGGTAAAACCTCGCTGACTGCCGCAATCACCATGACCCTGTCCAAACACGGCGGAGCCGAGTTCATGGCCTATGATCAAATTGATAAAGCGCCTGAAGAAAGAGAACGCGGTATCACCATCAACACTGCCCACGTTGAATACGAAACCCCTGCCCGCCACTATGCCCACGTTGACTGCCCAGGCCATGCTGACTATGTTAAAAACATGATTACCGGTGCAGCGCAAATGGACGGTGCCATCCTGGTTGTATCAGCTGCTGACGGCCCGATGCCGCAAACCCGTGAACACATCCTGCTGTCCCGCCAAGTAGGCGTGCCTGCCATGGTTGTATTCCTGAACAAAGCTGATCTGGTTGATGACGCTGAACTGATGGAACTGGTAGAAATGGAAGTTCGCGAACTTCTCTCCAGCTACGAATTCCCTGGCGACGACATCCCTGTAGTAAGTGGTTCTGCTGTTAAGGTTCTTAACTGCGGCTGCGCTAAACGCGAGTGCGAATGGTGCGGTAAGATCCATGACCTCATGGACAAAGTTGATCAATACATCCCGACACCGGAACGCGCTACTGATAAGCCTTTCCTGATGCCGGTAGAAGACGTGTTCACTATCACTGGCCGTGGTACTGTAGCCACCGGACGTGTAGAACGCGGAGTAGTAAAAGTAAGTGAGACCATCGAAATCGTTGGTATGACTGAAAAGCCTAAATCCACAGTAGTAACCGGCGTAGAAATGTTCCGCAAGCTGCTTGATTCAGCAGTAGCCGGCGACAACATCGGCGCTTTGCTCCGTGGTGTTGACCGTAAGGAAATCGAGCGCGGCCAAGTACTTGCTAAGCCCGGTTCCATTAAGCCACATACCGAATTCAAATCCGAAGTATACGTATTGTCCAAAGAAGAAGGCGGCCGCCATACCCCGTTCTTTAACGGCTATCGCCCGCAGTTCTACTTCCGGACAACTGACGTAACCGGAGTTGTTACCCTGCCAGACGGCGTAGAAATGGTAATGCCTGGCGACAACATTCAAATGAACATTGCGCTTATCACCCCGATTGCTATCGAAGAAGGCCTGCGTTTCGCGATTCGCGAAGGCGGCCGTACTGTTGGCGCCGGTGTTGTTACCGCGATTGTTAAATAATAATAGCTTTAAATGAATATCTGGCAAGGGCGGCTGATGCCGCCTTTTGCCCGGATATTGACCGGCGATGACGTGGAAGGTGGCCCGCACGCGCGGGGAAATTTCCACCGAGAATGTCCGTTCAGAGAAACTGGGCGATAAGGAGGAATAAATAAATGGCTAAACAACAAAAAATCAGAATCCGCCTAAAGGCGTATGACCATAAGGCGCTTGACCAAAGTGCGGCCAAGATAGTTGAAACCGCAAAACGTACCGGCGCTATGGTTTCTGGTCCTATTCCGCTTCCTACCGAGAAAAATATCTTTACTATTCTTCGTTCACCCCATGTCAATAAAGACTCCCGCGAGCAATTCGAAATGCGGACCCACAAGCGTCTTATTGACATCCTGGAGCCGACCCCCAAGACGGTTGATGCCTTAATGCGTCTCGACTTGCCGGCTGGTGTGGACATTGAAATCAAGCTGTAGGAGGAGGTGCGATAATGGCTAAAGGAATTTTAGGAAAAAAACTGGGTATGACCCAAATCTTTACGGCTGAGGGTAAAGTTATTCCGGTTACTGTTATTGAAGCCGGCCCCAACGTCGTAGTACAAAACAAAACTGTTGAAAATGATGGCTACAATGCAGTGCAGCTTGGTTTTGGCGCTGTCAAAGAGAAAAAAGTTAACAAACCGTTAAAAGGTCACTTTGCAAAAGCCAACGTCAAACCGGTAAAGTTTATCCGCGAACTGCGTCTGCCTGGAGCCTCTGAATATACAGTAGGTCAAGTTCTGAGCGCTGATGTATTCAGCGAAGGCGAACTGATTGATGTAACTGGTACTGCTAAAGGCAAAGGATTTGCCGGCGGCATTAAAAGACATAATTTTGCCCGCGGACCTATGGCCCATGGCTCTAAGTCCCATCGTGAACCCGGTACCATTGGTTCCCGGATGAGCGGCGGCGGCGGTAAAGTATTCAAAGGCAAGAAACTTCCTGGACGTATGGGCGGGCAGAAAGTAACCGTTCAACGGCTGCAAGTAGTCCGCGTAGATGTACCTCGTAACCTCTTGTTGGTTAAAGGTGCTGTTCCCGGACCTAAAGGTAGTTTTGTAATCGTAAAAAATACAGTAAAACCCACTAAGTAATCGCAGCTTGCGGCTCTACGTTTAACGTAAAGAGCAGGTTGCGAGCATCGAAAGGAGGATGTGCTATATGCCGAAAGTGGCAGTATATGATATGACCGGCGCAAAGACCGGTGAAATTGAACTTAATGATAGCGTATTTGGCGTAGAAATAAATGAAGCCGTTGTTCATCAGGCCGTTGTTATGCAACTGGCAAGCCAGCGTCACGGCACTCACGCAACTAAGACCAGAGCAATGGTCCGTGGTGGCGGCAGAAAACCCTGGAAACAAAAAGGTACCGGCCGGGCACGGGCTGGCAGCATCAGATCTCCATTATGGGTAGGTGGCGGTGTTGCATTTGGACCGCATCCGCGCAGCTATAAATTTAGTATGCCTCGCAAAGTTCGTCGTCTGGCGATTAAATCAGCGTTGACAGCTAAAGTAAATGATGGTGGTTTACTGGTTGTTGAAGACATCAACTTTGCTGTTCCAAAAACAAAAGATGTTGTTAAATTCTTAGGTAATTTTGAGGCTAGCGATAATAAGGCACTTATTATCACTGTTGATCAAAATGACAATGTCGTAAAATCGTCCCGTAACATTCCTGGCGTTAAAGCCATTAACACCATGGGACTTAATGTATTCGACTTGCTTCACCATGACAAAGTGTTGGTTACCAAAGATGCAATCGCCAAGATTGAGGAGGTGCTGGCATAATGGCAAACCTGCGCGATGTACTGATTAAACCGTACATTACAGAAAAAACCACCAGTATGATGGCTGACAACAAATATACTTTTATTGTGCCTTTAACAGCCAATAAAGTTGAGATTCGTCAAGCTGTTGAACAAATCTTCAAAGTCAAAGTTCTTGACGTCAATACCCTTCGGGTAATGGGCAAGACTAAGCGCATGGGCAAGCATATCGGCAAACGCCCGGACTTTAAAAAAGCCGTTGTAAAACTGGCTCCTGGCGAGCGCATTGAATTCTTTGAAGGCGTATAACCACAATTTCCTAAAAAGGAGGGGCACACATGCCAGTTAAAAGTTTTAAACCATACGCTCCTGGCAGAAGATTCATGACGGTAGCCGATTTTTCGGATATTACCACAGATCGTCCCGAGCGTTCTCTGACCGAGCGTCTCCAAAAACACGCCGGTCGTAATCAACAAGGTCGTTTGACTGTGCGGCATCAAGGTGGCGGACATAAGCGTCTGTACCGTGTAATTGACTTTAAACGCAATAAAGACGGTATTCCTGCAAAAATCGCCTCCATTGAATACGATCCTAACCGTTCAGCCCGGATTGCTCTGTTAAACTATGCTGACGGTGAAAAACGCTATATTCTAGCTCCTAACGGACTTAAAGTAGGCGATACCATTATGAGCGGCCCTGAAGCCGATATCAAACCAGGTAATGCCTTGGCACTTAAGAATATTCCGGTAGGTACTCAACTGCACAACATTGAAATGAAAATCGGTAAAGGCGGCCAAATGGTCCGTTCAGCTGGCGCTTCAGCTCAGCTTATGGCTAAAGAAGGCAGCCACGCACTCCTCAGATTGCCATCAGGCGAGTTGAGAAAGGTTCATATTAACTGCCGGGCTACTATTGGTCAGGTCGGAAATCTTGAACATGAAAACATCACCATTGGTAAAGCTGGCCGTTCGCGTTGGCTCGGTATTCGTCCTGCTAACCGCGGTGTTGCTATGAACCCGATTGACCATCCACATGGCGGTGGTGAAGGCCGTTCGCCGATCGGCCGTAAGCATCCGGTTACTCCGTGGGGCAAATGCGCAATGGGTGCTAAAACCCGTAAAAGCAAAGCTTCTGATAAGCTGATTGTTAAGAGACGGAAGTAGTCTCACTGCAATAACGCGAACACATGAAAGGAGGCTATTTAGGTGTCAAGATCAATTAAAAAAGGACCTTATGTGCACGAAAGCGTGACCAAGAAAATTGATGCGCTTAACGCTAAAAATGAAAAAAAAGTTATCAAAACATGGTCGCGCAGCTCGACAATTCTACCTACCTTTGTAGGACACACACTGGCTGTCCATGACGGTCGCAAACATGTACCGGTATATGTTACCGAAGACATGGTTGGCCATAAACTTGGCGAATTTGCGCCGACCCGGACTTATAAAGGCCACAGCGGCTCTGAACGGTCTACTGGGGTAAGATAACATACGCTTTGCAAAAATCCGGGATTATAGCCGGAAGGGGGTTAAATAATGGAAGCTAAAGCAATTGCCAGACATATTCGCATTGCTCCCCGTAAAATCCGCATAGTTATTGACTTAATTCGCGGCAAAAACGTGGGCGAGGCTTTTGCGATTTTGAAATACACTCCGAAAGTCGGAGCGGAAGTTCTGGAAAAAGTGCTTAAATCAGCTATTGCTAATGCTGAACACAACTACGACCTGAATGTTGATGCTCTCTATGTAGCACAGGCGTTTGTTGATCAGGGTCCAACCTTGAAGCGCATTCACCCGCGGTCACGCGGCCAGGCGTTCAAAATTTTGAAGCGTACCAGCCACGTAACACTGGTTGTTAAAGAAAGATAAGCTAACGACGAAGGAGGGAAATTTAGTGGGTCAAAAAGTTAATCCGCATGGTCTTCGTCTTGGCATTGTAAAAACCTGGGATGCAAAATGGTATGCCGACAAAGATTATGCTAAAAACCTGCATGAAGATATTAAAATGCGTGATATGCTGAAAGAAAAACTTTACACTTCAAACGTGTCGCAAATCATTATTGAGCGTGCGGCCAACCGGGTGAAAGTTACTATTCACACTGCTAAGCCAGGTATGGTAATTGGGCGTGGCGGCAGCGGGATCGAAAACATTAAGAAATGGTTGAAGGCTCTTACCGGCAAGAACATTGAAGTAAATATCGCCGAGATTAAGCAAGCCGAACTTGATTCAACCCTGGTTGCCGAAAACATCGCAGCTCAGCTTGAAAAGCGTATTGCTTTCCGCCGGGCAATGAAGCAATCAGTAACCCGTACAATGCGTATGGGCGCAAAAGGTATTAAAGTAATGGTTGGCGGTCGTTTAGGCGGCGCTGAAATTGCTCGTACTGAAAGCTACCGTGAAGGAAGTATTCCTCTTCATACTCTACGTGCTGATATTGATTACGGCACTGCTGAAGCGCATACCACTTATGGCCGGATCGGCGTAAAAGTCTGGATTTATAAAGGTGAAGTCCTGCCTGAAGTTAAAAAGACTGTTGTTGCTGCTGCCGCCATTGAAGGGGGCGAGAAATAATGCTGATTCCTAAAAGAGTGAAACACCGCAAACAATTCCGCGGACGCATGAAAGGTAAAGCCACTAAAGGCAATACTGTTTCTCACGGTGAGTTCGGTCTGGTTGCTCTTGAGCCGGCTTGGATTACCAACCGGCAGATTGAAGCAGCCCGTATCGCCATGACCCGTTACATTAAACGGGGTGGTAAAGTTTGGATAAAAATATTCCCGGACAAGCCGATTACTGCTAAGCCTGCTGAAACTCGCATGGGTAGTGGTAAAGGTTCACCGGAATACTGGGTTGCTGTTGTTAAACCTGGTCGTGTCATGTTCGAAATGGACGGCGTGCCTGAAGAAACAGCGCGTGAAGCTATGCGTCTTGCTGCTCACAAACTGCCCATCAAGACAAAGTTCGTTACGCGGGAGGAAACCGCGCATTTGGACATGGACGCACCTGGTGTCAATGCTAAAGCGGGTGGTGAAGTAAATGAAGGCTAAAGATATCCGCGATATGAGTGCAGCCGAACTTGAGCAAAATTTTACGAAGCTGAAAGAGGAACTGTTTAACCTGCGGTTCCAACATGCTACCGGCCAATTGGATAACCCTATGCGGATTCCTGCCGTCAAGAAAACAATTGCCCGCATCAAAACTGTTCAGCGTCAACGTGAACTTAAGGCTCAGTAATTGGGCACTATGTTAGTGAGTATGAAGGGAGGCAATGCAGAGTGACCGTTGAAAGAAACGAACGTAAGGTCCGTATTGGTAAGGTAGTAAGCGATAAAATGGACAAAACAGTAGTCATCGCGGTTGAGCGTTTAGTACGTCACCCGTTGTATCATAAATCCATTAAGCAAACGGTTAAGTTTAAAGCTCATGATGAGAATAACGAAAGCCATATTGGTGATACCGTTAAAATCATGGAAACCCGCCCACTGTCTAAAGAAAAGCGCTGGCGCGTGGTGGAAATTCTCGAAAAAGCAAGATAGTAATAACTCACAGCGAAGTTAGCTTCTAAAGCTCGACTGCTCTTAACTGCGCATCGAGTCACATGAGGAAGGAGGATAAGCACTATGATTCAACAACAGAGTATACTGAATGTTGCTGATAATACCGGCGCAAAGCAAATTATGTGCATCCGCGTACTGGGTGGCTCATATCGCCGCTATGCCAACATTGGCGATGTTATCGTGGCGGCTGTTAAAGACGCTACACCCGGTGGCGTTGTCAAGAAAGGCGATGTAATTAAAGCCGTTGTTGTACGTTCCAGAAAGGGATTACGTCGCCCGGACGGTTCGTACATCCGGTTTGATGAAAATGCTGCAGTTGTTATTAAAGAAGATAAAAGCCCGAGAGGTACACGGATATTTGGACCTGTAGCCCGCGAACTCAGGGACAAAGATTTCATGAAAATTATCTCACTGGCGCCTGAAGTTATCTAGATTAAGGAGGTGTCCGGAGTGTCCGAAGCCCAAAAATTGCATGTTAAAAAAGGCGATAAAGTTGTTGTACTGTCAGGTAAAGATAAAGGCAAACAAGGCAAGATTGTGGAAGCATTGCCTAAAAAAGGCAAAGTAGTGGTAGAAGGCGTAAACAAAGTAAAACGCCATACAAAACCTAGCCAAAAGTCGCCCCAAGGCGGCATTTTGGTGAAAGAAGCGCCGCTTTCATCAGCTAAAGTTATGCTGGTATGTCCGGCTTGCAGCAAACCTACCCGCATTAAAAAAGCCCAGCAAGCTGGCGGCACATTTGCCCGTGCCTGCAAGCATTGCGGCGAAGTTATCGATAAAGACAAGTAAAAACCATCTTCCCTGAAAGGAGGTTAACTTATGGCTACAAGACTTAAAGAAAAATATATAAATGAAGTAACTCAAGCGATGATGGAAAAGTTTGGTTACAAAAACGTCATGGAAATTCCTAAAGTCGAGAAAGTAGTTATCAATATGGGGGTCGGTGAAGCAGTAGGCAACCCCAAGATTCTCGACGCAGCTGTAGGCGATATGACTCTGATCGCCGGTCAAAAGCCGGTTATCACCAGAGCCAAGAAATCCATCGCAGCTTTCAAAATTCGTGAGGGTATGCCGATCGGCGCTAAAGTCACAATGCGTGGCGAACGGATGTATCAATTCCTTGACAAACTCTTCAACATCTCACTGCCTCGTGTGCGTGACTTCCGCGGTGTAAACCCTAAATCCTTTGACGGACGCGGCAACTACACCATGGGTGTTAAAGAACAACTGATTTTCCCTGAAATCGACTACGATAAAGTAGATAAGATTCGTGGCATGGATATCATCATTGTTACCACTGCTAAGACTGATGAAGAAGCTAGGGAACTGTTAAAACTGATGGGGATGCCTTTTACGGCATACTAAAACCGGCCATTGACGTCCATCTGCGTCGTACTCTCAGATATTTGTCTGTGTACGCGGCGCGGCAGCGTCTTTAGGGTAACCGGTTTACAGTCAACAGTTTACAAAAAGGAGGGAATTCGGTGGCCAAGAAGGCTTTAATTGAGAAATGGAAAAACGAGCCTAAGTTTAAAGTGCAAAAGTACAATCGCTGCAAGATATGTGGTCGTCCGCACGGATATATGCGCAAATTTGAAATGTGCCGGATTTGTTTCCGGGAACTGAGCTATAAAGGCGCCATTCCTGGAGTAACTAAGGCAAGCTGGTAGTAGCAGCAACATATAGGAAGGGGGTTCTAAACCATGGTAATGACCGATCCGATTGCCGACATGCTAACTCGCATTCGCAACGCCAATTCGGTTTTTCACGATAAAGTCGAGATTCCAGCATCCAACATCAAGAAAGCCGTAGCTCAAATCCTGAAAGACGAAGGTTTTATCAGAGACTATGATACGCTTCAAGATGGCAAACAGGGAATGCTGCGGGTTAGCCTTAAATACGGCCCGAACCGAGAAAAAGTAATAACTGGAATTAAACGCATTTCTAAACCTGGTCTTCGCGTTTACGCTAAGAAAGAGCAGCTGCCACGCGTATTGGGTGGTCTCGGAATTGCGATTATCTCGACATCTAAAGGCATCATGAGCGACAAGGCCGCACGTAAAGACGGTCTTGGCGGCGAAGTGCTCGCATACGTTTGGTAGTCTAGTGATACAGGAGGTGCAATATGTCTAGAATTGGTAGGAGTCCCATCACTGTTCCTGCTGGCGTTACCGTAACCATCGGTGATAGCAATGTAGTAACAGTTAAAGGCCCTAAGGGCGAACTGACCCGCCAACTCCATAAAGATATGATTATCGAAATGGAAGGCGATATCATTAACGTCAAACGGCCTACAGATAATAAAGATCACCGTTCTCTCCACGGGTTGACCCGTACCCTTGTTAGCAATATGGTAACAGGCGTAACCCAAGGGTTTGCTAAAACTCTGGAGATTGCCGGCGTAGGTTACCGTGCCGCTAAATCCGGCCAAAAACTGGCGCTCACTTTAGGCTTCTCGCATCCGCTGGAAGTCGAGCCGCCTGCAGGTCTTACAATTGATGTTCCGGCACCTAACCGTATTGTTGTTTCTGGTATTGATAAAGAAGCTGTTGGAGCACTTGCTGCAAAAATCCGCGGCTATCGCGAACCAGAACCGTACAAAGGTAAAGGCGTTAAGTACGAAGGTGAAGTTGTTCGCCGTAAAGTCGGTAAAGCCGGCGGTAAAGGCAAGAAATAAACTTGTCATAGGCAATTCAAGCGAAAGGAGTGAACACCTTGCTGCGTAAACCAAGCAAAAACATCGGGCGTCAAAAGCGCCAATTAAGAGCCCGGAAGAACATAATTGGTAGCCTCGAACGTCCACGTCTCAACGTGTTTCGTAGTTTGAAGCATATTTATGCTCAGATTATCAACGATAAAACTGGCACTACCCTGGTAGCGGCTAGCACCCTGGATAAAGAATTACAAGTTGAGTACGGTGGCAACACTGAAGCAGCTAAAGCTGTAGGCGAGGCAATCGCCAAGCGGGCCCTCGAAAAAGGAATCACTAAAGTGGTATTTGATCGTGCCGGCTATATTTATCATGGCCGCGTTGCTGCCCTGGCGGCGGCTGCACGCGAAGCTGGACTTGAATTCTAAGAAAAGGAGGGAAATTAATGGCCAGAATTGATTACACCGGTCTTGACCTTAAAGAAAAAGTAGTATTCATTAACCGGGTTGCCAAGGTAGTTAAAGGCGGCAGGCGCTTTTCTTTCAGCGCTCTGGTAGTTGTCGGCGATGGCAACGGCCATGTAGGTTTCGGCTTAGGCAAAGCTGCTGAAGTACCGGAAGCTATCCGTAAAGGCGTGGAAGATGCGAAGAAAAGCCTGATTAAAGTTCCTATTGTTGGCACCACTATTCCTCATCAAATCATGGGTGAATTTGGCGCTGGCAGAGTGTTGTTAAAGCCTGCTTCCGAAGGTACAGGCGTAATTGCCGGCGGCCCAGCCCGTGCTGTACTTGAACTTGCCGGCATTCATGACATCCTGACTAAATCGCTTGGTTCATCTAACGCCAACAATATGGTTCGAGCTACAATCGCCGGTCTTAGCCAGCTTAAACGCGCTGAAGAAGTTGCCAGCCTGCGTGGCAAAACCGTTCAAGAACTGTTGGGTTAAGGAGGTAACACAATGGCGAAGCTTAAAATTACTTTAACTCGTAGCCTGATTGGCAGACCTGAAGACCAACGTGCAACAGTAGCAGCATTGGGCCTCAAAAAAACCAACAGCTCTGTAGTCAAAGAAGATAGTGCGGTAATAAAAGGAATGGTTCGCAAAGTAGAACACCTTGTTACCGTAGAAACAGTTGCAGAATAAAAACAATGGCAATAACCAATATACTAGTTCAAGGAGGTGCTGTTAATGAAATTACATGAATTAGCTCCAGCGCCTGGTTCAAAAAAGGTTCGCACCCGTGTCGGCCGCGGTCTTGGTTCCGGTCTTGGTAAAACTGCCGGTAAAGGCCATAAAGGTCAAAACTCCCGTGCAGGCGGCGGTGTGCGTCCAGGTTTTGAAGGCGGCCAGAAGCCCTTGTACTTAAGACTGCCTAAGCGCGGTTTTACCAATAAATTCGCTAAACATTATAGCGAAATTAATGTAGCTGTACTCAACCGCTTTGACAACGGTGCGGTTGTAGATCTTGAAGCTTTGGTAGACGCCGGTGTAGTTAAAAAAGTGCTTGATGGCCTAAGAATCTTAGGCAATGGCGAGCTTACCAAGGCTTTAACCGTTAAAGCCAATGGCTTTACTAAGTCGGCCGCTGAAAAAATTCAGGCAGCCGGCGGTACAGTCGAGGTGATTTAATTGCTGTCACAGCTCTCGAACATTTTAAGAATTACTGAACTGAGGCAGAAGATCGTATTTACCTTGGTTATGTTCTTGATATTCAGGTTGGGCACACATATCCCAGTACCGGGAGTAAACGCCGCCGTTATCGAGCAGCTGTTTACCAGCGGTAATCTGTTTGGGTTGCTGGATCTGTTTTCCGGCGGTGCTTTAAGCAAATTCTCGATATTTGCGATGAGTATAACACCCTACATCAATGCTTCGATTATCATGCAGCTACTTACTGTAGTTGTGCCGAAATTCGAACAATGGGCCAAAGAAGGCGATGAGGGCCGCAAGAAAATTACCCAAATTACCCGGTATGGCACTGTCGTACTTGGTTTTATCCAGGCAATCGGCATGGCATTCGGCCTAAAAGCAGCAATTATTAACCCTGGTTTTGCTTCCATTTTTATTATTGCTCTTGCCCTGACTGCGGGAACAACCTTCCTCATGTGGCTGGGTGAGCAAATTACCGAAAAAGGTATTGGTAACGGTATCTCGTTGATCATCTTTGCCGGTATCGTATCCAGGCTCCCGGATGGCCTCTACACTATCTTTGAGTATGTAAGTGCCGGGACAATTAACATTTTCAATGTATTCCTGTTCCTGATCATCGCAGTGGCTATGATTGTGTTTGTAATAGCAATACAGCAAGGTCAGCGTCGGATCCCTGTGCAGTATGCAAAACGGGTAGTTGGCCGGAAAATGTATGGCGGTCATTCCACCCATATACCGCTTAAGGTTAACCAAGCGGGCGTTATTCCGATAATCTTTGCGTCATCTGTGCTGATGTTCCCGGTAACTATTGCCCAGTTTATTGATGTCCCCTGGGTAAAAACAGTGGCAGGGTGGTTTGCGTGGGGAACACCGCTACAAACTATATTGTATGCGCTCTTAATCGTGTTCTTTACGTATTTCTATACTGCGGTTACCATGAACATATCAGATATGGCAGAGAACATGAAAAAACACGGCGGGTTTATCCCTGGCATCAGGCCAGGTAAGCCTACCGCCGATTATTTAGACCGGGTTATGACTAGAATTACCCTAGCCGGATCAATCTTCCTGGCCATAATCGCAATACTGCCGAATTTTGTTGGTGCAGCAACTAACCTCCAGGGCGTATACTTTGGTGGCACTGCCCTCTTAATCGTAGTAGGTGTGGCTCTGGATACCATGAAGCAAATAGAGGCGCTGGTACTCATGCGTCACTACCAAGGCTTCATGAAGTAGGAGGTAGTGGTCATGTTTATTCTGTTAATGGGTCCACCTGGGGCCGGTAAAGGAACTCAGGCGGCCAAACTAGTAGAAAACTTTAAAATTCCCCATATATCAACAGGTGATATGTTCCGGGCGGCAGTCAAAGAAGGCACAGAGCTTGGGAAACAGGCGAAAGCCTGCATGGATGCCGGACAATTGGTACCTGACAGTGTAACAATCGGCATTGTAAAAGAGCGTTTGGCTAAGGACGACTGCAAGACTGGATTTATCCTTGACGGCTTTCCCCGTACCATCGCCCAGGCTGAGGCCCTTGACCGCACCCTAACCGAACTTGTCATCAAACTTGATCGGGTTATCAATATTACTGCACCAGGGTCCGAACTGGTCGGCCGTATGACTGGACGACGGATTTGCAAAAGCTGTGGTGCTACCTATCATGTAGCTTTCAACGCTCCTCAAACAAGTGGTGTGTGTGATAAGTGCAGTGGTGAACTCTATCAGCGTGATGATGACAGAGAAGAAACGGTAATTAACCGCCTGTCGGTATATCAAACCCAAACCCAGCCTCTGATTGAGTACTATCAGGACAAAGGCCTGTACACCGAAATTAATGGTTTGCAGCCTATCGATGATGTCCTGCAAGACATTGTCAATAGCCTGAGAGGCGGGCAAGTATGATAATACTGAAATCACAAAGGGAATTAAACTACCTGCGTGATGCCGGCCGGATAGTGGCAGAGACACTTGCTGAAGTCAAAAAAGCGGTAAAACCTGATGTCACTACACTGGAGCTTGACAGGATTGCTGAGCAGTATATCAAAAGTAAAGGCGCGGTGCCGGCCTTTAAAGGCTATCACGGCTTTCCCGGCAACATCTGTGCCTCGGTTAATGATGAGGTAGTACATGGCATTCCTGGATTAAAAAGGTTAAAAAATGGAGATAATGTAAGTATTGACATTGGCGCCATCATCAATGGCTATTGCGGCGATGCTGCGATTACCGTGCCGGTAGGTGAGGTTGATGCCGAGGTCGGAAAACTTATCGAAGTTACGGAACAGTCGCTATATAAAGGGATTGAGAAAGCTATCGCTGGAAGTCGCTTAGGCGATGTTTCGCATAGTATTCAAGCCTATGCTGAGGAGCACGGTTATGGTGTAGTGCGTGATTTTGTCGGGCATGGAATTGGTAGAAACATGCACGAAGATCCGCAAATACCTAACTATGGGCTACCCGGACGCGGCCCGCGATTAAAATCTGGTATGACATTAGCAATAGAGCCTATGATTAACGCAGGGACTCATGAGGTTAAGACCTTGAGCGACAACTGGACAGTAGTGACTGCTGACGGCAAGCGTTCGGCTCATTTTGAACACACAATTGCCATCACGGCCGATGGTCCGGAAATATTAACAAAACTATAGGAGGAGACGGCTTGTGCCAGATGGAACTATAAACCCAGGGCACATTGTGATATCATCAGCAGGACGTGATGCTGGTCACGCCTATGTGGTACTCGGGTGGTATAAGCCGCAAACTCTTCTGGTAGCTGACGGACGCGGACGTAAGGTCGTGAGTCCTAAGAAAAAAAACGTTAAGCACGTAAAGAGGCATTCTATTGCTAACGATGTGGTGGAAGCTTTAGCCGGCGGTTTAAAAATCACGGATGAAGATATCCGTCAGGCCCTCGCCTATAGCGGGGTGCCCAGATAAGCTGTTAAAAGCGGGCGAGGAGGGAATAGCTCATGTCCAAACAAGATGTAATTGAAGTAGAAGGTACGGTCATTGAGGCACTGCCTAATGCCATGTTCCAGGTAAAACTGGAAAACGGTCATATAGTTCTGGCTCATGTATCAGGTAAAATACGTATGAATTTTATCCGGATTTTGCCAGGTGATAAAGTTACGATTGAACTTACACCGTATGATTTAAAACGCGGCCGTATTACCTATAGGTTTAAATAGCTTGTGTTTGTGGGTTCGTAAGTTCGTTAGTCAAGTCGATGAGCGAACGCGGACTGGCGGACGACGGACGCACGATAAGGAGGTTTAATTATGAAAGTAAGGCCATCGGTTAAGCCTATATGTGAAAAATGCAAAGTCATTAAACGACATGGCAGAGTAATGGTGATTTGTGAGAATCCCAAGCATAAACAAAAACAAGGCTAAAAAAAGAGGGGGTGGATTAAACCATGGCACGTATTGCCGGTGTAGACTTACCGCGTGACAAACGCATTGAAATTGCTTTAACATATATTTTTGGTATTGGTCTTACAATATCCAAAGAAATCCTTGCTAAGACCGGGATCAATCCTGATACCCGTACCCGGGATTTAACTGAGGAAGAAGTTGCCAAACTCCGTGAAAGCATCGATAAAAACTATCGCGTCGAAGGTGACCTTCGTCGTGAAGAAGCTTTAAACATTAAGCGGCTCATTGAGATCGGCTCTTACCGGGGCAAACGGCACCGCATGGGTCTGCCAGTACGCGGTCAGCGTACCAAGACCAATGCCCGTACCCGCAAAGGCCCGAAAAAGACTGTTGGCGCGAAGAAGAAGAAGTAAAGGAGGGATAACCATTGGTTGCTAAAAAAGTTGCCAGACCTAAACGTAAAGAGCGTAAAAATATAGAACATGGTGTTGCTCATATCCGTTCCACTTTCAACAACACCATCGTAACCATCACTGATACCAGAGGAAATGCTATTTCCTGGGCTAGCGCCGGTGGCCTCGGCTTCAGAGGCTCGCGTAAAAGCACCCCGTTTGCTGCCCAAATGGCTGCTGAAACTGCTGCTAAAGCTGCTATGGAACATGGTCTTAAACAAATCGAAGTATTTGTTAAAGGCCCTGGCGCCGGCCGCGAGGCTGCTATCCGTTCACTCCAGGCTGCTGGCCTTGAAGTTAATATGATTAAAGACGTAACACCCATTCCGCATAATGGATGCCGTCCGCCGAAAAGAAGAAGAGTTTAGGGAATTGGGAGGTGTTTGGTAAGAATGGCTAAATATACAGGTCCTGTTTGCAGATTATGCCGCCGTGAAGGTTCAAAACTGTACCTTAAAGGCGATAGATGCTATAGCGATAAATGCTCCTTTACAGAGCGCGGTTTTGCTCCCGGTCAGCATGGCGCCGGTCAAACCCGTAAAAAAGTTTCTGAATACGGCATTCAGCTCCGGGAAAAACAAAAAACCCGTCGTATCTACGGCGTACTTGAGCGTCAATTCCGGAACTACTTTGAAAAAGCTGAACGCCAAAAAGGCATTACCGGCGTAAACCTATTGGTTATGCTGGAAAGAAGACTTGACAATGTTGTTTACCGCATGGGGCTGGCCGAAAGCCGCAACCAAGCTAGACAAATAGTCCGTCACGGCTTAATTAATGTTAATGGCCGCCGCGTAGATATCCCTTCCTTCCTGGTTAAAGCTGACCAGGTTATTGCAGTACGGGAAGGCAGCAAAGAATCACCAATTATGAAGAAAATCGCTGAATCTCTTGGTCATAAGCAAGCTCCAGCTTGGATCGAACTTACGGCTGCCGATATGAGCGGTAAAGTTACGCGCTACCCCACCCGGGAGGAAATTGATATTCCTATCCAGGAACATCTAATTGTAGAGTTGTACTCGAGATAATCTGCCCTCAACCGTGGCGAAGGCGTAACCTAAGAGTTTGCGCAAATGAGGAGGGTTTTTTCCGGATGATTGAAATCGAAAAACCGAAAATCGAAATAGTAGAAGTAAGTGAAGACAACCGTTACGGTAAATTCGTATGGGAACCACTTGACCGGGGCTTTGGCATTACGCTGGGCAACAGTTTGAGAAGGGTGCTTTTATCGTCATTGCCTGGTGCGGCTGTTACTTCAGTGAAAATTGATGGTGTTCTTCATGAATTTGCTACTATTCCCGGGGTTCGGGAGGACGTCACCGACATTATTCTAAACCTAAAAGAACTGTGTCTGAAAATGCATAGTGACGAGCCCAAAGTTTTACTGGTCGAAGCATTTGAAGAAGGCGAAGTCACTGCAGGCGATATCAGAGCCGACGCCGATATTGATATCTTGAACGAGGACCTCCATCTGGCGACAGTTGGCGCTGGCGGTAAGCTCCGCATGGAAATCATGGTGGAAAAAGGTAAAGGTTATGTACCGGCTGATAAAAACAAAAAACCCGACCATGTAATCGGGATTATTCCTATTGACTCCATCTTCTCACCCATTGTACGTGTCAATTATAACGTAACCGACACACGTGTCGGTAACGTAACCAACTATGATAAGCTGACACTGGAAGTATGGACAGATGGCAGTATGCGTCCTGAAGAAGCGGTCAGTAAGGCTGCTGGCATAATGGTGTCTCACCTGAAATTGTTTCAAAATATTGCCGGAGAACCTCCTGAAGAGGATGAGGGTCAGGGTTTAGTTTCTGAAGAACCTGCAGAGGGCAAGAACAGGACAATGGAAATGACCATTGAAGACCTGGACCTTTCCGTGCGTTCTTACAATTGTTTAAAGCGGGCTGGTATCAACACAGTCTCTGAGCTTGTCCAAAAGAGCGAAGAAGATATGATGAAAGTTCGCAATTTAGGCCGCAAGTCTCTGGAAGAAGTAAAGAAAAAGATCATTGAGATGGGTCTGGCACTTGCGGAACACGAAGAATAAGGGAGGGAAGAGTTGTGGCCTACAGAAAGTTAGGACGGGATACAAGTGCTCGCAAAGCGCTGTTTCGCAGTATGTTGACTTCCTTCTTTGCATATGAGCGTATTGAAACCACTGAAGCTAAGGCGAAAGAAATCAGCGGCCTTGCCGATAAAATGATTACTTTGGCCAAGCGGGGCGACCTGCATGCCCGCCGCCAAGTGTTATCAAGCCTCTACGACGAAGAAGTTGTAACAAAGCTGTTTGATGTAATTGCTCCGAAATATGCCGAGCGTCAAGGTGGTTACACCCGGGTGCTAAAACTGGGACCGCGCCGGGGCGATGCTGCTCCTATGGCGATTATCGAATTAGTGTAACAGGTTTAAAGACAAGGGCGACCCGGCGGGTCGCCTTTATTCTTACAATAGCAGCTGATTATATCTTATTGGTAAAGGGGTGTACAAACCTCACTATGGGAGAACTTATTAAGCTTGAAAACTTGCGTCATACCTACCAGGGCTATGAGGGCCAGGAGGTTGTTGCGCTTACTGATATTAACCTGGCTGTCAGTCAGGGGGAATTTGTCGCCATTATTGGTACCAACGGTTCAGGTAAATCAACACTGGCTAAACACCTCAATGCACTCATTCTGCCAACTGGTGGCAAGTGTCTGGTAGGTGGTCTGGATACTGCTGACCCTGCTAAGGTTTGGGACATCCGTCAGCAGGTTGGTATGGTGTTTCAAAACCCAGATAACCAGATCGTGGCCGCTATTGTTGAAGAGGATGTAGCTTTTGGACCAGAAAACCTCGGAATTGAACCAGGTGAAATTTCGCGGCGGGTAACC
Source organism: Sporomusa sp. (assembly GCF_035561255.1). Taxonomy (GTDB): domain Bacteria; phylum Bacillota; class Negativicutes; order Sporomusales; family Sporomusaceae; genus Sporomusa. Next base: position 18,637 of record NZ_DATMXX010000405.1, on the reverse strand, counting down.
GAAGTGCTGGCACTTGTCAATATGTCTGATTACCGGCACCATGGCCCGCATCTACTGTCTGGCGGGCAAAAACAACGGGTTGCCATTGCTGGTGTTTTGGCGATGCGTCCCAAATGTCTGGTCCTTGATGAGCCGACCGCTATGCTTGACCCACGTGGCCGGAAAGAGGTACTTGATACCGTTTCCCTGTTAAACAAAGAAGGGATTACTGTTGTCTATATTACGCATTTTATGGAAGAAGCAGTATCTGCCCACCGGGTAGTGGTTATGGAACAAGGTCGTATTGTCATGCAGGGAACGCCTGCTGAAATCTTCAGTCAGGTGGACAAGCTAAAAGCCATGGGGCTTGATGTCCCGGCTGCCGCTGAAGTCGCTGCCTGCCTGCGCAGTGAGGGACTGGAGCTAGAAAAAGATATAATAAGCGATGAACAACTGGTGGTGGCCTTATGTCCATAGTATTTGACAATGTTACCTATACCTATATGCCGGATACGCCCTATCAGCGGACAGCCATCCAAAATATAAACCTAACAATAAATAAAGGCGAATTTATTGGGATTATTGGTCATACCGGCTCAGGGAAATCTACGCTTGTTCAACACATGAACGGCCTTATTTCACCTACCTCCGGTCAGGTTACCGTAGATGGCGCAAACTTAAAGGCAAAAAATGATGCTGCCCGGGACGCACGACGACGGGTAGGGATGGTTTTCCAATACCCTGAACATCAATTATTTGAAGAAAGCATCTATGAGGATATTGCTTTTGGGCCGAAAAACTTAGGCGTACCCGAAACAGAGCTGGAGAACCGTGTGCGACGGGCCATGGACTTTGTCGGGCTGGACTACCAAATGTTTAAGGATCGCTCCCCTTTTAACCTCAGCGGTGGGCAGATGCGGCGGGTTGCCATCGCCGGTGTGATTGCCCTTGAACCCGATTATCTGGCGCTTGATGAACCTGCGGCCGGCCTTGATCCCCGGGGCCGTGATGAAATCTTTGGTCAGATCGTCAAGCTGCATCAGACAACTGGGATCACCGTCATTTTAGTATCACATAATATGGAGGATGTTGCCCGGTTTGCCAGCAGGGTTTTGGTCATGAACGGCGGCCAAATTAGCCTTGACGGTACGCCGCGTGATATTTTTGGCAGTGGTCGTCAGGAGCTTCGAGAGGCTGGCGTTGATGTACCGCCGCTGACTGCGCTGGTTGATGCACTCCAGGCTAAAGGTTTACCGATTACCAATACCGCCATGACGGCAGAGGCCGCGGCTGAGGAAATTATTACAGCCGTTAGGGGGCGTAAGCATGCTAACTGATATTACCTTAGGGCAATACTTTCCTGGACGCTCTGCTATACATCTCCTTGACCCCCGTACCAAGATATTAAGTGTTATTGTCTATATCTGCACTATTTTCCTGGCTGAGGATTATCTGGCCTATGGCATATTGGCCGCTTTTGCCGCAATGGTTGTTGGGATATCGGGGATTCCGGCCAAGATGGTAATCAGGTCAATAAAGCCGTTATGGATAATTATCCTGCTGACCCTTGCTATTCATATCTTTAGTACGCCAGGAGTCGTTCTCTATAACCTGGGACCGCTGTCAGTAACTAAAGAGGGCATTCGCATGGGCATCCTCATGTCGCTGCGGCTGGCGCTGCTTATTGCCGTATCCTCCTTATTGACCTTTACTACCTCACCCATCGCCCTGACAGATGGAATTGAGCGTTTACTTAATCCTTTTCGCAGGCTGGGGGTTCCGGCGCATGAACTGGCGATGATGATGACGATTGCACTTAGATTTATCCCAACCCTGTTGGAAGAAGCCGACCGGATTATGAAAGCACAGATGGCCCGGGGGGCAGACTTTACCTCAGGCAATATTTTACGCAGAGCGAAAAACATGGTACCACTCCTAGTACCGCTGTTTATCAGTGCTTTTCGCCGGGCTGACGAGCTGGCCGTAGCCATGGAGGCAAGATGCTACCGGGGTGGGGAAAACCGCACAAGGATGAAAGAATTGAAGCTGGGTGCTCTGGATATTATGGCAGCTGCTACCCTTGTTGTATTGATCGTGGTGTTAGTTCTTGTGCGGGTATACAACCTAACTATATGAGAAATATTAAACTGATACTGGCCTATGACGGGACTGCTTATCATGGTTACCAGCGCCAGGCTAATGCCGCGCTGACTATTCAACAGCTGGTAGAAGAGCGACTGAGCAAACTCTTTGAACATCCAATTAAACTTAACGGCGCTGCCCGTACTGATGCCGGGGTACATGCTTATGGCCAGGTTGTTAATTTTTTTACCACAGGGACAATACCGGTAGAACGTATTGCCATGGCGACCAAAGGGCTGCTGCCAGCCGATATTGTTATTGTTGGTGCCAGCGAAGAGCCTGTGGCATTTCATGCCCGGCGTTCAGCTCAGAGTAAGATTTATCGCTACCGGATCTTAAACACTCGTCCACCTAACCCATTTGAACGTAATTATACATGGCATTGTATTGCTAAACTTGATACCGCATTGATGCATCAGGCTGCGCAAGTTGTTGTTGGTACTCATGATTTTTCAGCTTTTCGTGCAACAGGCGGTGCGCCGGTAAGCCCTGTGCGTACAATTATGTCGGCCTCTTGCCAGGAGATGGGCAACTCCATTATTGAGTTTGAATTTTGGGGAACAGGTTTTTTGTACCATATGGTGCGAAATCTGGTGGGGACACTGGTTAAGGTCGGTCAGCACCGCGTGACACCTGAGGGCTTTGCCGCTATACTGGCCGGACGTGACCGCCGTGCTGCCGGTATGACTGCACCAGCACAAGGGCTGTTTTTGATAGAAGTTAAGTACTGATTTGTAACAATGTCCAAAATATTTTTGCGATGACAAGGCATAACGCTTGACATCCTTTAGCTAATTTATTACAATAGTTTTATGAGTTTTTTGCCATGGCTTCCATTAGCCCCGGAATTCAAGGTTAAATAATCATAACTTGTCTCTCATAATTTTTATTCCTTTAGCTTGTACGAGGAGGATAGACAATGAAAACTTTTATGGCAAACCCGGCCGACATCAAACGCAAATGGTATGTCGTGGATGCTGAGGGTCAAACCCTTGGTAGATTGGCCGTTGAAGTCGCGAAAGTTCTTCGCGGCAAAAATAAACCGATCTTTACCCCCCATGTTGATACCGGCGACCATGTAATTGTGGTTAACGCTGATAAAATTGTATTGACTGGTAAAAAGCTTGAACAAAAGACATACTTCCGTCATTCCGGTTATCCGGGCGGCACTACCTTTACCCCTGCCGGCAAGATGCTGGCAGACAAGCCTCAGCGTGTTATTGAGATGGCCGTTAAAGGCATGCTTCCTAAGAACACCCTTGGTCGTCAGATGTACCGTAAACTGAATGTTTACGCTGGTGCTAACCATCCGCATTCCGCGCAACAGCCGGAAGTGCTGGAATTTAATATTAAGTAATACCGGAAAGGAGGAACATATACATGGCATTGGTTACTTACTACGGCACAGGTCGCAGAAAAACCTCGGTTGCCAGAGTTCGTCTGGTTCCGGGAGAAGGCAAGATCATCGTAAACAATCGTCAGCTTAATGAGTATTTCGGATTGAAAACCCTTGAGCTGATTGTAACTCAACCGCTTAATCTTACCGACACTGTCGGCAAATATGATGTTTTAGCTAAAGTTGAGGGCGGCGGCGTATCCGGTCAGGCTGGCGCAGTCCGTCACGGTATTTCCCGCGCACTCTTAAAAGTTGACGGTGAATACCGTCCTGCTCTTAAGAAAGCTGGTCTCTTAACCCGTGACCCTCGCGAAAAAGAGCGTCGTAAATACGGCCTCAAGAAAGCCCGTAAAGCTTCTCAGTTCTCGAAGCGTTAATATTGTTTTACACAAAACCGCCAGGTTCTCTGGCGGTTTTTTTATGTATCAGGATTATAAGTTTTGAGAGGCTGAAAAGTCTTATAAAACAAGGGGGAGCCAAGGTTAATGCCCGGCTTGGCAAGGAGACGGGCCCGCAACCCCGGTAGAGCCCCCCAGCCTTTGCCGGAAAAAGCGTTCCGGAGGAGAAAAGCCGGGCGGTAATCCGTTAAGAATCCGTACTGTTTGAGCGTAAAGACTTGCGCCATCGGTTTTTCTTATTACATAAAGGATCTGGCCTGGGCTAGATCCTTAGCCTATTTAGCTAATAATATAGGGGTTAGCTTAGCCTCCTGCGCCTGTGACGGACCAATATAACTGTTGCGGGCCATAGCCGCCAGTACAACGGCCTGACGCTGTTTAGCAGCCGCAAAATCAACATAAGGAGAGTTTAGGGAAGGGGCATTAGGCAAACCTGCCAACAGGGCACATTCAGCAAGGTTTAGATGAAAGGGCGGCTTACCAAAATAAATAGTTGATGCCTCACCGATCCCATAAGCCCCGGAACCGAAATAAATGCTATTGAGATACATCTCAAGTATTTCTTCTTTGGAATAGCGAAGCTCAATATCTATTGCCAGGACAACCTCTTCCAGCTTACGGCTCAGTGTACGTTCCTGTGTTAAAAATAAGTTTTTAATAAGCTGCTGAGTAATTGTGCTGCCGCCCTCGGAATAAGAACCTGTTTGCACATTGACCAATGTTGCCCGCAGGATTCCCTCAATGTCAAACCCCATATGCTGATAGAACCTGTTATCTTCGACCGCAATAATGGCCTGCTGTAAGGCCAGGGGAGTATCATTCAGGCTAACATAGCTTTTCCTGTCTAATGAAGCATCAACAGCCTTTTTAAGAAAGATGATCCGGTGGACTCGTTCCCATACACCGGTAACATTAGCTACTGTAGCAGCGGCCCCTGTTGGCAGTGCCGGGGTTTTGGGCATTGCTGAACGCAGCATTAAGTCGCCGCCAGCCCACCAAAAGGCGATCGTAAAAATAATAAGTAATAAGGCTAATAATCGACCTATTCGCACACGTTTAATGTTCAACCACCTCCTGCAGCGTAACGCTTACCTATATTTTAGCATTTAATTGGGCAATAGAGAATACAGTGTAAGTAGCAAAGGTCGTGAAAGAGGGGCAGGGGATAACATGCGGATATTGGTGGTGCCACGGCGGCGATTAGTGAGTGCGGTGGTTTTCAGCATTGCGGTAGTGGTGTTAAACCTCCTGACACTGCGTTATCTGGTTTTAGATGATATTGAAAATGCCAATATGTCAGTACTTGCCGGCAAGACGATTGCCATTGATGCCGGTCATGGCGGGATTGACGACGGTGCGAAATGGAATGGTATTGATGAAAAGAATATAAATCTGGCTATTACTGTGAAATTGGCCGAAATTCTGGCAGCGAACGGTGCAACGACTGTACTCACCCGGGAAGGGGATATTGACTATTACACGAAGGGTAAAGGCGGCAAACGCAATGACCTGTTAAAACGTGCCGAAATTATTAACAGTTCGGGAGCAAATGTGTTTGTCAGTATTCATTGCAATGCCATCAAAGGGGCTAACTGGTCAGGTGCTCAGGTTTTTTATCATCCTAAGGATGAGGAGAATAAAAAGTTAGCGGAGATAATGCAGCATGCATTAAAAAATTTTCCTCCAGGCAACAAACGTCAAATCAAGCAGGATTCTGATATTATAGTATTGAAATCTGTAAGTGTGCCAGGTATACTCGTTGAAGCCGGCTTTATCAGTAATCCGGATGAGGCAGTGCGCCTTAACAGCGATGCTTATCAGCAAAAGTTGGCCGAGTATATCGCCAGGGCATTGGCGTATCATTTCAGCCAGAATGTGGGAAGATAAGAAAAGACTTGCTTCTCCCGAGCCTGAGGGCGAAGGCAGAAGCTTTAGTCGTTCTTACTAAAACGCACCACTAACTCAAGGGAGCGATTATATGGATAACTTGATTGGCTGTGCGCTCATGCCGCATCCGCCGCTTATGATCCCGGAAGTGGGAAAAGACGAACTAAATGTAATTAAAACTACTGTTGAAACAGCTAACCAGGTCGCTGAGCTATTAAAAGAAAGCAATCCACAGACGATAGTGATCATTAGCCCGCATGGGCCAGTATTTGATGACTCGGTTACTGTTAGTATCCATCCCCGCCTGCGCGGCAATCTGGCCAATTTTGGCGCGGCTGATGTAACCCTCGGTTTTGAGACCGACAATTTATTAATAAAGCATATCATCCGTAACTGCCAGCGACTAGGCGTTAATTTATTGGAATTGACTGACGATGTGGCGAAAAATCATCGAACCTCCTTAACACTTGACCATGGCGCATTTGTACCGCTATACTATCTTGCAAAGGCCGGGTTTAAAGGACAGATTGTCAATTTGTCAATGGGCATGCTGCCCTATGAGGAGATGTATACCTTCGGCAAAGCTGTTCAGGCGGCTATTGGCAGTATGGACAAGCGCGTTGCTGTCATTGCCTCTGGTGACCTATCCCATCGTCTGACACCAAATGCCCCGGCGGGCTATAACCCGCGTGGCGCTGAGTTTGACAGTCAGGTAGTGGCTGCCCTCAAAAACGCGGATGTCAAAGCCTTACTCAAAATGGATAGAAACTTGATTGAAGAAGCCGGAGAATGTGGCCTCAGGCCCATCTTCTTCCTTATGGGAGCCATGGGCGGTCTTGATGTGGAAACAGTTAAGCTATCATATGAAGGCCCGTTTGGAGTTGGGTATGCTGTAGCCCTTTATAAAATTAAAGGTAAAAAATAGGAGGGTCTAGCATGAGTGGACAAAGTACAGTTCCAGCTCTTGCCCGGGAAAGTCTTACACATTACCTGCGCTATGGCCGGTTAATGGATAAACCCGCTGAACTGTCAAGCGTGTTACAGGGACAAGCCGGGGTCTTTGTTTCGTTTAAGAAAGACGGTCAATTGCGTGGCTGTATCGGTACTTTCGCTCCCACCCAGCCGACTGTGGCCGAGGAAATTATCCAAAATGCCGTGAGTGCCGGAACAGAAGATCCTCGTTTTCCACAAATTAAACAATCAGAGCTCTCTGAACTTGAGATCTCGGTGGACATACTGGAAGCGCCGGAACAGATCTATAGCCTTGATGAGCTTGACCCCAAAAGGTATGGGGTCATTGTCCGTAAAGGCCGGCGCTCCGGATTGCTCCTGCCTGATCTGGAGGGTGTTGAAACCACATCTGAGCAGGTTGCTATTGCCATGGAAAAAGCCGGTATCCAGACAAATGAACAGATTGATTTATATCGTTTTACTGTGACCCGGTATAAGTAAGCTAAAGCAGGTGAACAACATGCGCGAGGCTCTCCATTACACCCCTCATGACAAGGGAATCGCCTGTAGCCTGTGCCCGAAAAACTGTTTTATTAATGAAGGGCAGACAGGCTTTTGCCGGGTACGCCAAAACACCGGCGGCAGATTATACAGCCTCAACTATGCTCAAGCGACTGCTCAGGCGCTTGACCCGATAGAAAAGAAACCACTGTATCACTTTTACCCTGGCAGCCACATTCTGTCACTTGGTACCTGGGGTTGTAACTTTGCCTGCCGGTTTTGCCAAAACTGGCATATAGCCCATGCCAACCCACAGGTAACCGCCCTTGAGCCCCAGGCTGCCGCCGCATTGGCCAACCACCTCCTGGGCCAGGGAAATATCGGTATCGCTTATACATATTCAGAGCCTACAGTATGGTACGAATATATTCTGGATACCGCCAGCCTCGTACAAGCGGGCGGGCTCAAAAACGTACTTGTCACTAATGGGTTTATCAACCCCAAGCCCTTGCAGGAGCTGCTGCCGTATATTGATGCGATAAACATTGACGTAAAAGCGTTTAATAATGATTTTTATCAAAAAGTTTGTGCCGGCCAGCTAGATCAGGTCAAAGAGACAGTCAAGCTGGCAGCTCAGCAGTGTCATATAGAGATCACCACCTTAATTGTTCCCGGGCTCAACGACTCTGACGCTGAAATTGCCGACATGGCTGAATGGCTAGCAGATATTAGCCCTGATATACCGCTACACCTCTCACGTTATTTCCCTAATTACAAAATGGATGCACCGCCAACCCCTGTCAGCACCCTTGAGCAGGCTGGTAAAATTGCCTGTCAGGCGCTTAACTATGTCTATCTTGGCAATACCGGCGGCGAGGGATCAGTGACCTATTGTCCAGAGTGTTGCTACAAAGTAATTGACCGCCTGAAGCGTAATAGCCGGTTAAACAAAAAAAACTGCCCCCGGTGCGGGAGCAGCATATCAATTACCGGAGAAGTCAAGTTTTAAAGGCAGGAGGCTATCTGCGATTATCTGGGAGCCTCTTTTTTTCTTTTAAAGCATATATTCCAATATATACCAATAATGACGGCGATAATAACCCAAAGGGCTATAACCAGATAACCAAGCTCTGAGAAGATGTCAATCAGGGTTTGCCAATGCGGGCCGAAGAAAAGACCTAAGCCTACCGCCAGCGTACACCATATCCCAATGCCCAAGGCTGTAAGCAACGTGAACGTAGTTAGCCGCATGTTGAGCAGGCCGGCAGCAATACTGATTTTAGTGCGGACAATGGGTAATTGCCGCCAGGGGATAATAATCTGGGGGCCATAGCGGATAAATGCCTCGCCCATTCTATCAACATAAACCGGTGAGAGGCGGATAATCCCGCAGAATCTGTAGAGAAACCTGCGACCGCCCTGTCTGGCCACAAAATAGATAAATAAAGACCCCAGCATACTACCGAGCCAACCAGCAAACACGGCGGCTGGAAAACTAAAAACACCCTTATACACCATATAACCGGCAAATCCCAATACCAGCTCGCTGGGGATGGGCAGGCACATGCCTTCAAATACCATCGCCAGACATACAGCCCCATAGCTATACTGTTCAATTATCCCAATAAGGGGAGTAAAGTCAATCGCCATAACTACCTCAAAAAATTTAATGTATACAAAAACACGAAAATACTTGCATTAATATTCATATATAATGTATTATTATAACATGAAAAGGAGCGAGGCCCATGAAGATAAGCATTGTCGGAGCAACCGGTTACACCGGTGCGGAACTTTTACGTATTCTGGCATCCCATCCAGCTGCTGAAGTACTGTATATTACATCCGAAAGCCAGCCAGGTACTGCCATCAATGAAATATATCCCCATTTTACACGATTTTATGCTAAAACACTAGCCAGTTTGTCCGACCTGGACATGATAGCATCCCAGAGCGAGGTTATATTTATTGGGTTGCCCCATGGTCATGCCATGGAGGTTGGGCGTAAGGCCACGGCAGTAAATCCTAACCTAAAGATTATTGACCTTGGAGCCGATTACCGGTTTAAGGATCATGATATATATGAACAGTGGTACAAAGTTCCCCATACCCACCGTGAAGCCCAAGCCGTGTATGGACTGACAGAATTAAAGCGCAGCCAAGTCCGTGAGGCATCGATTATCGGTAACCCCGGCTGCTACACAACAGCCAGCATCCTGGCGCTGGCACCACTGGTACAGCATAAACTAATTGACCTGACTTCGATTATCGTTGATGCCAAATCAGGCGTATCCGGCGCCGGACGTGGTTTGAGCCTGGGGTCGCATTTTACTGAGGTATTCGAAAACGTTAAGGCGTACAATGTAGCCGGTCACCGGCATACTCCGGAGATTGAGGCTGTGCTCGGCGAACTGGCTGGTGAACAACTTGTTATTAGCTTCACGCCGCACTTGATTCCTGTGGCCAGAGGCATCCTGAGCACTTGTTATGCCACATTAAAACAAGGCGTAACAGCAGAAGCTGTTGATGCGGCATACACCTCTCTATATGGCGACGAATATTTTGTCAGGCTGTTAGGGCGGGGCGGGTACCCTGCTACCAAGAATACCCGTGGCACCAACTTCTGCGACCTGGGCTGGCATATTGACAACCGCACCGGCCGGGTAGTTGCTGTTGCGGCGATCGACAATCTGGTCAAAGGCGCAGCCGGTCAGGCCGTGCAAAATATGAATGTAATGTTTAATATTGAGGAGCGGACAGGGCTGGACAACGCGCCCTTATATCCGTAGGTTGGTTGAAAACGCCCATCTGCGTTGTTGCTCCTGCGGTTGCTTGCTTGCGTACCAACTGCGTACGCGGCGCGGCACAATCCTCGTCGCGCCTAGCATCTGAACATTTTGAACCAACCTACTTACATTAAGGGTGCGTGTTTTAACAAACACGCTAACAGGGGGAAAGAATTGTAATGTTAACTAAAATCACCGGTGGCATAACCGCCCCGCAAGGATTTACAGCAGCCGGTGTTCATGCCGGCATAAAAAAGAATGGTAAAGAAGATGTGGGGATTATTTATAGCACTGTCCCCGCAGCAGCGGCAGCACAGTTTACCACCAACAAAATGGCGGCGGCGCCTGTGCTTGTCTCCCGTCAGGCTATCGCCCGGGGGAAAGCCCGCGCCATTGTTGTCAATTCCGGTTGTGCCAACGCCTGCACCGGTGATCAGGGGCTGACTGATGCCCGGACAATGGCCCGTGAAACAGCCCAGGCCCTTAAGCTGGACGACTGTGAGGTACTGGTGGCTTCAACCGGGGTAATCGGCGTTAACCTGCCAATGGATAAAGTAATCCCGGGGATCACTCAGGCCGCAGGCAGCTTGGCTGCGGCTGGTCACGAACAGATGCTGGCGGCAATTATGACAACAGACACTTTTTCGAAGTCTTGTGCTTATGAATTTACACTTGGCGGCAAAGCCTGCAAAATTGCCGGAATTGCCAAAGGGGCAGGTATGATTCACCCCAATATGGCAACAATGCTGAGTTTTATTACTACTGATGCAGCCGTTGACTCATTAATACTGAAACAGGCGCTTGCCCAGGCGGTTGAGCTGTCCTTTAATATGATAACCGTAGACGGTGATACCAGTACCAATGATATGGTTGCTGTCATCGCCAATGGCCAGGCCGGCAATGAGCTGATTGCCACCGCTGATAGCCAAGGCTACCAGGAATTTTATACAGCCCTCAAAACCGTTTGTACTGAACTGGCCCAGCTGATCGTACGGGACGGGGAAGGGGCCACTAAGTTTTTAGAGATTAACGTCACCGGAGCGGTATCCTTTGCTGAAGCGAAATGTGCTGCGATGGCGATCGCCAAATCACCGCTTGTTAAGACCGCTTTTTTCGGTCAGGACCCCAACTGGGGGCGCATCTTATGCGCAGTCGGTTATTCCGGCGCCCAGAGCCAACCGGAAAAAACATCGCTGGTTATTGGTGACTTAACCATTGTTGTCAATGGGCAGGGAGCAGTTGGCTTTGACACCGACAAACTCAAAGCAGTCATGGCTGCCAAAGATATAGCAATTACCATCGATTTAGGTTTAGGCGATGCGGTAGCTACCGTGTGGACCTGCGATTTTTCGTATGAGTATGTCAAGATTAACGGTGAATATACTACCTGATGCTGTCAAGAACCTCATACCGCAACGCTTTGATTCAGCATCGTTACAATAAGGTTAAAATGGGAAGGGATGATGAATATGATTAATTCGGTAGAAAAAGCGGCTGTGCTTATTGAAGCTCTGCCATACCTGCAGCGGTTTGCCGGCAATACAATTGTGATTAAATACGGCGGCAATGCCATGCTTAATGATGAACTCAAGAAAAATGTAATGCAGGACATTATCTTTCTTAAATACGCCGGTATTCGTCCTGTTGTTGTTCACGGTGGCGGACCGGAAATCACCGGCATGCTCAAAAGACTTGGTAAGGAATCCAGCTTTGTCAGTGGTCTGCGGGTAACAGATGCCGAGACTGTGGAGATTGCCGAGATGGTGCTTGTCGGCAAAATTAACAGTGAAATCGTTAAAAATCTAAACTTTCTCGGGGCCAAAGCAGTCGGCTTAAGCGGCAAAGATGCCGACCTGATTATTGCGGCCAAGCATTTGGCGAAAGTCCGTGAGAACGGTCAAACCAAAGAGGTTGATATCGGTTTTGTTGGCGATGTGCTGAAACTGAATACCGGTATTATCGAGACATTGCTGGATCAAGGCTATATCCCGGTTATTTCACCAATCGGCATTGGCAAAGATGGCGCTACCTACAACATTAACGCCGACTATGTGGCCGGTGAACTGGCTGCAGCCTTAGGGGCTGAGAAACTGGCCCTGATTACTGACGTTGAGGGTATTTATCGCGACTATAGCGACAAAAGCAGCTTTGTATCAACCTTGTCACTGGCAGAAGCTCAGGAGATGATTAAATCAGGCAGCATTGAAGGCGGGATGATCCCCAAAGTGGAGGCCTGTGTAAAAGCACTGGCAGCCGGGGTAGCCAAAACCCATATTATTGATGGCCGCAAACCCCATTCACTGTTGTTAGAGATCTTTACCACCGAGGGGATCGGTACCGAAGTGGTTAAATACAGGAGGTACATCAGTGGATAAACAAACGGTAATTGATATTGACCGGACCAACTATATGCCGGTGTTCGCGCGGTATCAGATGGTCCTTAGTCATGGTGAAGGACCCTATGTCTATGATAATGAAGGTAACAAATATATAGATTTTCTAGCCGGTATAGCCGTCAATGTTCTGGGTCACGCCCACCCTAAACTGGTTGCTGCCGTGGCCGGGCAAGCCGGTAAACTGATTCACTGTTCTAATCTTTACTATACCGAGGCCCAGGTTACCCTTGCCAAGACACTAGTAAGCGCAAGCGGCCTTAACAAAATATTTATTGGCAACAGTGGCGCAGAGGCCAACGAAGGGGCCATTAAACTGGCCCGTAAATATGGCAAGGCAATCAATGCGGATAAGGTTCAAATCATCACCGCTGAGCAATCTTTCCACGGGCGTACACTGGCAACCCTGACAGCTACGGCTCAGCCCAAATACCAGCATGGCTATGAACCGCTGCCAGGCGGCTTTACCCATGTACCGTTTAATGATATTGCCGCTCTTGAAGCCCTTATATCTGACAAAACATGCGCCGTAATGCTTGAGCCTATTCAGGGCGAAGGCGGCATTAACATGCCGGATCAGGACTACTTTATCAAAGTTCGGGATCTGTGTGACAAGTATGGCGCGCTCTTAATCCTTGATGAAATTCAGACCGGGATTGGCCGTACCGGCAAGATGTTCGCTTATGAGCATTTAGGCATTAAGCCTGACATCGTTACCCTGGCCAAAGGATTAGCAGGCGGCGTGCCGATCGGCGCGTTTATTGCCACCGATAAGGTTGCTGCTGCCTTTGGGCCTGGTGACCATGGTTCTACCTTTGGCGGTAATCCGCTGGCCTGTGCCGCTGCAAATGCGGTGCTGGACACTATTCAGTCGGAAAAGCTGCTCACTAACGCGCAGGCAATGGGTGAATACCTGATGGCACAGCTTAATGTGCTCAAAGAAAAATATCCGGCAATTATTAGCGAGGTACGCGGCAAAGGTCTGATTGTTGGCGCCAAACTCACTCTACCAGGGCGGGACATCGTTAATAGCTGCATGAACCAGGGTGCGATTATTAACTGCACCGCCGGCGATGTACTCCGGTTTGTACCGCCGCTGATTATCACTAAAGGTCATGTGGACGAATTGATCGCCATATTAGATAAAACACTGGCGGCTGTACAACTTTAATCATGGGGGAGTGTATGAGGAATGAGCCTTAAAGGGAAAGATTTTTTATCAGTACATCATTTATCTGTTGATGAGATATATCAAATTTTTGATTTTGCCAGGATATTAAAAGCCAAGCAAAAAGCAGGTGAGCCACACCCGCTGTTAAAAGGCAAGACACTGGGCATGATATTCCAAAAGTCGTCAACCCGTACCCGGGTATCATTTGAGGTCGGCATGTGGCAGTTAGGCGGTTCGGCACTGTTCCTTTCTTCCAACGATCTGCAAATTGGCCGGGGCGAACCGGTTAAGGATACGGCCCGCGTATTATCCCGTTATGTTGACGGAATTATGATTCGGACCTTCTCCCACCTGGAGGTGGAAGAACTGGCTGAGCATGCCACAGTGCCTGTTATTAACGCGCTGACAGACCTGCTGCACCCCTGCCAGGCAATGGCGGATATCTTTACCGCCCTTGAACACAAAGGTGACTTAAAAGGCCGTAAGCTGTGTTATATTGGGGACGGCAACAATATGGTCAACTCGCTTTTACATATCTGTGCCAAGGTCGGTATGGATATCAGTGTGGCCACCCCGGCCAACTATGCGCCTGATGCAACGATTGTTGAGCAGGCTGCTGTGGATGCCAAACTGTCCGGCAGTAAAATAACCATTCTCGATGATCCTTTTGCTGCCGCTAAAGATGCCGACGTGTTGTACACCGACGTATGGGCCAGCATGGGCAAAGAGGGCGAGCAGGCTATCCGTAAACAAGCCTTTGCCGGCTTCCAGATTAACAACGCCATCCTGCAGGCGGCCAAGAAAGATACCATCGTGATGCACTGCCTGCCCGCCCACCGCGGCGAGGAGATTAGTGATGATGTTATCGAAGGGCCAAACTCGGTAGTATTTGATGAGGCGGAGAATCGCCTGCACGTGCAAAAAGCCATATTAGCCCTTCTTATGGCCGATTAGCCTTTGAACTTGTGCCAAATATTTTAGAACTTGTTATAAACGCCCACCTGCTTCGTTGCTCCTCAAAACGATTGCTTGCGTACGCCAGTACGCGGCGCTGCACGTTTTTCCGGTGCGCCTCGCATCTGGACATTTCTAACAAGTTCCGGCTGCTCATGACTTTTTTGGTTACGGGAGTATGCCGAGCGGACGGTTATTTTAACACACGTACTTTTCAATTTCCTTTACCATATAGACAATTTCACTGGGTTCCTGTAAACTTTACAATAGGAAAACCTGGGAAACCATATCGACAATAGGAGGCAATTTATAATGAGTGAAATCAAAAAGGTTGTACTGGCCTACTCCGGTGGCCTGGATACCTCGGTTATTATTCCCTGGCTGAAAGAGAACTATCATTGCGAAGTTATTGCGATGTGCGCTGATGTTGGGCAGGGCGATGAACTGGCCCCTGTCCGTGAAAAGGCTATTAAATCAGGCGCCAGCAAAGTATATATTGAAGACCTGACAGCTGAGTTTGTCGAAGACTATGTTTGGCCGACCCTTAAGGCCGGCGCTGTATATGAAGGCAAATACCTGTTAGGGACTTCCTTTGCCCGCCCGATCATTGCCAAGGCACTTGTTGAGATTGCCCTGAAAGAAGGCGCTGATGCCATCTGCCATGGCGCAACAGGTAAAGGCAACGACCAGGTTCGTTTCGAGCTTACTGTAAAAGCACTGGCTCCTCATCTTAAAATCATTGCTCCCTGGCGCCTATGGGACATCCGTTCCCGCGAAGATGCCATCGACTATGCCGAAAAACACGGCATTCCTGTGCCTGTTTCCAAAGCACGCCCCTACAGCATGGACCGCAACATCTGGCATCTGAGCCATGAAGGTGCTGATCTGGAGAACCCGGCCAACGAACCGGCTGATGATGTGTATCTGATTACTACCCCACCGGAAAAAGCACCTGATCAACCGCTCTACATTGAGGTGGGTTTTGAAAAAGGTATTCCAGTGTCTGTTGACGGTGTCAAGCTGGACGCTGTGGCGCTCCTCACCAAACTCAATGAGATCGGTGCCGCCAATGGCATTGGTATTGCCGATATCGTCGAAAACCGTCTTGTTGGGATGAAATCCCGTGGCGTGTACGAGAATCCCGGTGGAGCGATCTTATATTTTGCTCACCGTGAACTGGAATACCTGACCCTGGACCGGGCAACTATGCATTATAAAGAACAGGTTGCGATTAAATATGCTGAACTGGTGTATGACGGCATGTGGTTTGCCCCCCTCCGTGAAGCACTTGATGCGTTTGTCGATTCGACACAACAGACTGTTACCGGCACTGTCCGGATGAAACTCTACAAAGGCAACATCATGAGCGCCGGCGCGAAATCGCCATATTCGCTCTACAACGAAAAAATTGTAACCTTTGGCGATAGCGAAGAATTATATAACCACGGCGATGCCGAGGGCTTTATCAACCTCTTTGGACTGCCCCTTAAGGTTCGGGCCATGATGAAAGCTGAGGCCAAGAAAAGTAATGAGTAAATTATGGGGCGGACGTTTCGCCAAAAACACTGATGTTATGGTGGAGGAGTTTACCTCCTCCATTTCTTTTGACAGCCGCATGTACCGGCAGGATATTGCCGGTAGTATTGCTCATGCCGGCATGCTGGCTAAGTGCGGCATCATCAGCACTGACGATGCTAAGCTGATTATTGACGGCTTAAACAGCATTCTTGCCGATATTGAAGCAGGCAACTTCAGCTTTGAGGTATCGCTTGAAGATATCCACATGAATATTGAAAAACGTCTGACTGAACGCATCGGCCCGACCGGCGGCCGGCTGCACACTGCCCGCAGCCGGAACGACCAAGTGGCCCTTGATACCCATATGTATGTCAGGGAGCAAGTGGCCGAAATCGGCACCCTGCTTTTTGACCTGGAGCAGGCTGTTCTTGATACCGCCCATCGATATCCGGAGACAATTATGCCTGGTTATACCCATCTGCAGCGGGCCCAGCCCATCCTTTTTGCCCACCATATGATAGCCTACTTTTTCATGTTTGAGCGGGACTTCAGGCGTTTGGGCGGGGTGTGGGAGTCGGCAGATATTATGCCTCTTGGTGCAGGCGCTTTAGCCGGCACCACATTTCCCATTGACAGGGAACTTGTTGCCAGAGAACTAAACTTTGGCCGCATCTACGAAAATAGTATTGATGCGGTAAGTGACCGGGACTATATCCTGGAATTTTTGTCGTTTGCGTCAATTTTGATGATGCATTTAAGCCGGTTAAGTGAGGAGATCATCTTGTGGTCATCCACCGAGTTCTCCTTTATTGAGCTTGACGATGCCCATTGTACCGGTTCCAGTATTATGCCGCAAAAGAAAAACCCTGACGTCGCCGAGCTGGTGCGGGGCAAGACCGGACGCGTTTTCGGTCATCTGATGGCTATGTTGACAGTGGCAAAAGGTCTCCCGCTGGCATACAATAAAGATCTGCAAGAAGACAAAGAAGGGTTGTTTGACACCATTGACACTGTGAAATTCAGCCTGACAGTGTATGCTGCGATGCTCAGAGGCATGAAGGTCAATTCCGGTACAATGCGGCAGGCGCTTAAAACCGACTTTTCCAATGCAACTGATATGGCAGATTATCTTGTTAAAAAAGGGTTGCCATTCCGGCAGGCGCATGAAGTTGTCGGCAAATGTGTAGCCTATTGCTTAGGTGAGCAAAAAAACCTGACAGATTTGACCCTGGCAGAGTTTAAAAATTTTTCGCCGCTGTTTGACACCGATATTTTAGTCGCCATTACCATCGAAACCTGTGTGGCTGCCCGTAATTCTTTGGGGGGGACATCGCCCGCTCAGGTTGGACAGGCTGTCACTGTTGCCAAGTCCATAATGGAGAAACAGCAAAAACGCCTTGACATGTATACAAAAATCAAACTATAATATCCATAAATATACAACCCAAGGAGGCCTGTTAACATGACTGATATCGCTGTTACACTGGCTGATAAACGCGGCACACTCCCTGCAGACGACAAACTTGGATTTGGCAAGATCTTTACCGACCATATGTTTGTCATGGACTATCAATCAGGCAAAGGCTGGTATAACCCCCGCATCGTTCCGTATGGTGACTTTGGCATTTCTCCGGCAGCTATGGTGCTGCATTATGGACAAGCCATCTTTGAAGGTATGAAAGCCTTCCGTACGGAAGATAACCGCATCGTGGTGTACCGTCCTGTCGATCACCTGAAACGGTTTAACAATTCAGCTGACATTTTAAGCATCCCGCAAATGGATGTTGATTTATTACATGCCGGTTTGAATAAATTGATTGAAGTTGACAAGGATTGGGTGCCACAATCGCTGGGAACATCTCTGTACATTCGTCCGTTCGTTATTTCAGTTGATCCCTTCGTCGGTGTAAAAGTTGCCGACGAATACACACTCTTCATCATTCTCTCCCCAGTTGGCGCCTATTACGCATCTGGCTTCAAACCTGTCAAGATTAAGGTTGAAGAAAACTATGTACGCGCCGTTAAGGGGGGGCTGGGCGAAGCCAAGACACCGGCTAACTATGCCGCCAGCCTCAAGGCTTCGGAAGAAGCTAAAAAAGAAGGCTATACCCAGGTGCTGTGGCTTGACGCGCTTGAACAGAAATATATTGAAGAAGTCGGCACTATGAATATCTTCTTTAAAATTGACGACGAGATTATTACCCCAGAACTCAATGGCAGTATTTTAAATGGCATTACCCGCCGCTCTGTCATTCAGGTGGCAAAAGACTGGGGTATGAAAGTGACCGAACGCCGCATCTCGATTGATGAAGTATATGCTGCTCATGCCGAGGGCCGCCTGAAAGAGGTATTCGGTTCAGGTACAGCTGCGGTCATTTCACCAGTTGGCGAGCTATCCTGGCATGGCAAGAATATCGTCATTAATAATAACCAAACAGGCGAAACCTCTCAAAAACTGTTTGACTATATTACCAGCATTCAACAGGGCCGCGTAGCGGACAAATTTGGTTGGATTGGTGAAGTAACTAAGCTATAAATTTGACCTAAATATACTATACTAG
>NZ_DATMXX010000404.1:0-4622 GCF_035561255.1 Sporomusa sp. | reverse complement strand
GAATAAATTTATCCGTGTAAACATGACAACCAAGGAAGTCACAACAAGTGAGACCCCCGAGAAGTATGCAGGTATTGCAGGTCGCGCACTTACTTCAAACTTCGTCAACGATGAAGTTAAGCCTACATGCCATGCGCTGGGAAAAAACAACAAGCTGATTCTTGCCCCTGGTTTCCTAAGTGGTACTAATGCTGCTCAGTCCGGCCGGCTCTCAGTAGGTGCTAAGAGCCCACTGACTGGTACCATCAAGGAAAGTAACAGTGGTGGAACTTTCTCCCAGAAGATGGCTAAAATGGGTATTAAAGCTCTTGTTATTGAAGGACTGCCTGCAGAAGACCAATTCTATATACTTAAAATTGATATGAATGGTGTAACCATAGAGGATGCTCCGGCTGAAATCCTCGGCGGTTGTGGCAACTACGAAGCGATTAAAGTCTTAAATGAAAAATATGGTGCAAAAGTTGGTATCGCCCTGGCAGGGCCGGCTGGTGAATATCGTCTGCCTACCGCAAATATTTCCTTTAAAGATCCTGAAGGCAACATCCGTAGTGCTGGTCGTGGCGGTCTGGGTGCAGTGATGGGTTCAAAGAAGGTAAAAGCGCTTATCATTGATGACACCGGCGCCCCTGGTGTTACCCTCGCAAAACCAGAGGAATTCAAGGCAGCAGCTAGAGCGTTTGCCAAGGCTTTGACTACCCATCCGGTTACCGGTCAGGCATTGCCAGCATATGGTACAGACGTGTTGGTTAACATCATCAATGAAGCTGGTGGTTTGCCTGCTAAGAATTTCACTGCTGGCCGCATCGACTGGAATGACAAAATCTCCGGCGAAACTTTGAATGCTACGATTAGTGAGCGTGGCGGCGAAGGCAAAGTCTCCCACGGTTGCCATACTGGCTGTATCATTCGTTGTTCACAGTGGTATCCGGATAAGAACGGCAAATACATCACGAGTGGTTTTGAGTATGAAACCATCTGGGCCCTTGGCGCTGACGCCGGTATTCAGGATCTGGATGACATCGCATATATTGACCGTGCTATGGACGATGTTGGCGTAGATGCTATCGACGTTTCTGTTGCTATAGCGACCGCTATCGAAGGCGGCTTGCTTCCTTGGGGCGATGGCAAGGCTGCTTTGGACGCTGTCAAACAAATCGCCACTCCTACCCCGCTTGGCCGGATAATTGGTGGCGGTACAGCGATTGTCGGTAAGGTCTGCGGTCTATTCCGTACTCCTGTTGTTAAAGATCAGGCTATCCCGGCGTATGATCCGCGTTCCATTAAAGGTATCGGTCTGACCTATGCCACTACGCCTATGGGAGCCGACCATACGTCTGGTTACTGTATTGCCACAAACATCCTAAAAGTTGGCGGTTATGTAGATCCGCTTAAGAAGGAAGGTCAAATAGAACTTTCCCGTAACCTGCAAATTGCCACTGCTGCTGTTGATAGTACTGGCATGTGTCTCTTCATTGCCTTCGCTATCCTGGATATTCCTGAAGGATTCAATGCGCTGGTCGATATGATCAATGCCCGCTATGGTTTGTCGCTGACCGCTGACGACGTAACTGATCTCGGCAAATCGATTCTTAAAGCAGAGCGAGCCTTTAATACGGCAGCTGGCTTTACTAACGCCCATGACCGTTTACCTGAATTCTTTGAATATGAGCCATGCCCGCCGCATAATGCTGTTTGGGACTTCACGCCTGAAGAAATCGACGAAGTCTTCAATTTCTAACCAATTTAAAAAAGCCGGGCTTAAGCCCGGCTTTTAACTAATACTAAGATGGCCATTTTCGATAAGTTGGCATTACACCGCTTCATTTAAAATAATTTTAGGGGGATTTGTATGGTCGTGGAAGTGCGTTTATATGCTACATTGAGGCGTTATGCGCCATCAAGTCCGTATGGAGTAATAACAGTAGATGTGCCTGCTGGAAGTTCAGTACTTGATTTAGTGAAAAAAATTGAAATTAATCCGACCGAGATTCACTTGATTATGGTAAATGGCATAGGGTGTGAGTTTGATCAGATTGTAAGCAATGGTGACCGGGTTGGCTTGTTCCCGCCCGTAGGTGGTGGTTAATCGTGCGGTGGTAATGCACGTTGGTTGCGATTCTATAGCATAAAGTGAATGGCTAATAAGAAAGGAGTGGCCTGTATGACGATTGTAGCTTTGCCCATGATGGACCCTGTTTACGTGGAATGGGAAGAATTTATAAATACAGGTAATCCCTATAAGTGCAAAGTTCGCCAGCCGATTGCTGAGTCGTGGGACAGGTGTTATCATGTGGGGATAGATCCTTATGATGATAAAATTCACCATAGGTTGGATGATTTGAACCTGCATAAGCTTTTGAAAGAAAAAGCAAAGCTTATTGAGATAGCAAAACCCTTTATGTCTAAGCTTCATAAATTTTTTAAAGGATCTGGCTTTATCGTTGTATTAACTGACGAAAATGGCTGCGTTCTTGAAATGTTGTGCGACGAAGATATTCGCCAGAATCCGATGACTAGATACTTTTATCCTGGCGTTAGCTGGCGGGAAGAAGCGGTCGGGACTAATGCTATTGGTACAGTGATCAAACTGGGAAAATCACTACAGGTATCGGGTGCGGAGCATTATTGTAAAGAAATTCATTCTTTTTCCTGCTCGGCAGCGTCTATCTTTGATTCTAATGGACGGATTATTGGTGTTCTAGATATATCCTACGCGTCCCATGCGTCTCATTTGCATACATTGGGAATTGTGGTAGTTATTGCTGAAGCTATCACTGCTCAGTTAGGTATTTACCAAAAAAATTGTGAATTGGCTTTGATTAACAAAAAGATGACCAATTTTTTTAATACCGTTTCCGATGGCGTGCTTATAGTTGATAACAATGAGGTTGTAATAGAAATAAACCCTGCAGGCAAGGCTATGCTCGGAAAGTCGGAGCAACACGTTTTGGGAATAGAACTTAAGCGACTATTTGACAGTAGATCCGGGGAGATTCTAACTACTAGTAAAAGTTATCAGGATGTAGAAATAATAGTAGATTCCCACGGGAGCAGATGCCCTTGTGTGGCTTCTCGTAATCCTATAATTAATGAGCAAGACGTAATAACTGGTGGCATCATTTTTCTCAAACCTATCAAACAAGTAAAAACCATGGTAAATCGTTTTATTGACAACTCAGCAACTTTTCAGTTCAGCGATATTATTGGAAAAAGTATTCAAATCTGCGAAGCTATACATGTTGGAACCCGGGCTGCGGCCACTGCCTCAACTGTTCTAATCAATGGTGAAAGTGGCACAGGTAAAGAAATATTTGCTCAGGCTATTCACAACCGGAGTGCCAATCATAATGGCCCATTTGTGGCTGTCAATTGCGGTGCGATCCCACGGGAGCTGATTGGCAGTGAGCTATTTGGTTATGATGAAGGGGCTTTTACAGGGGCAAAACGAGGCGGTAAGCTGGGGAAGTTTGAAATAGCTTCTGGCGGAACTCTTTTCTTGGATGAAATTGGTGACATGCCTCTCGAACAGCAGACAGCCTTACTTAGAGTGATACAAGAAAGAAAAGTGACGCGTATTGGTAGCGATAAGATAATTCCGATTACCATTCGCTTGATTTGTGCTACAAACAAGAATCTGCTGGAAGAAGTAGAAAAAGGAACCTTTCGGCTTGATCTATATTATAGATTGAATGTTTTATCGATCATGATTCCTCCGTTGCGAGATCGCCGTGAAGATATACAACCGCTTTTTGAACATTTTTTAGGAAAGTTAAGCCGCGAACAGGGGCGTGAATTTTCTGCGGAATCTGAAGTCATTGATTATTTAAATGGATATCACTGGCCCGGTAACGTCCGGGAGCTGCAAAATGTGGTCGAACACGCGGCATGTTTAGCTGAAAATGGGGTTATTACTGTGGGGCATTTACCTGAAGTGCTTTATGTACCAGCTTCGCTTATGGAACTGGCAACAATCCAAGCAGATGAGACTGTTTTTAACCGGAAGCAGAGGCAAAAGATAGCGGGATTTACAGAGAGAACTAAGATAATTAATAAGCTCAATGCATTTGCTGGAAATGTTAGTCGAGTAGCTAAGGAATTAGGGATATCCCGCAACACTCTATATAACAAGATGCGACTGTATTCGATTAAAAACTAGTTAAAGCAATTTTTCCAGGCTCTTTTAATGAGGTAGGTGAATAGACTGGTAATTGACCTAAAGTAAGTGTTATCTTGGAGTGTGTAAAATGTGTAATTTTATTGCGCAATGTAAATAGTCCAAGGTAACACTTATGGAGCAGTAGAATAGCATCTGTATAGTACATTGAGTTATTATCAGTCAAAAAATAGGGGTGAGTACCTGGTTTGACAGCAATAGACTGTTTATTTTGAATTCTTTCATGGTTGGCATAATACTTGCAATAAATAGGGTTGTGAGGATTAAACAGCAAAACTTTAATGCGTTGTATATAGTTATCATTTGATAGTAAAAGGGGTTGGGGTATATTCATCATAGCATGAAAATAAACCAACCTGATTTATATTTTCAGTGATTTGGCGTAATAGTTCGTAAATGGGTTATTATTAATGCAGTGGTAACCTAAGAGAAACGCGCAATATACATA
>NZ_DATMXX010000403.1:0-6759 GCF_035561255.1 Sporomusa sp. | reverse complement strand
CAGGGAAGCGTTGATGACCCACCATTTGGTGGCAATGCCCGCCCGTTTCAAGTCTTCTTCCAGGCGCAGCGCTTCATAGACCGGTGTGGCTTCAGCCAGGGTAATGATGATGACCTCGGTTTCAGCGGCATTGCGCAGCCGCGGCAGCAGCTTTTTGACCTCTTCGGGGATGTCGCCATGAGAACGCTCGATTTCCTTGTGGTAGCTCTGGGTGGAATCGAGCAGCAACAGTGTGTGGCCGGTTGGGGCGGTATCGATGACAACCACCTGGTCTTCTGCCTTCTCTACAATCTGGGCGAATGCCCGGAAAACAGCAATCTCCTGTGTGCAGGGGGAGCGTAAATCTTCCTCGACATAGGCGATATCTTCAGCAGACATGGTTTCGCGGGCTTTAGCCAGGACTTCGTCCTGGTATTTTTTTAGTTCGTCCTGTTCATCAATGCGGCTTGTTGTGATGTTGGCGGTTTCGCTGATGACGAACTGTAGATGGGCAGCCGGATCAGTTGTGGTCAGGTGCACCTTTTTGCCTCTGGCGGCTAATCCCATGGCAATGGCCGCTGCAATGGTGGTTTTGCCAACACCGCCCTTACCCATGGTGAAGATGACCTTTTTGTTGGAGCTGTACAGGTCGCCGATCACATTGGTAAGCAGGGGAATGTTCTGGGCCTGGAGTTTCTCATTCCGGACAACATAATGATCTTGTGTGAGCAAAGCCCTGACATTGTCGATGCCGGTAATGTTGTAGGCCCGGAGCGGAATCTGGTAGGCGGTAAGGCTTGCTAAAGCCGGCGGCATGGCGGCCAGCGCTTGCTCTTGTTTGTGGTACAAGCTTTCCGATATGCTGTCGTCATAGGCGGCCAGCACGCCGTTGATGACCAGGGCCTGGTTGGTCACGCCGAGGTCGGCCAGTTCCTGTGCCGCCCGCGCCGCTTCCTTGAGCGGTGCGACTTCGGGGCGGGATACCAGAAGGAGTGTGGTTTGTTTTCCGTCGGCCAGTGTTTCCACTGCCTGCTTATACATGGCTTTTTTACTTTCCAAACCGGCAAGCTGACCCAGGCAGGATGCTCCGTGAGTGCTTTCACTGATGAAATTGCTCCAGGCCGAAGGAAGCTGCAGCATGCGTAGGGTGTGACCGGTTGGCGCGGTATCGAATAGGATGTGGTCGTATTGCTGTTGCAGCGCTTCATCGGTAATGAAACGGGAAAATTCATTGAAGGCGGCAATTTCCACCGTGCAGGAGCCGGAAAGCTGTTCTTCCATATGCTGCAGCACGGCGGCGGGCAGTTTGCCCTGATAGGGAGCAAGGACACTTTCCCGGTATTCGGCAGCCGCCTGGATCGGGTCTAAGTTGGCTACCACCAGGCCGGGCACTTCCGGGATGGGCACGCCCTGGCCAGTCAGTTCGGTGCGAAATACGTCCTGCAGGTTGGAAGCAGGGTCGGTACTGATGAGCAACACCTTTTTGCCGCTGTCGGCCAGGGTGACGGCGGTGGCGCAGGCTGTTGAAGTCTTGCCGACGCCGCCTTTGCCGGTATAGAAAAGATATTTGGTCAGCGTGATCTTTTGGGGATTAAACAGTTCCATGGCACTTTACCTCCGTGTTTTAAGGGCATGCCGCGGTGAGTGAAGTGACCGCGCCGGTACGCCGGTTAGCAGCACTTGCCGCCGGAGCAGCCGCAACCGCCTTCATTTTTCGGTTTATCTTTCGCTGTGTCGGGCGCTTCGCCCAGTAGATTGGCCGAGATTTGGAGAATGCTGATAAAATCCTCATTGGCCGGGTAGCGGCCGGTGATCACAATTTCCCCGTCGACGACGGTAACAGGCAGTTGATCGACGCCGTGGGCATTAATCAGCCTGTTGACAGCTTCGTTATTGATAAATTCCATCGGGGCGTCGGTGAGATTAAAGCGGTCGATTTCGATGCCATTTTTCTTTAATGCGTTGAGCACGGCGGAAATTCGCAGCAGTTCGGGGTCAACACCGACACCGCATAAGCCGGTGGGGCAACACATGGCCGGTTCAAAGATTTGCATTTTTTTCATAAACTCATCGCTCCATTTCATTGATTATTTTAGTATGGACACACTATAAATTTTTTTGCATGCAGGTGCTGGTGGCGGGGCATAACGCCGCTAAGGCCGAGTTCTTTAATAGGCTGGCCGGAATATCGTTCCAGGCAATAGGGGTAAAATCCCAGCGGGCGACAAATTGTTCGGCGGTGTTGGTTAAGAGATAGGCGATGGTGGCCCCCGCTTGGCGGGCCAGTTCGAGTGCCTGGGTAACCAATGCGCCGCCCAGGCCCCGTTTACGCCAGTCGCCACTTACGGCCAGTGAACGCAATAAGGCGGTTCCGTCGGCCAGCTCCAGGCCAATGACGCCGGCTACGCCATTTGTATCGGCGATGACGAAGCTGGATAGGTGCTCGGCTATGCCGGCCGTAGGCAGGCCATTAGCAGTCAATAGGCTTTCGATGGCGGGAAGATCATCCGGTTTGGCCGGACGTAGGGTATAGTCAGCGCCTGGCCGGAGTGGGGCAGTTGGTTTTTTTGCCCGGATAAAGGCGCTGATGAGTGCGCCTCTTAGCGCCTGTCGTTCCACTGGTTTCAGGTCAGGCAGGAATTGGGTGGCCCCTTCATCGGTGAAGTCATAGACGCGGGTGGTGACCAGCTCAACGGCGGTAAAGCCGGCGGCCGTCAGTTTACGGCGGTAGTCGTCTGCTTCTAAAGCCCCGGCGACGCAGCCTGACCAGGCGGCCAGATTTTGCTGGATGCCGGGTGGTAGCGATCGCACCAGCACAATGTCGGATATGGCCAGCCGGCCGCCCGGTTTCAGCACCCGGTACGCCTCGGTGAGTACCCGGTCTTTATCGCCCGAGAGATTGATGACGCAGTTGGAGACAATGACGTCAACGGTATTGTCGGGCAGGGGAATGGCCTCAATATGGCCTTGGATAAATTCGGCGTTAGTAACGCCGGCACGGCTTTGATTAGCCCTGGCCGCCGCCAGCATTTCGTCGGTCATATCGAGGCCGTAGGCTTTACCGCCGGGACCGACTCGCCTGGCGGAGAGCAGCACGTCCAGGCCCGCGCCACTACCCAGGTCGAGTACTGTTTCTCCGGCATGCAGCGTTGCCAGGGCGGTGGGATTGCCGCAGCCAAAGGAGGATGCCACGAGGTCCTCGGGCAGTCCGTCTAGTTCACCTGTTTGGTAGAGGTTGCCGGTCACCGGGTTACAGGAGCAGTCACTGCCGCAGCAGCTTTGGCCCTTAGTAATAGCGGCCGCATATTTTTTCCGTACTTGTTCACGAATGGCTTCCATCGATTACCTCCTTATGGGGGATGTTTCTCCGGCTAGCACCAGCGGCCGGCGGGAATGGCCTCAAGCAGGATCTCCAGGCTTTCCAGAACCTGGCTGCGTTTGTTGGCCGGCAGAGCCTGAAAGAGCGTTTCATAGAACTGGGTCATGCTGGCTTCTACTTGATCAAAGAGCTGGCGGCCCGCATCGGTCAGCATGATGGTGATGGCTCGCCGGTTGTCCGGGTCGGTCGTACGGCTGACCAGGCCGTCGGTCACGAGAATCTCAATGTTGCGGCTCATGGTGCTCTTATCCACGCCCAGGCGTTCGGACAGGGTATTGAGGGATGCCGTACCAGCCCAGCCGATTTCCGTTAGGAGGTGGCATTGGGTCAGGGTAATGCCACAGCAGCTTGCTTCGCACTTGGTCATAAGCTCCATCTTGCGGGCTAAGAGCCGCATGTCGTGGCGCAAGGTTTTAATCTGCGATAGGTCGGTCATGGTGAGTTCACCTCCTTATCAGTATTGTATGCTACAATGGTTGTATTATGCAATACGAAAATGTCTTGGAGTAAATTTTTTTTATAGAGCATGCCGAGTGAATGCAGATGGAAAAATTTTTCGAAGTATTACTTGCAAAATGCAACTGATGCTGGTAATATGAGGGCGAGGTGAGGATTTTGGAGATAGAGCAAATCAGGGAGACCTTTCACCTGATGACGCGGCGATTGGGATTAATCGACAAGTGTGGCTGCAAGATTAGTGAACCGGATCTATCAGTTGTTCAGAGCCATATTTTGTATGAAGTCAATAAGCGAAAAGGACCCTCAATGCAGGAAGTAGCCGATGCTCTGGGCATGGATATCACGACATTTAGCAGGCAGGTTCAAACACTGGTGAAGCTGGGGTTAGTGGCTAAAATGGAACAGCCTGAGGATCGACGAGTATATATGCTTTCTTTGACAGAGCAGGGGTCCTGCGCAGTAACGGAGATCAGCGAGCAAATGAACCGCTATTTCCAGGAAGTGTTTTCGTATATGACCGAATTTGAAAAAGAGACCGTTATTCGTTCTATTCATTTGTTAAATAGGAGTTTGGCTCAATCCAGCGTATGCTGTTCACCGGTACGGTGAATTCTTTTTTAGTCATATACTTGCAAAATGCAAGTTATAAGGGAGAGGTGAGGAAATATGTATGAGATCGTTACAACCTTTGCTACACTTATTTTAGAACTATCTGTATTGTTTGTGGGAATTAGTTTTTTGATTAATTTAGTCCAAATTTGGATTCCTTACGACAAGGTCAATATGTGGCTTTCCGGTAAAAACTCTTTTGTTGGTGCGTTGGGGGCGATTGTATTTGCTTTTGTGACCCCCTTTTGTTCTTGCTCTACCATTCCGATTGTTGTGAATTTATTAAATAAGAAGGTTCGGTTTGGTATTGTCATGATTTTTCTGTTTTCTTCACCGATTTTAGATCCAACCATCCTAACACTCATGGTATTTGCCTTGGGATGGAAAGTGGCCACCTTTTATACGCTGATTACCTCTGTGTTATCCATTGTTATCGGATTTGCCCTTGAAAAGATGGGCTTTGAAAATGCAGTGAAGGAGGTAGCCGTACAAAATATCGATGCGACCACGGCGACCTTTAGTGTTGCCACAGCATGGAAAGAGACGATCGACCTTATGAAAGCGGTGTATCCTTACTTGTTATTTGGTGCAGGCATCGGCGCGTTTATTCACGAGGTTGTGCCGACCGAATGGATCTCTACCTATCTGGGCGGCGACTCATGGTGGCTCATTCCCTTGGCGGCGATTGTTGGCATCCCCTTGTATGTCCGCCTATCTGCCATGATCCCCGTATCTCAAATTCTTATTGCTAAAGGAATGAGCGCAGGGGCCGTCATGGCACTTGTTATCAGCTCAGCCGGGGCAAGTATGCCGGAAATCGTAATGTTAAATTCAATCTTTCAAAAAAGACTGGTAGTGGCTTTTATTGGATCGGTTATTTTGATGTCAACTGTTTCGGGATTTCTGTTTTATCTTTTGTAAAACAACAAACGGATTACACTGAGTTAGCAATAATTAAATGGAGGGGAAATATATGGCGTGCAATAATGCGGAACCTAATGAGTTGACCCGGATTCTCTATACTTGTTCTGGGTGCTGTAGCGAGGGAGCGGTAAGTGATAAGGTCGGGCGTAAATTACGGGAGGTAGGTTATGCCCGCTGTGGCACAAGTTGTTTGGCCGGCATCGGTGCAGGGTATCCACGTTTTTTAAAAGCAGCGGCGGAGGCCAGCGAAGTAATCGCCATCGACGGATGCAAAATGGCCTGTGCAAAGATGCTGTTAAAAAAGGCTAACATTACGGCAACGTCGTATGTACTCATGGACATGGGATTCTCAGAGGATCAAGATCAGGAAGCTTTTATCACCGATGTTTGTCAGCGAATCATGACATAATAGTGGCATCTACCGCATACAGGATGAATGTGGAGTACCATTAGATAATGCCAATACTTGTCCCAGTAAAAACGGGAACAAAAGGGCCTCGCTTTCTGAAAAGAGAGGCCCTTCAGCATGATGGGAGTTATGTTAGGTTGATTAATATTCCCATTTAAACGTAATGCTTTAGCAGGTATACCTGTTTCAGTATGAGGACAAGAGCCTTTGGCTGCTGCAACCTAAAAATAGGCAGCGATTCCCTTGACTTATATGCGAAAAATTGCATATAATCATATTGTGAAATCAATGACGCATTAAAAGTGTGTGAGGTGGCTGTAATGGATGTAGTTGAAATAGTGAAGGCTCTGGGTGATGTAACCCGGTTGCGAATTTTGAACTTGCTAAACAAGGAAACACTGTGCGTCTGTGATTTGGAAGAGGTGCTGAAAATCAGTCAGTCTAATGCCTCGCGGCATCTGACCAAGCTCCGCTTTGCCCGCCTGATTACTGGGGAAAAGCAGGCCCAGTGGGTGTATTACCGGGTGGATGAAACCAGTCTGGAGCGGTATCCCTTTGTGAGGGAACTCTTAGCCAAGGAACTGGTGAATGAGCAGGCCTGTCAAAAGGATGAGGTGAGACTGAGAAAGTACAGGGAACTGGGTGGTAGTTGCGAGCGGACGGTGCACATTACAGAGTAATAAAAAGATCTGCAGGAAATATGAATATAGTCAATACAATACAGTGATGCTCAACTTGACTGCTTGTGAATGTATGGGGGGAAGATGGATGAGACGACCCGATAGTGAGGAGGACATCGGCCAAGAGGCCGAGCGTACACTGGCACGTATTACCAAGGAGGGTTACTTGAAGCTGCCGATGTCGCTGACTGCGGAGCAGGCGGCGTTAATAGTTAAGACTGCAGATGGTTACCGGATCAGCCTGCTGGTTCCGGATGTAAAAAAAGTGTACTTGGAGGTTACGACCAAGTGTAACTTTTCCTGTATTACTTGTATTCGCA
>NZ_DATMXX010000402.1:0-39862 GCF_035561255.1 Sporomusa sp. | reverse complement strand
GTATTTTTTTTCCTTGCATCTATTCTGCACGAAAAAACGATGCTAAAGTGCAGAAAAATATGGTTTTAGTTTTGGAGGACATTTTTGAAGGAATATATATAACATTGGCGAACTCCCCAATATAGAGAATGTGAGTGAAATGTAATTCAAAAAAAGAGCCCCAGCAAATAGCCGGGGAATGGGAGGGCGGAAGGTCACCATGGAACGAAGACTTAAAAAGGCTTTGCTGAGTACGATTAACGACTATAATGTTATTGTCAAGCAGATTGATGATCCTTGCACATCTCCGGAAAAGGGCTTGCAACTAGCTGCTGCTAAAGAAGCATTATATCAGGCCATACAGCATTTTGCCAAGGCAGAATATGTTGAATATGTGAATGGACAATGGCAGATTAAGGTTATTGTTATAATGGAATGTAGTGATTAAGAAGCGGGTCGCTCCTAGCGGGGCGGCTTTTTTCCGCTTAGCATTAAAGATTCTTCACGATCATCTGTTATAATCTGCAGGATGGGGTACAAGGTAAAGGAATATCAATGATGTAAAAGGTAAAGCTTGCTCATAAAAGAACCGGATAATCCCTTTAGGAATGCCCGGTCATTAATGCGGAAGCAGTTTATCATGTACAGCAGGGTTCTTTATTAAGCAAGAATAGCTGTTATAACCCGCATTATCGGTGATAAATGATTCATATGTATTACACAGATGGTTTTTTATGTTTTAATGAAAATAAAGGAAAGCTTTGCCTCTGCATTGAATATATTGAAGTAGGTAGTCGTATGGAGGTTTATTATGATGTTTAAGCATGAGTGTGGTGGCAATGCCCATTCCACCGGTAGTGCGGCAGTCGCCGGCTGGAATAAGTGCCTTTGCAGCAGGTGCGGCGAAGTATTTTACAAATGGTTTACTTTCAAGATGCTGGGGAAAAATGGATAAATAACTTAGCTGTCTGCCTGTGGGTAGGCGGCTTTTTTATATTTGTGAGGAATGGGGTAGTAGAGTATACTAAAGATATAAAGAATGGGCATAATTTATCCTAACATTAAGTTAGGAGGTCTATTCTATGTTTGGAAATGCATGGCTTGCATTTGGTGTACTCGTTACAGTGGTAATTGTTGAACGAATAATAGCTACAATTGTATTGGCTTGTGTAGTTAAATATTATGACTGGTGTGATAAACGTGCCAAATAGTACAGAGGCTCCGGCTTTTAATGCTTTTTTCGCGAACGCAAGAAGGGTACTGATAAGTAAATTCCGGTAAGCGTAAGAATGATAAGCCCGATTGCCGTGATATCTATAACCCATTTCAGATTAATTGTCCCGATTTTTCCCTCGTGAACAGAGTTTGTAAAGTGGGCAAAGCTAGTCAGGTTATCATGAAGCTGCGATTCATCGGCTCCAATGATCCATGGCTCTGCTTGTATTAACCCTGTACATGCTTCAATTAGAATAAAGACAGATAAGACGACGCCAACCCAAAGATGGACATTACGTGCCAGTTTAGTATAGCGCATTTGGACCTCCGCTTTTTTATTACAGTATACGATGCCGCATAAAATAAATATGACAGTGTTTCCAAGCGGATGGCCACGCTGTTTTCAACCGCTGATCAGAAAAAATCTGAAGGCTGCAGCATAGTTCTTTGCGGAGCTTTGCTGTAGCCTTTTAAATTGAAGGAGTCAAGTTGGTTGTGATATTGACTGCCTGCTATAATCACAGATACAATGAAGAAAGATAGGACTGATGGGTATATCAGGTAAACAAGGAGTGAAGCTGATGACTGGCATAAACGATAACTGGCAAGCACAAGTCTGGCAGGTGGCTCAGGGCATTCGGCGCCGGGTCATGGAGCATACTGTCCGCAATAATGGCGGCTACTTGAGTCAGGCCTGTTCGGCGGCTGAGATACTGGCTACTATGTACCTGCGGATTATGCAGCTGGGCAAGACGGAGAAAGCTTTTGTGCCGGCACTTTTCGCCGGCGTACCCGGACCTAATAACCATGATGCTTTTACAGGTTCGTTATTTAATGGTCCCAGGGGGCCGGAATATGACCGGTTCATTTTATCACCCTCCCAGTATGCACTGGTTTTGTATGCACTGCTGATTGAGGTCGGCAGAATGGACCCGGCAGGGTTGGAACAATTTAATGTAGACGGTTTTACCGTAGAGATGATTGGTGCTGAGCACTCCCCGGGGATGGAAGTCATGACCGGTTCCCTTGGACAAGGCCTAAGCCAGGCAGCCGGGATTGCTATGGCTCGCAGGCTAAAGGGTGAATCAGGCAAGGTCTGGGTATTTATGTCTGACGGCGAGTGGCAGTCAGGTCAAAACTGGGAAGCTTTGCAGGCCATTACTCATCATAAACTTGATAATATCGGTATTTATGTGGATGTCAATGGCCAGCAGTGTGACGGGGCGATGTGTGATGTTATGGCGATTGAACCTTTTGCCGACCGGCTTACGGCTTTCGGTGCCAGGGTGTATCAGGTGGATGGTCATAATTTGGACGCGCTTGTCAGGCCAGTGCTTGAGTCCGGTTGTGAAGGAAAACCGGTTATTGTATTAGCAGACACAAAGCCCTGGCAGGGCATTGACATTCTGAAGAAACGGTATCCGAAGCTTCATTATGTCCGCTTTGCCAGCAGTGATGAGCGGGCAGAGTATGCCGGCATTTTGCAAACGATGCTGTAGAGGAGGCGATAACTGTGGAGATTTTGTCAAAAGTGCATGCCCGTAACTTTGTTATGTGGGCTAAAGATAAACCAACGGTTTATGTTCTGTCGGCCGATCTTACCAGCTCAACCGAGGCCGACCTTTTTCGTGATACCTACCCGGAACGCTTCCTGTCTATGGGCATTGCCGAGCAGAATATGCTCAGTTTCGCCGGCGGCATGGCCAGGGAGGGCCTGCATCCGTTTATCCATACCTTTGCTGTCTTTATCTACCGCCGGGCATATGATCAGATCGCGGTTTCCATAGCCTATCCGAATCTACCGGTACGGATGATTGGTTTTCTGCCAGGAGTGACTACCCCGGGCGGGGCAACCCATCAGGCAATTGAAGATATTGCTGTAATGCGGGCGCTGCCTAATATGACCATCTTTGAATGTGGTGACGCCACTGATGTTGAAAGCGTGCTGGATGTGGCTCATAAGGTTGACGGCCCTGTATATATCCGGATGCTCAGAGGTGAGATCCCCCGCTTGTTTGCGCCTACAGACACGATCCGATTTAATAAAGCGCGGCTGATCAGCCGGGGCAGTGATCTTACCGTGTTATCAACAGGGATTTGTACTGAAGAGGCCATGCGTGCCATACAGGTGTTAGAAAAACGCGGCTTGTCGGTACAGCATATGCATGTCACCACATTAAAACCTTTTAGTGATGCTGCGGTGATGACCGCGATTGCACAGTCGCGGTATGGTGTAATTACTATGGAAAACCATTCCATCATTGGCGGTCTGGGGACCATTGTCGCCGAGCAGATGGCTGAGGCCGGCATTGGCAAGAAGCTGGTCCGGATTGGCCTGCAGGATACTTTTGTTCATGGTGCCAGCCGGCCCTATCTAATGCGCAAATATCGACTTGATGCGATGGCGCTGATTGACGAAGTACAGAAACTGACAGGACAGAATTTTTCCATATCAGAGGATGAGCTGGCGCAGGTTTATATTGCTCCTGTGCACAGTGACGCCAAGCCGGAGGCTTTATAATGATATCAGGAGAGCGTTTTTCCGTAATCTACCGGCTAATAAGCGCTGACGAGCAAGAGGCACGGCAAAAGGCCTGGGATATATGCCTGGAACAGACGGTTGAGTTTCCGGAGGAGCTGGTGCCTGCCGGAATGATCAGGGATGATATTGTCGGGCGCATCGAGGCGTTAGCACCAATAAGTGCTGGAGTCTATCAGGCTGTTATCAGCTATGCGGTTGAGACGACAGCGAATGAATTTACGCAGCTGCTCAATGTTGTATTTGGCAATATCAGTATTAAACCAGGAATACGGGTAGAACGGCTGGAACTGCCGCAAGCGTTGCTGAGCCAATATGGTGGTCCACGCTTTGGGCGGGAGGGTCTGCGGAAACTTTTAGGTGTAAGCGGCAGGCCGCTTCTGTTTA
The DNA here is from genome assembly GCF_035561255.1 of Sporomusa sp. Lineage (GTDB taxonomy): Bacteria > Bacillota > Negativicutes > Sporomusales > Sporomusaceae > Sporomusa. Next base: position 35,742 of record NZ_DATMXX010000402.1, on the reverse strand, counting down.
CAGCCCTGAAGCCAATGGGACTTAGCCCTGCTCAGTTGGCCGACATGGCCTATAAGTGTGCGATGGGTGGCATCGATATTATTAAAGATGATCACGGACTGACAAATCAGGTCTTTGCGCCCTTTCGGGAAAGGGTAACTGCCTGTGTGGAAGCAGTAGAAAAAGCCAATGCCCGGACCGGCCGCCAGACTATTTATGTTCCCAATATTACCGCACCGGCCAATGAGGTTGTAGCACGCGCGAAACTAGCAAAAGCACTGGGCGCTAAAGGTGTGATGATGTCACCGGCTATTACCGGTTTGGATGTAATGAAGTTTTTAGCCGATGATGCGGAATTTGGACTGCCGGTTATTAGTCATCCGGCCTTTCAGGGCAGTTATGTGACATCTCCCAATAACGGCATATCTCACTTTGCGTTATTTGGACAGATTACCCGTCTGGCTGGGGCCGATGTTGTTATTTATCCAAACTTCGGCGGCAGATTCTCGTTTAGCCGGGAAGAGTGCCAGGACATTGTGAGTGGAACCTGTGTGAATATGGGGCAGATCAAGCCGATCTTTCCCAGCCCGGGCGGTGGCATGAGTCTTGACCGTATCGGGGAATTGATGTCTGTATACGGTAATGAGGTTATTTTCCTGGTTGGCGGCGGGTTATTTAAACATGGCCCTGATTTAATAGAGAACTGCCGCTATTTCCACGACATGGTCAGTAATTTTTCAAATACCGGCGGCAACTAAAAAGGCTAAGTTTATACTAGATTGTCGGGATTAATTGGCCATTTGCCATAATGCCGGGCGGCGTCCATCACCCCGAATTCCAGAACTATTTTGTCCAGGCACTGGTATTTCCTAAAATTTTTGGCACCGATACAGGTCGTTAATTTGCTTGACAGACGCCTAGTGGGATGATAAACTTACTTATAAATAATTAAAATGTAAAAGCTGATCAGATAACTGAAGGCTAAGTTTATCCTAAAGGGTTAAACTTGGCCTTTTTTATTACTAACAGCTCACCAGAAAACTGGAGGCTAACTACTACAAGTAGTTAGCCGTTTTTTATTTTCAGGTCCTGTAAGGAATTGCTTTTTTCGTGTTTGTAGCCCGAGTGCGCACCGGATTGCAAACGAAAGCATAATTACCGCAGCAGAGGAATCCCCCCCCTCTGCTGCGGTAGTTAGCTCATTTGATAGGAGAGGCACAAATTTTGCTGCAATGGCAGTAGGGGGATTTTTTTCTATTTAAGAAGAGCATAGGAGGAGAGAACATGTTTAATTTTGTTTCAGCGTCAAGGTCTATCAAGAGTTATGTCCTAATTATCGTTATGTCACTTCTGGTTACAAGTCTTGCCGGTTGCGGCAAACAGGAGACGGCAAGTGCCGATAAAACAGCTCCTGAGCCTGTCAAATTACTTAATGTTTCGTATGACCCGACTCGCGAGCTGTATAAAGAATTCAATGAAGCATTTGCTGCATACTGGAAGAATAAAACCGGTCAGACGGTTACCATTCAGCAGTCCCACGGTGGTTCAGGCGCCCAGGCCCGTACCGTGCGGGAAGGGATTGAAGCCGATGTTGTAACACTGGCGTTAGCGCAAGATATTGATGAACTGCAGAATGCAGGCCTGATTGCACCTGACTGGCAAAAGCGTTTGTCCCAGAATTCGACCCCGTATACCTCGACCATTGTCTTCCTGGTACGCAAAGGCAATCCTAAAAATATTAAAGACTGGGATGATTTGATCAAACCAGGGGTATCAGTCATTACTCCTAATCCGAAAACCTCGGGTGGCGCGCGTTGGAATCACCTGGCAGCCTGGGGATATGCCTTGAAAAAGTATAATAATGATGAAAACCAAGCCAAAGATTTTATAACCAAACTTTATCAGAATGTACCGGTGCTTGATACCGGGGCCCGGGGTTCGACAACCACTTTTGTTGAACGTGGTATTGGTGATGTACTGCTTGCCTGGGAAAATGAAGCGTTATTGGCAGAAAAAGAATTAGGTAAGGATAAATTTGAGATTGTGGCGCCTTCCCTCAGTATCCTGGCAGAACCACCGGTTTCTGTGGTAGATAAAGTTGTTGACAAAAGAGGAACCCGCCAGATAGCTCAAGCATATCTTGAATACCTCTATACAGACCAGGGGCAGGAAATTGCCGCTAAAAACTACTATCGTCCACGTGCTGAAGCGGTTGCCGCCAAGTATGCCAGCCAGTTTCCTAAACTTAACCTGTTTAGCATAGCTGATCTGGGTGGCTGGACTCAAACCCACAATAAACATTTTAAAGACGGTGGTCTCTTTGACCAGATTTATACACCGAAAGCCAAACAGTAACGAAGTGGGGAGTAATCATGAGTCTCAAATCCCTTATAATAACTAAACATAGCATATTGCCGGGTTTTGGCCTGACAATGGGGTTTACTATTACTTATCTGGGGCTTTTAGTATTGATTCCGCTATCGACTATTATTCTTAACGCAACAGGGATCGGGTGGACTCATTTTTGGGAGATCATCACAGCACCGCGATTGATCGCTTCTTATAAACTGAGCTTTGGCGCTTCGCTGATTGCTGCGTCGATTAATGCAGTATTTGGTTTGCTGGTGGCCTGGGTGCTGGTTCGCTATTCGTTTCCAGGCAAACGGATCATTGACGGTCTTGTTGACCTGCCGTTTGCCCTCCCTACTGCGGTTGCCGGCATTACCCTGACAACACTGTATGCCCCGAACGGCTGGATTGGTAAATATTTAGCTATGATTGGCATAAAGGGTGCTTATTCACCGCTCGGGGTCGTCATTGCCCTCACCTTTATCGGGCTGCCGTTTGTGGTGCGAATGATTCAGCCTGTCCTGCAAACGTTGGACAAAGAAGTGGAGGAAGCGGCGGCCAGCCTGGGAGCTGGCCGCTTGCAAACCTTTATCAAGGTAATTTTCCCGGAGATACTCCCGGCCCTATTGACCGGATTTGCCTTAGCCTTTGCCCGGGCTTTGGGTGAATACGGTTCGGTTGTGTTTATCTCCGGCAATATGCCGATGAGAACCGAGATTACGCCGCTATTAATCATGACAAAGCTTGAGCAGTATGACTATGCCGGCGCAAGTGCTATTGCAACCGTGATGTTGATCGTTTCGTTTATCATGCTGTTTGTTATTAATATTTTACAGTGGTGGCAAAGCAAACGACATAATTGATTTGAGAGGAGGCGGTACGTATGGCTGGCAATATAGCGCTGCGACACGCTGCCACGCCCCGGCGTCAGACTGCTGGTGCGATAACAGAACTACCCCTGATTCGCTGGCTGCTCATCGCCATTGCTCTTGGCTTTCTGGGGATCATGTTGATTATTCCGGTGATTGCCGTGTTCGCCAAGGCGTTTGAACAAGGGGCTGCACTTTACGTCAAAGCGATTACTACACCTGATGCCTGGGCTGCCATACAGCTTACACTGCTGACAGTGGTGATTGCTGTACCGCTTAATACGCTGTTTGGTCTGGCGGCAGCCTGGGGGATAGCCAAATTTGAATTTCGCGGCAGAAACTTTCTGATTACATTGATTGACCTGCCTTTTGCCGTCTCGCCGGTTATCGCAGGCCTGATCTTTGTATTTTTGTTTGGTAAACCGGGTGTATTGTGGCCCTGGCTGTCTGCCAATGATATCAAGGTCATTTTTGCTGTGCCCGGTATTGTTTTGGCCACGGTTTTTGTTACTTTTCCTTTTATTGCCCGTGAACTTATTCCCCTTATGCAGGCTCAGGGGACTGCTGAGGAAGAGGCGGCTTTGACACTTGGCGCGAGCGGCTGGAGAACTTTTTGGCATGTTACCTTACCCAATATTAAATGGGGCTTGATCTACGGTGTTATTCTTACCAGTGCCAGGGCAGTCGGAGAATTTGGTGCGGTATCGGTCGTATCAGGCCATATTCGCGGTCTTACCAACACTATGCCCCTGCATGTAGAAATTTTGTATAACGAATATCAGTTTGTAGCGGCTTTTGCCGTGGCCTCCCTGATGACGCTGATGGCGATCATAACCTTAGTTGTAAAAAATATTGCCGAGTGGAAAGTGCAGCAGCAAAGCCAGGAGCCAGAGGTAGAGGGGGTTAAGGTATGAGTATTGAGATTGTCAATATAAATAAGCAGTTTGGTTCATTTATTGCATTAAAAGATGTCAATCTGACAATTCCGACTGGAGAGCTTGTAGCACTTTTAGGGCCGTCAGGCTCGGGTAAGACGACGCTATTGCGGATTATTGCCGGTTTAGAGGTTGCTGACCAAGGCTCTATTCTCTTTCATGGTGAGGATACAACTGAGCGGAATGTTCAGCAAAGACAGGTAGGTTTTGTCTTTCAACATTATGCTTTATTCCGCCACATGACCGTTTTTGAGAATGTTGCTTTTGGCCTCAATGTTCGCCCCAGTCATCTGCGGCCTTCAAAAAGTGAGATAAACGAGAAGGTGCAGACCTTGTTGAGTCTGGTAAAGCTGGAGGGGATGTCAGGCCGGTATCCAACTCAGTTGTCCGGCGGGCAGCGACAGCGGGTAGCACTCGCCAGGGCGCTTGCGGTTGAACCCAAGGTATTGCTTTTAGATGAACCGTTTGGCGCTCTGGATGCCAAAGTGCGTAAAGAACTGCGGCGCTGGCTGCGGCAACTGCACGATGAACTGAATGTTACCAGTGTTTTTGTCACCCATGATCAGGAAGAAGCGCTAGATGTGGCCGACCGCATCGTAATCCTGAACAATGGGCGCATTGAGCAACTGGGTACACCGGAAGAGGTCTATGAAAACCCGGTTAATCCGTTTGTGTATGACTTCTTAGGCAATGTTAACCTTTTCCGCGGACGAATTCATAAAGGCCGCATCAGTATCGGTTCGATTGAAATAGAAGCCCCTGAACATGCTAATACCCTTGATACCCAGGCTGTAAGTTTTGTACGCCCCTACAATATTGAGGTAGAGCGGGAGCAAAAAGGTCATGAATTCATCCCGGCGCGAATTCTCTTTATCCGGGCAGTTGGCCCGAGTGTCCATCTGGAATTAAAAAGAGAAGATACCGGCGAGATGATGGAGGCTGAATTAGGTAAAGAGCGGTTTCGTGCCCTTAACCTACAGTCAGGGGAGCAGGTATTCGTTAAACCTAAGGACTTGAAAATATTTATTCCGGATGATTATGTTATCTAAACCATGGTTAAGCAGACTCCTGCACGGATTGAGGGTTTGTCTTAACCTTTTTACTAGTACCTTGTCAGCTGGCAGGAAGTGGAAAGTAGTGTGAAGTGAAATGATTTTAGAGCAAAAGCGACTCGAAACAGACATCCTCATTATCGGGGGCGGGACAGCAGGCTGTTTTGCCGCACTAACAATTGCGGAGAATTCTGCTGCCAAAGTCATTATTGCAGAAAAGGCCAACATTAAACGCAGCGGCTGTCTGGCAGCCGGGGTGAATGCCCTTAATGCCTATATTGTTAAAGGGCAAACACCGGCAAGCTATCTTAATTATGTTAAAAATGATGCTGCCGGTGTAGTTAGAGAGGATCTTGTCTATACGGCAGCAGCGCGGCTTAATCAGGTTACTCATAAAATGGAAAGCCTGGGGCTGGTTATCCAGAAAGATGCCGCTGGCGAGTATGTTGCCAGAGGAAACAGGAACATAAAAATCAACGGTGAGAATATCAAGCCGATTCTGGCTGCGGCTGTAGGGAACTGCCAGGACGTGTCTGTAATTAACCGGATTAACATAACCGATTATATTGTGCAGGCTGGAAAAGTGGTCGGTGCGTATGGCTTTTCTGTAGACTCTCCCATTTTTTATATTATCTCCGCCAAGGCTGTCATCTGTGCCACCGGGGGCGCCGCCGGGCTTTACCGGCCCAATAACCCCGGCTTCTCCAGGCATAAGCTGTGGTATAGCCCCTTTAATACCGGGGCGGGTTATGCGATGGGCATTAGGGCCGGCGCGGAAATGACCACATTTGAGATGCGGTTTATCGCTTTGCGCTGTAAGGATACGATTGCCCCTACAGGCACCATTGCCCAGGGGGTTGGTGCGCAGCAGGTAAACAGCCGGGGTGAGGAATATGAAAAACAATATGGGGTTATGAGTACCGCTAACCGCCTATATTCTACCGTTATGGAAAACAAACAGGGCCAGGGGCCTTGTTTCTTAAAGACAGTAGGGATTACGGCAAAGCAGGAAGACGAATTATACAAAGCCTATCTGAATATGGCTCCGGCCCAGACGCTGCGCTGGCTGGAACGGCAGGGGCCTGCTGCGGAAAACGTGGAGATAGAAGGTACCGAGCCTTATATTGTCGGGGGGCATACCGCCAGCGGGTACTGGGTAGACACCCACCGGGCGACAACCCTTGACGGACTGTACGCTGCCGGTGATGTGGCCGGGGGCAGCCCGCAAAAATTTGTGACAGGCTGTTTTGCCGAGGGGGAGATTGCTGCATTCTCGGTCTTGGATTATATTAAGGATCAACAGAATCACTGGCCGGAGCAAACTGAAATACACAGCCAGTTAGCAGCTTTGCAGCACTTGCTGCAAGGGGAAGCACTGTACACTGCGGCCGACATCGAAGAGGCCATGCAAAAAAATATGGATGATTACGCCGGCGGCATTTCCTCAGGGTATGCCTATAATTACCAGAAGCTTCAGGTGGCCAGACAGCGGATCGAAGAGTTGCTGGTTTTGTGCAGGCAGCTGCGGGCCAGAGACATGCGTCAGCTGCTGCATACCTGTGAGGTGATTGACAGGCTGTATGTCTGCAAGGTTCTCATCAGCCATCTTGAGGCCAGGCAAGAGACCCGCTGGCACTCATTTCAGGAAAACACCGATTATCCGGACAAAAATGATAATGACTGGCTGAAATACGTTAACTCCAGGCTGGAAAACGGTGAAGTCAGGATTGTGTTTAGAGACTTGGTAAAGAGGGATGAGATCTATGAGCATCAGGATTGACAGTCAGAAGTGCAGCGGCTGTGGCAAGTGCCGGGAGGTCTGTCCTGGCAGCCTGCTCAGTGCCGGCAGCTCAGGGAAAACAGAAATTACAGCTCCTCAGGACTGTTGGGGCTGTACCTCCTGTTTAAAGGAATGTACCTATAGAGCAATTCAGTATTATCTGGGGGCCGATATCGGGGGACGGGGCAGTTTGCTCTACACCCGGCAGGACGGCTCTGTGCTGTACTGGATTGTTGTTCAGCCTGATGGCCGGGAGCGGATTATACCTGTGGATAAGAACCAGGCCAATGCATATTAGGGAGGCGTTTATATATGGATCATTTGGATCGCTTGGAAGCACAAAGTATTTTTATATTGAGAGAAGCCTATAAGAAGTTTGGCAAGCTGGGTATGCTGTGGTCAATTGGCAAAGACTCAACTGTATTATTATGGCTGGCCAAAAAGGCATTCTTTGGGCACTGTCCGTTTCCGTTTATTCATGTTGATACAACCTATAAAATCCCTGAGATGATCCAGTTTCGGGACAGGGTAGCAAAGGAGTACAACCTTGAGCTGATTGTCCATACCAACGAAGAGGCGCTGCAGGCAGGAATGGGGCCGGAAAAAGGCCGGCTGGTATGCTGCAGGGCTTTAAAAACCGACGGTTTGCAGCAGGTGGTTACCAAGTATGAGTTCGAAGGGCTGATATTAGGGATACGCCGGGATGAAGAGGGGTCACGCTCCAAGGAACGGGTATTTAGCGAACGCAATAAAGACTCAGAATGGGATTATACCAACCAGCCGCCTGAGCTGTGGAACCAGTTTAAAACCGATTTCCCCAAAGGCAATCATATCCGGGTACATCCCATCCTGCACTGGAATGAGATTGATATCTGGGCTTATATCGGCCGGGAAAAGATCCCGCTTGTTGACCTGTATTTTGCGAGAAACGGGAAAAGATACCGCAGCCTGGGCTGTGCACCCTGTACAGGACAGATTGATTCTACGGCAACGACTGTAGAAGACATTATTAAAGAACTCAAAAATACCAAGCAAGGCGAACGGGCCGGGCGGGCACAGGATCAGGAAGATTCCTACGCTATGCAGAAACTTCGCAAAGACGGGTATATGTAATAACCTAGAATACATTGGAGGATGGGGGCCGTTTTGAATGGATATTGAGAGAGAAGTACTTAATATCGTTGTTGTTGGTCATGTCGATCACGGCAAATCAACAGTGATTGGCAGGCTGCTATATGACACAAAATCTTTGCCGGAGGGTGCAATTGACCGGGTCAAGCGCATTGCCAAAGAAAAGGGCAAACCCTTTGAATATGCATATCTGCTGGATGCTTTTGAAGAAGAACAAAAGCAGGGCATTACCATTGACACAACGCAACTGCAATTTCGTACAGAACAGAGAGATTATGTAATCATCGACGCTCCCGGTCATAAGGAATTCCTGAAAAATATGATTTCCGGCGCGGCCAGCGCCGAGGCGGCGCTGCTGATTATTGATGCGAATGAGGGGATTCAGGAGCAGTCTAAGCGACATGGCTATATCCTATCCCTGCTGGGTATCCAAAAAGCCTATGTACTCATTAATAAGATGGATTTGATCGATTATTCAGAGGCGAAATTCAACGAGATCAAGCGGGAAATGAACGAATTTCTGCATAATCTTCACGTGTTTCCGTTAAAGTATATCCCCATTTCGGCTTTCTTTGGCGAAAATATGACCACACATTCGGATAAAATGCCCTGGTATAAAGGGGAGCCGATCCTTAAGGCCATTGATTTGTTCGAAAAAGACAGCGGCTTAGAAGCAAAACCACTGCGATTCCCCATTCAGGATGTATACAAATTTGATCATCGGCGTATTATTGCCGGCCGGATTGAAGCAGGCACCCTGCATACGGGGGACGAGATTCTAATCATGCCCAGTAACAAACTGACAAAGGTTAAGACCATTGAATACTGGGCCGACAGGGATAAAACGGATACAATCTCGGCCGGGATGTCGGTGGGCATAACTGTTGAAGATGAGTTTTTTAATCAGCGGGGAGAATTTATTGTCCACCCCAGCCAGGCGCCCTTAGTTTCTGATACGTTCAAAGCAAATATCTTCTGGATGGGAAAAAAGGAGCTTGTAAAAGGCAAAGAGTATAAGCTTAAGCTGGCAACACAAGAGGTAGAATGCGAGATCCACTCGATCCTAAAAGCAATTGATGCTACTACCCTGGAAACCCTGGAAAACGCCGCTCAGGTCAAAACCAATGATGTAGCTGAACTCATTGTCAGGACGAAAAAGCAGCTCTGCTTTGACGAATTTAAGAACAATCAGCTGACAGGCCGCTTTGTCATAGTCGACGGCTATGATGTGAGTGGCGGCGGTATTGTTTCAGGCCTTGTGAAAGAGTGGCAGGCTGTGAGCAAGCTGACTGGCAACGGCCTGGAGATGGTGGTAAATTGCTTTGATGATTATTTCTATGTGCTTTCCGAAGGCATTGTGAAAAAACTGGATGCCAGGCCGCATACCTTTACTGTGGGGGATGTGGTTGCAGTGACCGGAAAAACCTATGAGTATCCCGCGGATTTTGATATTGTTGATATTCAGACTAAAGTAGCTGTTAAAGTAAGAAAGGCCAAAGTGGTGTGGTTAACAAAACTAGACGAATCTACTTATAATGATGTGCCTATTATTGACTCTAAGGGGGCTTATCTAAGGGTAACAGCAAAAAGCTATGCCGGATTTATCGGTGAGCTTGCAGCGATTAACGACTGGCAAAGCAAGCAGGCGTCAAGTTTTACCAATAAGTGGCTTGAATTCACCAAATACCGGAATATTCCGGTTGTTGCGGTCTTAGGGGCATCAGGTACCGATTACCAGATTTAACTAAGTATTCTTAAGAGAGGCGGCAAGACACGAGCTTGTTTAGAGGGCAAGCCCGTGTTTGCCGTCTTTTGATATTGTCGTATAGAAAGTATCTCTTGCTGCAATAGAAAAAACATTGACCAAACTTATTCAGACATGCTAATGTAATAAAGGATATTTGTTACATAGGAGTGATAAATTTAATGAAACGAAAGTTGCTATTAACACTATTTGTACTGCTAACCTTAGCATTAGTAGGCTGTGGGAAAACTGAAGCGCCGCAGACAGCTGGGCAGCCTAAGACGCAGCAAGGTCCTTTGCGGGTCGGTCTTGTTCCCAACCAGGCACCTGATAAAATAAAAGCCCAGTACGAACCATTTCGCGAGTATCTGCAAAAGACGCTGAATATGCCTGTAGAACTGTTTGTTGCCAGTGATTACGCTGGTGTAGTGGAAGCTATGGCTAATGATAAGCTGGATGTAGCCTATTTTGGTGGCTTAACCTATGTTCAGGCCAAGCAGCGGGCCAAGATTCATCCTATTGTAACCGAAGTGGATACAGAGACCGGGACTACAAAGTATTACAGCCTGATTATTGCCCCTGCGAATGGCAGTGTTGATGCTGTCAAAGACATTAAGGGCAAAACGTTTGCCTTTGGTGATATCAGCTCGACCTCAGGATCGTTATATCCCCGTTTTATGCTTGATAAGGCCGGGATTAAAGTGCCTGACGATTTGAAAAATGCGGTTTACACTGGCGGTCATGATGCGACTGCTCAGGCTGTACAAAATGCAACAGTGGATGCTGGCGGCATTGAAGGCCGAATTATGCAAAAGTTGATTGTCAAAGGAACTGTCGATGGTGCAAAAATAAAGGTTCTTGAAAAACACCTTGTCGAGGGATATCCCTGGGTAGTGCGTGATAGTCTGGATAAAGGGCTTGAAGAAAAGATCGTGCAGGCATTCCTGACAATAAAAGACCCAACGCTGCTAGATCTCATGCGGGCTAAAGCCTTTGCCCAGGTAACTGACGCTAATTACGCTGAGGCTGAACAGGAAGCCAAACGACTCGGTCTGGTAAATCCTAAAAAATAGTAATACGCTAGACAGGAGCCAAGCGCTCCTGTCTTTTGCCTAGCGGGGGAGTATATTGTGGAGATAATTGCAGCAGATAAACTGAAAAAACTATATGCCAATGGTCAGGGTATACAGTCATTATCCTTTAAGGCCGGTAAAGGCGAATTTATTGGTGTACTTGGGTTTAGCGGTGCCGGTAAAACAACACTTATGCGTTTGCTGTGCGGGGCGATATTTCCCACTGGCGGCTCGCTTCAGGTCATGGGACAGAATATGTTAGCGGTCACAAGACCGGAACTGGCCCGGTTGCGCCGCCAGATGACCACTGTTTACCAAAATTTTAATGTTGTACCCACTTTGAGCGTCGCTCAAAATGTCTATTTGGGAAAAATCGGTGACACTTCAATCTTCTCGACCCTGAAAAACTTACTATGGCTGTCGCCGGCTGAGGCGGGAAAGATTGCCCGGTTGCTCAGCCTGCTAGGGATTGAGGATAAATTTAATGAGCGGTGCCAGGAACTGTCTGGTGGACAGCAACAGCGTGTTGCCGTTGCCCGGGCACTTTATAGTGAGGCTGAGCTCATATTAGCAGATGAACCCATCGCCTCTGTCGATCCCGCTACAGCCAGCTTAATATTAAATCTTTTTCTTGAAGTAAAAAATAACGGCAAAACGGTGATTATGAATTTGCACCAGATTACCAATGCTGTTCAGTACTGTACGCGGCTCCTAGTCTTAGAAAAAGGACAGCTTGCTTACGATGGCCCGCCGCAGCTTTTTCTGGCATCTGCAGTTTATGCCAGGCTTAGCGGTGAAAAGGCAACCGGCGTGAAGGGAGAAGGGGTTTATGCGTAGTACAAAATTGCAATGGGAAAGCTATCTGATTACCCTGGTTCTCCTTGCAGCGGTTGTTGCAAGCGGCATTGATACCCGCTTTTCGCCTTCGACTTTTTTCGAGCCGTCCAGTCTGAAAGCAATGACACGTTTTACCGGCGGGTTGTGGCCACCGGAGGCAGAACCTAAATTTTTAGGAGCGATTGGGAAGCTGCTGCTAGAAACAGTAGAAATATCACTTGTTGCTACCGCTTTGGCCATTGTCCTGGCCCTGCCAATATCGATAGCTGCCATGCGTCCAAGAGGTGAGGAGTTTTCCCGGCGGGTTCTCGGCTGGCCGGTATGGGGCTGCCGGTGGGCGGTCTACTATCTGTCCCGCGCAGTTTTGGCGCTATTTCGTGGTATTCCTGAACTGATGTGGGCCTTGCTTTTTGTGGTGGCCGTCGGTCTGGGGCCTTTTCCGGGTGTACTGGCTCTTACTGCGCACAGTGTGGGGATATTAGGAAAACTTTATGCCGAAATATTTGAATCAGTGGACCAGCGGTTAATAGAGATGACGCGGGTTACCGGTGCGAGTGAGCTGCAGGTATTGGCGTTTGTGCGTTTTCCGGTTACGCTGCCGGTCTTTTTATCCTATACACTGTTTCGCTGGGAGTGTAACATGCGCTCGGCAACCGTTCTCGGCTTTGTCGGGGCAGGGGGGATCGGAACTCAGCTGATGATTAGTATGAAGCTATTTATGTATCAGGAAGTGGCTACCTTGGTGCTGGCTATATTTGTGTTGGTGATTGCTGTAGAATTAGTCGGCCAATATCTGCGTACTCATATCCTTGATCGTCCACAGGCAGGTGCTTGTGAGATCATTGAAGAGTAAAATTCATTGGCCTTTTACGGTTTGTTCACAGGATCTTCACAATTTGCTGCTACAATTAGCTCAAAGGTATTCAGTAACAGTAACTGTGAGGAGGAAAATCGTAATGAATATGACCCATTATATGGAACTTCTGGCTGTAAATCAGCCCTGGAATCTCATTATCTATATGGTGATTCCGGTGGCCTTGGCTGAAGCCCTGGTAGCGACTGAGTTTTTTGTAGTGTTCAACAAAGGCAGAGCTGGTGGTGCACTGCGCACAATCAACAAATATATTGGAATTGTGCTTGGTTTCTACTTCCTTGGCATATTTCTTAACCTGATGATTACTGCCGTGCCGACAATGCCCTGGCGCGGTGCGGCTGATATCCTGGCCGTCGGCTCATATCTAAGCGGCGTTATCCCGCTTATGGGGATAGCCCTTTTGGAAATAGGCGTTATCGGCGGAGGGAAAACCGAGGACGAAAAGCTAAAGCTGCACTTTATACTGCTCACCGTATTCCTGGTAGTTGCCCATATTGCCATGGTATTTGGCATGGTTGATCCCTCGATCATGGGCTGGGATCCCAACGCAGCTCCGGCGCCAATGCAGCATAATATGCATCATCAGTAAAATAAAAATGCCTGGTCCGTGAATCTGGATCAGGCATTTTTCGTTTTCTTTTACATAATGCTACCTTCAGCACCCTGCTTATGGACACTTTCCAGCAAAGGCAGTAAAATGGCAACATAGACACGTGGGCTTGATGTAAAGGTGGGGAAACTTATGAAAGCAGTACCAGTTGAAGAAAAATTAATTCCTACTTCTTGTATCCATAATTGCAGTGGCCGCTGTTTTCTTCATGCTCATGTCAGGGATGGTATGCTGGTAAGGCTGTCACCTGGGGAGAAAGGGCAAGAAAACCCTGATTGCCCTCAGACGAAGGTCTGTCTGCGCGGGCTGGCTCAGCGACACTGGTTAGATCATCCTGACCGGCTGCAGGTTCCCCTGAAACGGGTTGGGCCGCGTGGTGAAGGCAGATTTGCCAGGATTAGCTGGGAAGAGGCATTGTCTGTCATTGCGGCTGAAATGAGCCGGATTAAAACAACCTATGGCAATGCAGCCATCTATTTAAACTACGGTACCGGCGTTTACGGTCAAATTAGCGATGCCTATGTTACCGGCGATGGCCGGGGTGCACTGCCAAGATTCTTAAATATGTTCGGCGGGTATCTCCGGTATTACAATTCCTATAGTGCGGCCTGTTACAGTGTAGCTGCCCCATATACCTATGGAACTGTGGAAGGTCAATCGCCTGATGATTTGCCTAATGCTAAGCTTATCGTGCTTTTTGCCGACAATCCAGCCGAAACCAGGATGGGGGGAGCTAATACCCCTTATTATTTAAGCCTTGCTAAAGAGCGGGGAGCCAGGATCATTGTTGTTGATCCACGCCACAGCGATACGGCAGCAGGACTGGCTGACGAGTGGATTCCGGTAAAGCCTACGACCGATAATGCGCTGATTGCCGCTATTGCCTATGTACTCATTAATGAGAATCTGGTGGATCAGGCCTTTTTAGATAAATATTGTCTGGGGTTTGACGAAGCGCATATGCCGGCAGGCATTCCGGCCGGTAATTCCTTCAAAAGTTATATTATCGGGCTGAGTGAGGATAAAACGGCCAAAACACCGCTATGGGCGGAAGCCATTACCGGAGTACCTCAGGCGACGATTGTCCGCTTAGCCCGTGAAATTGCCCTGACCAAACCATGCGCCCTGATTCAGGGGCTTGGCTGGCAGCGGCATGCATACGGCGAACAGCCGGTACGGGCGTTGCCTGTTCTGGCAGCGATGACCGGCAATATCGGTATCCAAGGCGGCGGCCCCGGGCTGCGTCCGGGTGGGCATACGCTGCCAATGGGCTGGATGCCTGCCGGCCTCAACCCGGTAACAGCCCAAATAGCCTGTTTTACCTGGACTGAGGCTATTGTCAACGGCCGAAATATGACTGCCGCCCAGGGGGTCCAAGGTGTAGACCGGTTACCGGCAGATATTAAGATGATCTGGAATTACGCCTCTAACACCTTAATTAACCAGCATTCTGACATTAATGCCACAGCCAAAATACTGGGCGACGAGAATAAATGCGAATTTATTGTAGTGCATGACCTGTTTATGACCCCCAGTGCTAAATTCGCCGATATTGTGCTGCCTGATGTCAGCCATTTTGAACGGGAGGATATTGTTACTTTCTCATCAGGTATCGCTTATGCTATTTATCACCAAAAAGTCAGGGAGCCGATGTTTGAATGCCGCAGTATTTATGATATCTGCAGCAGTCTTGCCAGCCGGTTAGGATTTGGCAGTGCCTATACTGAAGGGAAAGCAGAACAAGACTGGCTGCGCGAGTTTGTAGCAGTGGCGCGGCAGCATGATGATCAGTTTCCGGCTTTTGAGGAATTCCGTAATAAGGGTATTTATAAGAAAATCCCTAAAAAGCCAATTATCGCCTATGAACAGCAAATCCGGGATGTGGCAGTAACCCCTTTTGCTACCCCTTCAGGGAAGATTGAGATTTTTTCTACTCAGCTGTGGAACCTGAAAACCCCGGAAGTACCTGCGATTCCCAAGTATCTGCCTGCCTGGGAAGGTCCGGAGGATTTGCTGTTAGAGCGTTACCCGCTGCAATGCATAGGCTATCATTCTAAGCGCCGGGTTCATTCAACCTTTGAGAATATTGCTGTATTAGAGGAAGTTGAGTCGCATACAATGTGGCTTAACCCGGTTGATGCCAAATTACGTCAACTGGAAAGTGGCGATAAGGCCAGGGTATTTAATGACCGGGGCGAGCTGAGTATTACCGTCAAGGTGACACCACGGATTATGCCTGGTGTGGTAACAATACCACAGGGAGCATGGTGGACACCTGACCCCCGGGGCATAGATCAGCGTGGTTCAATCAATACACTGACCAAATATCAGCCAACACCCCTGGCCTTTGGCAATCCCCAGCATACCAATCTGGTTGAGGTTGCGAAACTATGAGGGAGGGAAACCGATGAGCGGCCAAATCAGTTTTCAGTTTCGTCAGGACAGGTGTATCGGCTGCGCTACCTGCCAGGTTGCCTGCAAAGAAAAAAATCAGCTCCCGGCAGGGATATTGTTTCGGAAAGTACTGGAATCTGCGGGCGGGGGCTATACCCCAAGCGGCCGGGGCCTGAGCAATAACGTGTATGCCTATTGGCTGTCAACCACCTGTAAACACTGTCAGCAGCCATTATGTGCCCAGGCGTGCCCTGCTAAAGCAATAACAAAGCGGCCGGAAGATGGTATTGTGTTTATTGAACAGGAAAAATGCACCGGCTGCCGCCACTGTATAACCGCCTGTCCGTATGGGGCCCCGCAGTATGATCCCACGCCGGGGAAAGTAAAGAAATGTAATTTCTGTGATGATCTTTTAGCCCGGAGGGAACAACCTGCCTGTGTTGACGCCTGCCCAATGCGTGCATTGGCAGTTGCATCACACAAGCATGGGTGATGCAAAAAAGCACATACTAGTAGATAGTACAGAGGGTATGAATTTTCCTAATTTTTGCAGGATTATGATGAAACTGGTAGAATAATAAGGTTTATGAAAAGAATAACGTACTCCTGAAGGAGGTTTGCAAATGTCTAAACAAATCTGTGAATTGGCTTTCCAGGGCGCTTCAACTGCTGTAGGTCTTGCAGAAAAACTCCTTAATGAAGCCATCGAGAAACATGGTGCTGAAGCACCAGTCAAGTATCCTGACACGGCATACAAGCTGCCGATGATTACTGCTTTAAGCGGTGAGGACGTAACAACCCTCGGTGAGATCGTTCCTATTTTACAACGCATCAAGGAAAACAATCTGCGCCCTGAACCTGAGTTAGGCAATGCCCTGCTTTCCGGTGAAGCAACATTATATGCCGGTGAAATCATCGAGGCATTACGTTATATTGGCGGTGTTAAACCTGACGAACCACCGTACACCGGCTTTTTGCCTGATCCCGTCCTCCGTAAATTTGGTGTACCGTTAGTTGATGGCACTATCCCTGGTGTTGCCGTTGTTACCGGTAAGGCTAAGGACGCCAAAGCCGGAGCCAAGCTGATTAAGGACCTGCAGTCAAAAGGCATCCTGATCATGCTGGTCAATGACATCATTGAACAGTGTATTGAAGAAAACATCAAAGTCGGAGTTGATTATTTAACCTTCCCGCTTGGTAAGTTTACTCAGATTATTCATGCTGTAAACTTTGCCGCCCGCGCCGGTTTGGCCTTCGGTGGTGTTCCCAAGGGTGCACGCGAGCAAATGCTTGATTATCAAAAACGGCGAGTTCCCGCATTTGTTATCGCCTTAGGTGAACTCGACGCCGTTACTATCGCTATTGGTGCAGGGGCTTTATTTATGGGTTTCCCTATTGTTACCGATCAGGATTTGCCGCCAGAATTGCAAATTCCTGAACTTTTGGAAGCCCAGCCAGACTATGATAAGATTGTCAAACTGGTCCTGGAGCTTCGCGGCATCAAACTGAAAATTGTTGATATTCCGGTGCCAATCACGGTTGGTCCGGCTTTTGAAGGCGAAACGATCCGCAAGAAAGAGGCTTGGGTTGAATTTGGCGGCGGCCGGTCCCCAGGGTTCGAGCTTGTTCAGATGTGCGATGCCGGCGAGGTTGAAGACGGCAAAATTGAGGTTGTTGGTCCGGAAATTGACGAAATGCCGGAAGGCAGTGTCTTTCCGTTGGGCATTATCGTTAAAATCTATGGCCGGAAGATGCAGGACGATTTTGAAAGTGTCCTTGAACGCCGCATCCATTATTTTATCAACTATGGCGAAGGCCTGTGGCATGTTGCTCAACGTGACTTGTGCTGGCTCCGGATCAGTAAGGGGGCCAAAGAGGCAGGCTTCAAAATCCGTCATTTCGGCGAACTGTTAATTGCCAAATTTAAGTCAGACTATCCGGCGATCGTTGACCGGGTAGAAGTAACCCTGATTACTGATGTACAGGCAGTTGAAGAAAAAATTAAAATTGCCCGTGATAAATATCAGGCGCGTGATGCCCGGTTAAAAGGGCTGACCGACGAATCGGTTGAAACCTTCTATTCGTGTACTTTATGCCAGTCATTCGCACCAAATCATGTGTGTATTGTTTCACCTGAGCGGGTTGGCTTGTGTGGGGCGGTTAGCTGGCTTGATGCTAAGGCTTCCAATGAAATCACCCCAACCGGTCCCAACCAGCCGATTGCCAAAGGCGAGTGTCTTGATGAAGAAAAAGGCATGTGGCACAATCTCAATGACTTCCTCCACACTGCCTCCAACCGGACACTGGAAGAGGTTAACCTGTATACCCTAATGGATAAGCCAATGACGTCCTGCGGTTGCTTTGAGGCTATTATGGCGATCCTGCCGTTAACCAACGGTGTTATGATTACTACGCGTGAGCACTCCGGTGATACACCCTGCGGCATGACCTTCTCGACACTGGCCGGAACCTGCGGCGGTGGTGTGCAGACACCCGGATTTATGGGGATTGGACGCCGCTATATTGTCAGTGCGAAGTTTATCCCGGCTGATGGCGGTCTGGGGCGTATTGTCTGGATGCCTAAAGAGCTGAAAGAGTACCTGAAAGATGAACTGACTGAGCGGGCTGTCGCTCTCGGCCTGGGGGCTGATTTTGTTGATAAAATCGCCGATGAGACAGTAGGTATCACCGAAGAAGAAATTATGCCTTTCCTGGAAGAGAAAAAACATCCGGCTTTAACGATGCCACCATTAATGTAAGTCAGGATAATTTCAATAGTGCAATAAACCCACAGCGAACAGACTGTGGGTTTATTTTTTGCTTTGACTATGTTTAAACAAGGAATTTTGTTAGAACCTATTGAATGTAAATGAAATCCTAATCACTGTTGAAGGAGGCTATATTCTGACTACATCCAAGCAAACTAAATCTGCGTGGCTGCTGATGGTAAGTGCGGCAGCCATATTAATGATTACTATGGGAGCCAGGCAGTCAGTTGGACTTTTTATTAACCCTTTGGATTCGGCTACAGGCCTGGGCATTGTTTCGATTAGTTTTGCGCTGGCAATCGGCCAGTTTATGTGGGGCCTGGCCCAACCGATATTTGGGGCCATCGCCGATAAGAAGGGTTCTTATCATGTGCTTGTTTTTGGCACTCTGCTGCTAGCCGCCGGGCTGGCGTTAACCCCTCTGGTACAGTCTGAATGGTCACTCATCCTAACCATGGGCATATTAAGTGCAGCCGGGGCGGGGGCGGGAAGTTTCTCGGTGTTGATTGGGGCGACTTCCGGGCAGCTGCCTGTGGAAAAACGCGCTTTCGCCGGCGGTTTTATTAACGCCGGCGGTTCTTTGGGCCAATTTATTTTTGCTCCATTGCTTCAGGCCATTATCAGTATCTTTGGCTGGGTCGCCGCCATCCTTACAATGGCAGCTACGACACTGTTGACCATTCCCCTGGCCTCGGTGCTTTGCCGTGGCGCTTCGGCAGCATCAAATGCCGCGACCACTCAAACTCAAGCACCATCAGTGGGCTTATACCAGCAAGTCTGCCAGGCCATGCGTAACCCAAGTTATTTATGTCTGCATGCAGGCTTTTTTACCTGTGGTTTCCATGTTGCTTTTCTGGTAACCCATCTGCCGGGAGAGGTCTCTTTATGTGGCCATTCCGCCAGCGTCTCGGCTGCTTCGCTGGCGCTTATCGGCCTGTTTAATATTGCTGGCAGCCTCCTGGCCGGGGCGCTGGGCACACGTTATCGCATGAAGTATATACTTGCTGTCATGTATGCCAGCCGGGCAGTAATGATTGTACTGTATCTGCTGGCCCCGAAGACACCACTTACCTTCTATATATTTGCAGCCGGGCTGGGATTCACCTGGCTGGCTACAGTGCCGCCAACAGCCGGTCTGGTGGGCAAACTTTTTGGTACCCGTTACCTGGCTACACTATTTGGTCTAACGCTTCTGACTCACCAAATTGGCGGGTTTCTGGGTGCATGGCTGGGAGGGCTGGCCATGGCCCATGACGGCAATTACCAGTGGATGTGGTATGCAGATATGCTGCTTGCAGTTTTTGCGGCGATCGTTAATCTGCCAATTAAGGAAGCCAAAATGGCTGATAAGCCTGCAACGGTGTAACCCAGACCAAAATATATATAATGAGATACATATAAACCTGTTAGTTAGACACAATAAAGTAGACTTAGCTTCAGGTGCGGTTTTAACCCAACTAAGATTAAGTCTCCCTTATCCAGGGACTTACCCACTATTAACTCCCACTTATATGCCCGAAAGGGAACAGGAAGCGGGAGTCTAGAGTAGGTTAGTTATCGGATAATGATATTGTTTAAAACAAACTAACAGGAGGCGATACGATGACAGTACAAAGCGACTTAAAAAAAGCCCTTGCTGCTGCTGAGTCTGCCAAAGGCTCTTATGCTACCTTTGCTCAGGCTACTGATGACAATACTGCCAAGCAGATGTTTGAACAAATGTCTTCAGACATGGACCGGCATATCAGCCAGCTGAACAGCCGTCTGGGGGTTGCAGCCCAAAACACATTAAATCAGCAAGAGCAGTAGAACGGGTATAGCAAATAGAAACATGATCACTTCCTATCGATAGGAAGTGTCATGTTTCTATTTGTTTTGCTAATGTTTATTATTGTTTGTATTGAGGTTCCTGATTTTCAACGTACTTCTGTCTGCTCTTTAATGTTTCAACCGCATTATCCAGGGTTGTTGCTAACTGTTCAAATGTTTGTTTTGCTTGTTGGTCCTGAGTCTCCAATGAGAATGTCTTCATTGAGGCTGCTGCGCTTTGTACGGTTGCAATGGCCTGAGTCATTTGTGTACCTACTGTCATTACTTCACCTCCTTTAAAGGATTCTTGCTATCCTTTCGGTTTGCATAATAAAGCTGATAAAAAACCGAAAATGATCGCCGCAGAAATACCGGCGCTGGTAATTTTAAAAATACCTGTCAATACTCCGACAAGGCCGCTTTTTTCTGCCTCCTGAAGGGCTCCCTTTACTAATTGATTGCCAAAGCTGCTGATTGGAACAGAAGCTCCGGCTCCGGCAAATTTAACTAAGTCATCATATAGGCCAAAGCCGCCTAAAACAGCGCCGGTTACTACCAGTGTGACCATAGTATGAGCAGGCGTTAACTTCAGCCCGTCCATCAGGAGCTGGCCAAGCACACAGATAGCTCCGCCAACAATAAATGCCAGAATAAACTTCTCCAACGTAAGCCTCCTATGTTACATTTCTATTGACACTGCATAGGCAATGCAGGGTATGCTTTCCTTTTGCTGGTAAGACATCGGTGAGAGTAAAGCACCGGTAGCTATCACTAGAATCCGGTTCAGTTCGCCGCGGCGCATCCTGTTTAAAAGATGGCCGAAGGTTGTTGTTGCAGCACAGGCACAACCACTGCCGCCGGCGAGAACCGGCTGGTCTTCTTTATACATTAAAATCCCGCAGTCAGTTAATTTTTCAACCGGGATGGCAAGGCCATGTTTTGTCAGCAAATCACCGGCAATTCGGTGACCTACCCTGCCCAAGTCTCCAGTTGCAATGAGGTCATAGTGTGCCGGGGTTATGTTCATATCCCGAAAATGAGCCTCGATTGTATCCACTGCAGCCGGAGCCATGGCGGCCCCCATGTTAAATGGGTCGGATAGCCCCATATCAATGACACGTCCAATCGTAGCAGCTGCAACACGCGGGCCTTTACCCTGCCTGGCAACAACTGCAGCGCCTGCGCCTGTAACAGTCCACTGGGCAGTGGGAGGTTTCTGGGCACCATATTCAGTAGGGTATCGATACTGTTTTTCACAGGCTGCGTTATGACTGGACGTGCCAATAAGTGCGTTTTGTGCAAAACCACTATCGATCATAAGAGCGGCTAAAGAAAGACCTTCCATTGAACTGGAGCAGGCCCCATAGATACCAAGGTAGGGAACGGCAAGGGTACGGGCAGTAAAGCTGCTGGGCATAATCTGGTTAATCAGATCACCGCTGAGGAAAAACTGGATATCCTCTTTTTTGAGACCGGCTTTTTTAATCGCAGTCTCACAAGCTTGTTCCAAAAATTTTTTTTCTGCTTGCTCATAACTGTCCTGTCCAAGCCAGATATCACCGTGCAGCAGGTCGAAATCGTCCGCTAAATTACCCTGGGCTTCAAAAGGCCCGCCGATAGCGGCTGAGCCAATGATTACCGGTTTAGTGTTAAAAACCCATGTTTGATGACCTTGCAGCATTCACATTCCACCTAACGAAGTGATGAGTACCTTGATAATTGCGACAATGAAAGCGGAAAAGACGCCAAAAACAATAACCGGTCCGGCGATTTTAAACATATTGCCGCCGACACCTAATACTAGCCCCTCGCTTTTGTGGTCAAGGGCCGCAGACGCGATCGTATTGGCAAAGCCGGTAACCGGAACGGCACTGCCGGCACCTGCCCATTGAGCAATGTGATCATAGAAGCCAAGACTTGTAAGTATTACAGAAATCAAAATCAGAACTGCAACCGTTGGGTCACCGGCTGTCTTTTCATCAAAGTTAAAATAGGTTATAAAGAACCACTGTATTCCCTGACCGATCGTACAGATAATGCCGCCTGCGACAAATGCCCGGAGGCAGTTTGCCAGTATGGGACGCTGCGGTTCCCTGGCCCGGGCAAAGTCCTGATATTGCTGCTGTATAGGGGTTAGATTCTTTCTTTTACTACTTGACAATATAATCCACCTTCTAACGCAATAAATAGGGCTTCAATTTTTCCATAAGTTGTTCTAGCTTGCCGGCATGCTTTGAATACATTTTCTTAGCTGCTTTATTTTGTGTTTCCAACGCGAAGGTCGTGAGGTCAGCCTGAATTTTTTCGAAATTTGCATACAGCATTTCCTTGACCTTAGGCTGGGGGAGTTGGACAGAATCGTCAAACAGATCCAGGTATAAGTCGCCGGAGGAGTCAACCTGTCCGATAAACACATTGTCTAGTGATACTCCCCGTGTCTCCAATTGGATACCAAGCCACTCTGTGTTAAATCCTAAAGAAAATAGGGGTTCATTTAAAATGGTACCATCAAGGACAACTGTCTGCGGTTCAGCCAATGGGGCCACTTTTATCCCTAAATCAGTTGCCGATACAGGCTTTTTATTCGATTTCATAAATACATTGATATCACCGGTATCTTCCATCACCGCAAATTCTACATCTGCCAGATTAAATGCATTTTTAGAACGGAGCTCCCGCAGCAACTGTTCTCCGGTTAACCTGGTCTGCAGCAGATTATCTTCCAATATTTTTCCGTGTTTAATTAACACGGTCTCCTTCCCATTGATAAGATCATGAAGCCACTTGCTTTTTAAAGACAAATACTCCAAGGCGATAGGAAAGAGTACCCAAACACCGAGCGAAATAAAGCCAAAGGCAAGGTTTTGAATTAAGTTTAAAGATATTAATGCGGCAATTACTGCAATTACGATATAGCTTACAAACCTAAAAGGTGTCATACGGACGATATTCCGTTTGCCCATGATTCTGGTTAAGAGCAGTAACAGAAAGAATACTGAAATTGAGCTAAATAGAACCTGTAGCCATGCCTGCATGTTTGCTATCTCCTGACTAGTACTAATTCCCTTTATATTGTGGCTCCTGATATTCTAAGGCCTGAATTCTTTTCTCAAGATCATTGATAATTATTCCTATAGCGTCCACCGCTTCATGATAAATAAACATCGTTTCTTCATCACTTGCCTGGAGTGCATATAACCTTAATGTACCCTGACTACCTTTTAAACTAGCTAATGTTTGTTTGACCTGAGAAGCAACTGTCATGGCATTACCTCCATTTACCAATGTATTATTACAGTTATCTGCGGATTTAATTCAATAAAGTCATTTCTAATTTATGGAAATAATAAAAATAGCAGGATATCTTTCCTGTGCTTTGTGAAGCCTATACAAGGAACGAGTTATATAGGGGGAAGATAATTATGGAGTGGCAGGAATATGTTCGGGATACCTGGCAGACCACGCTGGTATTCTTAAGCCTGCTGGTTTTTACCCGGTTTCTTGGTAAAACGCAGGTCGGTCAATTAACCTTCTATGAATATGTAAGTGGTATAACCATTGGTTCACTTGCTGCCAATATTGCCGCAGCTGATGCTGATAAAGTATGGAACCATTATTATGATCTTGTCTTATTTGTGGCATTGACCTATGCACTATCACTTATTACCATAAAAAGCCGTCCGCTGAGGAAACTAATTGATGGCTCTCCGACTATTGTGATCGAGAATGGGCGTATTATTGAAGAAAACATGCATAGCCTGCGCTATGATATTGATGAGTTGAATGGACACCTACGCCAACAAGGGGTTTTAGATGCCGCCGAAGTACAATATGCTATTTTAGAAACTACAGGCGATTTAAGCGTAATAAAAAAAGCTGATAATCAGCCTTTAACTAAAAGTGATTTTAATATTCACTTGCCTGATCCTTCGTTCCCGGTGGAGCTAATCATGGATGGGGTAGTCATTGAACATAATTTACATAAACGAAACTACTCTCAGGCCTGGCTGGAAAAACAATTAGCGGCCAGGGATATCCACGATCTAGCTGAGGTAACCTATGCCGGCATTGACTCGAAGGGGCAGCTGTTTATTAACCGTAAAACCCACTCAAATTATACTAATAAAAGTAGTGAAGAATAATTGTGTGTTTTCAATCCCCGCATAATATTACCAGCCCAGCCGTGACGATAAGTGCACCAGCCAGCTGCCTTAGGGACAACGGCTGACCCCACAATAAACTGCCGAGAAAAATCGTTACCAGCGGGGCGCAAGACATAAGGACCGCAATCTCGTAAACGTCCCCTTTCTGGAGTGCATAAAAATAGGCTAATTCGCCCAGTACCGCAGCCAGGATTGCTTCCATACCGATCATTAGCCAGTTAGACAGGGATAATGTTGCAAAACCGATATAGGTTTTTGTAGTAATCAGCCAGATACTGACAAGACCGGCAGCGATGAATGTCCGGATTACCAGGGTCGTAACCGGATTGATATTATGCAGGGCCGATTTCCCGAATAAAGGGGCTAAGCCCAGGCAGAGAATGGCAAGGAAGGCATAAAAGAATATCATAGAACCTCCCGATCAAGCTGTTTTTACAATTATATGCCCTGGGATTAAAAAGAGTAGCTTTAATTAATTGGCTGCTCTTTTTTTCAGGTATTGTCACAGCTATTACATTCGCCAATATAATATAACAACAGATATGTTAAGGAGAAAGGAGGTTCGTGAAAGATGCCAAATCAAGCTTTGCGGCGTTATGTTCCCCCGGGAAAGCATAAGCTGCCGCCATTGCCCTATCAATATAATGCACTTGAACCGATTATTGGTGCCGATACTATCAGAATACACCATAATCATCACCACAAAGCGTATGTGGAGGGGTTAAATAAGGCCGAATTAGCCTTGGTAGAGGCGCGGCGGCGCAATGACTTTACGTATGTGAAGTATTGGGAAAACGAACTGGCTTTTAACGGTTCGGGACATATCCTGCACAGCATTTATTGGACAGTTATGGCACCCGAGGGTTTTGGCGGTGACCCTGGCCCGGGAACCGTTAAAGAAATCAATAAATATTTTGGGAGTTTCGACAGTTTTATTGAACAGTTTACTAACGCAGCCATTAAGGTTGAGGCGTCCGGCTGGGGGATACTTGTATGGAATCCGGCCTGGAATCACCTGGAGATCCTGACTGCAGAAAAACATCAGAATCTTACCCAATGGGGGTCTATACCAATACTTGTTGTTGATGTGTGGGAGCATGCCTATTATCTGGATTATCAATATAATCGCGAGTCCTATGTACAGGACTGGTTAAAACTAATAAATTGGGTTGAGGTTGAGAACCGGCTCATCCTGGCAACGCAAGGCCAGCTTCCTTTATTACTAACAGACTGAAGCAATGAATAAACTCTTATAACACTCTACAATCATACACACTGCTAAGTAAACAACATCTTTTTTTGAGATGAATGGACAGTTAGAAAGTGACCCTTTATATTCCAGCATGAAAATGCTTTGTGCTGTAAAAAATACTACGGAAGTTAAGGTTGCTAATAACTAGGCAGGAGGTAGTTAAACTACCTCCTTATTAATTAACTAAGACATAAAAGGTGATACAGATGGGTGTTAAGGTCGGCATTCCACAAGCTTTACTATTTCATGAGTTTGGCGGTTTCTGGTTGGACTTTTTTCAGAATATCGGGGTGCCAGTGGCTCTTTCCGGTATGACGAATAAACAAATATTAGACAGGGGGACATCGCTCGCCATTGATGAATCCTGTGTACCATTGAAGGTTTACTTAGGACATGTTGATTCCTTATTAGCCACATGCAGTCATATCTTTGTACCTCGTGTCACCCAGTATTATCCGGATAATCATCTTTGTGCAAAGCTTGCCGGTTTACCGGATATTGTGCAAAACACGTTTAGGCTGGCTGGTAAAGAATTAATAAGTCCAAATATCGAAAATAAGTCCCCTACTACAATGTTGAAGGCCGTTCACGCGATATGCCAGCCGCTAGGCGTGTCTGCCCTTACCGGACATCGGGCATACCATCAGGCTCTTAAGCGATGGAAAGGTGATATCCCGATCAAATCTGACCAGTCGGCCAAGGCTAGAATTGCGGTGATTGGGCATAGTTACATAATAAAAGATGTTTTCTTTAACAATGATATTGAAAACTTCTTTAAGTCTCAAAGCGTGGATATTACCACCCCTAGTGATATACCAAGTAAAAGAATTTATGAGGAGGCCAAAGCCTTTACGCAGGATATCTATTGGCAACTGTCAATGAAAATCGCGGGTGCTACCCGGTATTTCTGCCAACAAACCGATATTTCGGGTGTTATTATGGTGTCAAGTTTTGGTTGTGGGCCCGACTCGCTTGTTAACGAATATTTAGAGCATCATATTCTTAGACAAAGTGATAAACCCTATATGGTGATTAATATTGACGAACATACCGGCAATGCCGGACTTATTACGCGAGTTGAGGCATTTTGGGATATGGTTATAAGGAGGCTAAATACTTGAAGGTAAGTTATCCACACATGGGCTTTCTTAATATACCGGTCTACAACATGTTGACAAACCTTGGTGTTGAGGTTGTTGAAGCTCCGCCAATTTCCAAGAAAACAGTTGAATTAGGTTCGCTGTATTCCCCGGAAGGTGTATGTTTGCCCTATAAAATAAACATGGGTAATTTTTTGGAGAGTATCGACAAGGGTGCGGACACCTTTGTAACCATGTGTGGTGCTGGAAAATGCCGCTTAGGCTTTTATAATACAGTGCAAAAAATTCAACTTTCCAAGACTAAAGATGTGGGATTCCATACCATTGATACCAACCATCTCTTCACCGGATTATATCACTTTTTACAAAGTATGGCTCCTCAAGCCAGTCGTTTGGAAATAGTAAAACAACTTACTATGGCTATAAAAACATTGAAAGCTCTTGATGCCATAAACAATGCCAAAAATTTTTATGGATCACGGTCTAATACGCCGGATATAATCATTGATATGGCGAACAATTCAGCTAGAGAGTTTATCCATTGTCAAGCTTTTAGAGATATTAAGGATACGCAAGATAATATTATTCAATTGATTAGAGCGATGAGTGAAGATACTGGTGGCCAAACGCCTAAAATTGGCTTAGTTGGAGAATTCTATTTGTTACTTGAACCTTATGTCAATTATAGAGTTGAAGACGTTTTGATTAAACGAGGTATCGAGGTTAAAAAGTTTGTAAATACAGGGGCGTGGGTCTATTCCAACACATTACTGAGTTCACTGGGGCTATACAACGAGGAGAAGGCGTACCTGAAGCAGGCAAGGCCCTATCTGAATCACCACGTTGGCGGTGATGGGCTGAAGTCAGTAGGAAGTACGTTATGGTGCGCCCGGAACGGTTATGACGGGATTATCCATTTATATCCTTTCGGCTGTATGCCCGAAATAGTAGCCCAATACGCACTCAAAAATATTGCTCACGACTTCAATTTACCATTACTATCATTAAGTGTTGATGAACACTCCAGTGATGTAGGTGTTCTAACCAGATTGGAGGCATTTGTCGACTGCATCAAACGAAAAAAAAGTGTAAACAAAACGGAATCATATTTCTCGTAAAGGAATATGATTCCGTTTTCAATGTTTTAAAGAGAGTGTCACTTGGGTTCCCTTATCCATATTATGAAATAGCCGTGACTTTCTTATTTACGGCAATTTTTATAGCAAAGGGATGAGTACAGTGCCGAGAGATGAATGGGAATCTCCTGAAATTGAAGAATGGAATGAGGAAGAGGAATTCGACGATATTCGTCAATGCTTCCCCGTTGGTTGTTTTCCAAGACGACAATGCTTCCCCAGATTCTGTTTCCCGCGTCAATGCTTTCCAAGACAATGTTTCCCAAGACAATGTTTCCCAAGACAGTGTTTCCCAAGACAGTGTTTTCCAAGACAATGTTTTCCAAGACAATGTTTCCCAAGGCAGTGTTATCCTCGTCGATAAGAAAAGAAAGAGATCAGTGTCCCATGAACTGGTCTCTTTTCTTTGAACAGGGGTTTTAGAACATCTATTTCCGCCAGCGCAGCAGGTAACCGGTAAAACGCCTGTAGAGGGTCATTAGTGTAAGGACAACAGCGCCGATAACAATTATACCGGCTACTACCCGCGGGTAGTCGGCAAAGTCTGAGAAGTACTTTACATACCAACCCAAACCGCTTGTTGCACCAATCATTTCAGCTGCTGTTAACAGGATAAAGGCCAATACCAGGCTAATGGCACCGCCGCTGACGATATGCGGCATAGCTCCCGGCAAGAGAATGTTAATAAGCATTGATTTGCGGCTTACGCCAATAGTCCTGGCCGAGTCCACTATGCCTTTTTCCAAAGCCTCCACACCTGAGAGGGTATTGATAAACAGCGGCCAAAAAGCGCCGATAAATATGACAAATATTGAAGATAGGGTAAAGGTCGGCAGGATGGCAATGGCATAAGGGATATAGACAATAGGCGGGATCGGACCCAGAATATTGGTGACCGGTTCTATCGCCAGGCGCAGGCGGCGGTTCCAGCCAATAACAAGCCCCAGTGGGACAGCGAGCAGTACTGCCAGGGTGTAACCCCAAAACAGCAGATTAAAAGAACTCACTAAGCTTTTCAGAAATACTTGCCGGTCCTCGGCAAGCAGGCTAAGGACCTGTGATGGGGTTGGAAAGAGTTGCGGGTCAAGCAGCTTTAACCAAGCGGTACTTAGCTGCCACAGCAGCAGGGTGGCAACCCCCAATATAAGCCGGTCACGGCTTACCTGGCTCATATGCCTGCGCCTCCTTCCACTTGCTGCAGCTCTTCCAGGATTTCTTTCTGCAACAAGGAGAGAATTTCATTGCGCAGTGAGGCGTAGTGCGGATCCTGAACCAGAAAAAAACGGCGCCTGGGGCGGGGGAAAGGCACATCGATAAGCTTTAGGACCCGACCCGGGCCAGGGGTAAATACGGCAATACGGTCGGCAAGATATAAAGCTTCGTCAATATCGTGAGTTACCAGAAAGATAGTTTTCTTGTTGCCGTCTCCTGTCCACAGCTTGAGTAATAATTCTTGCAGGCTTACCCGGTTTCTGGCATCAACAGCGCCGAAGGGCTCATCCATGAGGTAGACTGGGGCGTCAAGCGCAAAGGCCCGGGCGATGGCCACCCGCTGACGCATGCCTCCAGACAGTTCCGCAGGGTATTTATGGCTGTAACTGCTAAGACCGACCATATCCAATAGTTTTCGTGCTTCGTGTTTGGCTGCTTTACCTGTGGCACGGTCTGATTCTTGCAAGGCAAAACTAATATTATCAAGGGCTGTCATCCAGGGAAACAGGGAGTAATCCTGAAAAACTACCGCCCTGTCGGGGCCGGGGGCGACAATGGGGGTGCCATTAAGTGTAAGCAGGCCGCTTGTGACTGGTGTTAATCCAGCCAAGAGGCCGATCGTGGAGCTTTTACCGCAGCCGCTGGGGCCGACTACTGCCATAAACTCACCTTGGTTAATGGCTAGAGACAGGTTGGCTATGGCTGGAAGATCATCGCCCGGATAGGTAAGAGATACTGAGTCGAGATTCAATAAGGCCACAGCCATCCTCCTTTCAAGCTTTATAGGTTGTTCACCACAAAGTCTTTGTCAAGCTGTTGATAAGTGGTATTTTGTGGTTCCCGCTGCTTTAGTTGGTCAAGTGCCGTTTTATAAATATCACTATTTACATGTTTGGTGATATCGATATCACTTTGGATATAACCGGCAGCTTTCATAGCCTCCCAAAAGGCAACAAAACGTTTTTTGTCAGGATCGGGAATGCTATGGATGTGGCCGCTATAGGTGGATTTTCTGAGCAGTTCT
Organism: Sporomusa sp.; assembly: GCF_035561255.1. GTDB lineage: Bacteria > Bacillota > Negativicutes > Sporomusales > Sporomusaceae > Sporomusa. The sequence goes on along the minus strand of NZ_DATMXX010000402.1, from coordinate 5,651 downwards.
TTATCCAGTTTGACATATTTGCTGAGGATATCCAGGGTTTCCTCCTGGTTGTTGATATAGAAATCATAGGCGCGAATGCTGGCGCGGCTAAACCGGATGTAAGCCTCTTTGTTAGTTTTTAGTTTATCATCAAGGGCTACTACCCGGCAGCAGACATGACCGTCCATGTGCTCAGACGACCAGGAAACAAGTGTCAGCCCTTGCTTTTCAGCCATCTCAGAAAAGGGAACCCATACCAGGCCGGCATCTGCTGCGCCTTTTTTTACTGCCTCAAGTACGGCAGCCGGCGAGTCAAGTTCCTGGATGGTTACCTGGGTTTTCCAATCAATACCGGCTTTAGACAATGCTGAGCGCCAGACCGCATCACCGGTTGCCAGACGAACGGTTGCAACCTTTTTGCCGACAAATCCCTGCAGGGTGGAAAATTGCTGGGCATTTTCAGGTTTGGTGACAACGGCATGGCCTTCACTTTGCATACCGCCGATGTCTACAAAGGGAGTCCCCTTGGCAATGAAGACCTGTGGGGCTGCTGTGCCAAAAGAACCGGCATCCAGTTTGCCGGCTTTAATGGCATTTAGACCTTCTCCGGAGTTGGTGAATTGAAAGAGCTCGACATCAAGCCCTTCCTGCTCATAGAAGCCTTTCTCTTTGGCGACAAAATAGAGTACGTGGCCAACTGCCGGCAAATAACCGATGTTGAATTTGATTTTATCAGCCGGGACAGTTGACTGCGCTGGGGCGGATGCTGCCTGTGGCGCCTTTTGTTGACCGCAGCCGGTCAGCAAGAGGCTAAGAATCAGGGAAACAGCGAGGCCTGTAATAGTCAGTCGATGCTTAAACACTGGTGATCACTCCTTTTCTTCTTGTAGAAGCCGTTTGTAATAAAAGCCGCTGGTATAAAGTGCTGCTGCCGGATTATGGCCTAACACCCGGTCCTTGGTAATCAGGGTCGTGACCGGGGCCTCAGAGTGTTTGATGAATAAAGAATCATGACCGACACACAGCCCCACAATAATATTCAGGTCAGTACCGGCCTGATTGAGCAGTCGTGCCTGGAGGATCGGATTACACAGGGATTCGTGGCAGCCCTGCTGCACTTTATATTCAGGTGGTACGCCGATTTCTGTTTTATCAATTGAGCCTACTTTGCAGAGGACACTGTAGCTGTCAAGACCTTTAGCGGCAAGTACCCGGACAAAGACGCGGGTTTCATCAATGAGTCCAATGCAGGTAGCGATACCGATCTTTTTCGCGCCAATTCTTTTGGCAAAAGCAATGATTTCTTCGACCCGCGTAAGCCTACCATAGTATAATCCCTCAATCTCGGCAGCTGCCAGCGCCATACTGCGGTCAGAACCTTCTTCAAGATAAAGCCCCTTGACCTTTTCTATTTCAGCATCAATGTCGGCCGCACCGCGTGGGGTCACACTCAGGCAAAAGTCAGGAAACCGTTTGTCGCGGCGATAACAGTTTAGTTGATGGCAATCGGAACAGCTTAGATGGTCGGAAGCAGGTTGATCACTCATTAGCAATACCTCCCTAAAAATTTAAGCAACTGACAAAGGTTTTATCAAAGTCGCTGTATGTGGCCAGCTCTACAACCGCTACTTTTTTAATTAAGGCAGCGACGGCTTGCCGGGTTCCTTGATTTAAGAGCAGGGCCTGACCGCCTGTTTTAGCAGTATTGCCAAGAAAACTAATTTTGTCCTGGAACTGATTTGGGAGCATACCAATATTGATTAAACTATCAGCATTAAGATGAAACCCAAATGAACCGGCGATAAACACCCGGTCAACATCGGCAGGGACAAGACTATTGGCATTAAGCAGGCATTCAATACCCGCGCGGATGGCGCCTTTGGCAAGCTGGACCTGACGAATGTCTTTTTGCGACAGATAGACCGATTGGTGAATGGCAAAAGCTGTTTTGCCATTTTCTTTCTGCAGACGTTGCTGCAAAGGGTGGGCAGCATTTGTTTCCAGTCCGGCAAACTTGCCGGTCTTATTAATTATTTTGGTTCTGACAAGCTCACCTACTATGTCTAGCAGGCCGCTGCCGCAAATGCCGGTAGCCGGACTGTCGGCGATCGTCTTCAGCATAACGGTACCACCTGGCTCAACAGTGAATTTCTCAATTGCTCCTGGTGCGGCTCTCATGCCGCAGGCGATATTCATGCCCTCAAAAGCCGGTCCGGCTGCTGTTGAGGTGACCGACAGGCGGCCGTTGACAGCCAGCGCCATTTCCCCGTTTGTACCGATATCGACAAACAAAGTAGTGCCTTTAAGATTGGACAGGTCGGCGGCTAAAATCCCGGCAGTGATATCTGCGCCTACATAAGCAGACATTACCGGCGGCAGGTAAAGCTGGGCGAACGGGGCGGCAGCAAGGCCAACTTCTGACGCAGCATGATAACTGTCGCCCCAGAGCAGCGGGGTATACGGATATTTACCCAGTGAGGCCGGGTCGGCAGCCATAGCCAGGTGCAGCATGCAGGTATTGCCGCTAAATACAACCTCGTAGATGGTGTTTGGACTGATAGCGGTATCGTGAGTTAGTTGCCCAATCAGGGAATTGATTGCACTAATTATATCAGTATGCAGAGCTGACAAGCCCTCGGCAGTTGCCCCCAGCTTTATCCGGGACAGGACATCCTGGGCATGAAGGCTCTGGGGATTGAGGGCTGACACTGAGGCTAATTCACTGCCAGTGGTCAGGTCAAATAATGCAGCAACCAGGGTAGTGGTGCCGATATCAACAACAAGTCCGTGCGATACCCCTGTAGAGTCGCCCGGCTCTGTTCCCAGTAACAATGGCCCGGATAGTACCTCAGTCATAGTAGCGCCAGGGATATACTGTTTTCTTATGAGGGGATCAAGCGCTATGTCAAGCTGTCTCCCCTGGCTCAGTATTTGCACATTGGTGGTGTCTTGGCGTTCGATGATAAAAATGTCAATAAATGAATCGGCAGATGAAACTGACTGGGCCTGAATCTCGGTCATGCAGCCGAGAAAGATGCCTTGGCTTACCTCCTCGGTTGTCAGCGTGTGGCGGCAGCCATCCAGGCTATGGAGCGCAGACCGGGAAAGGGCAGGGATTCTCACCTTGCATTTACCACAGGTACCGGCACCATTACACGGTGATTCCACCAGAACGCCGGCTGCCCTGGCCGCAGCAAGAACCGTAATGTTGTCAAGAAACTCGTAACTAACCGGAACCGCGTCTGCCTGGCCGGTTTCCTGCCAGAAGCGTAGTATGGGCACTGGTTCACGTCCTCTCGTTAGTTAGCATGGATTCCCCTGACGGTGTGAGTCATAGCCTGAATATTGGCTAAAGCGCTTGAGGTACTGAGACCGCAGGCAGGCGCTATGATATCAATACCTTGGGCCAGCAGATTTCTGGTTTGCAGAGCCACCTTTTCCGGCGGGCCATATTCCAGGAGATAGGTGCTGATATTTCCCATGGTAGTCAGCTGCGGGAAATCATCTTTTAACTGCTTTAAATTGACAATGGCATCAGTGCTGATCGCGTTGGCCTTAAGGCTGGCTATAAGGGGTTTTACGCTATTTAGATTGCCGCAGATATGGACAATAACCGGGACTTTTCTGTGATGGATAGCTGCAATTAATTTGTTGATATAGGTAACGGCGTATTCGTCAAACAGCCTGGGACCGAGGATTTCTCCGGTTGCAGTTGGATCACCAATAGCGATCACCGTTGCGCCATGGTCAATTAGTTTATGGGCAAAACCGATTAACAGGCCGGTTACATAGTCAAAGACCCGGTGAGCGGCAGGTGCGTTTTTACGCAGATCCTTCAGAAATGGGATTGGGTCAATGATCGAGGCTGCTGTGCTTACTGGCCCGGTAAGACTGCCAATAACCGGAATATCCGGATATTGTGTGGTCAGAATTGAGGCTGCCTGGCAGACTACCGGAATTCTTCCCGTATTCAGGATTGTGGAAATATCTTTATATTCAACCTGAGTGGCCGACGAAAATACCTCCCTGCTTATTTTTGGCTCACACGCAAAGGTGCCTAAATCAATCTCACTGCCTAATAACTCGGCTTCGACTGTCATGCAAAAGGGGAGGCCGAAGTTCTCAAAGCCGGTAAGATTGTGAACAGCATAGGCCAGGTTTGCCATTAATACCGCGTCAGAGTGGGCGGCCGGCAGGGTTTGATTGCTGCTTTTCATGACATCAACAATGGCGGCATTCATCATCCCGCCTGGGCAGATAACTGGCGGACGGTCTGCCGGTTGTTTGCTTAATACTGCCAGTAAGCGCTGTTTCTCGGTCAAAACGGTCATATTGACCACCTCTGTTCCAGGTCATTGAGTTTCTCCTCAGTAATTGGATAGCCGATTTCACGGACGGCATCAAGCATGGCGTCAATGTTGGCGAAAGGGGTTTCTGTCGGCAAACTGCAGCCTGAAGCGATAATATAACCTTTGGGGTTATCGTAGGCTTCGCGGACGCCGCCCAGAACGGCTAGACGGACATCGGCCTGGGAGCCTTGCAACATAACCTCTGATGGTTTAACATTACCCATCAGGCGCAGCCGGTTTCCAATCTTGCCTTTGGCCTCTGTGAGGCTGGCCGCATTATCAATGCTGATACAATCAGCACCGGCATTGGCCATGAGTTCCCATATCTTGGCCGTCTTGCCGCAAATATGCAGGGTCACTGATTTACCCCGGGAGTGAATATATTCGATCAATTGTTGTAGGTAAGGGAGGGAGAACTCTTCGAATTTTTTAGGACTGATAATGGTGGCTGATGACATCGGATCGGTGAGGCTGGGGGTGCACCCCGCATCAATGATTGCTTTGGCGTAGTTTAAAGAGGTTTCCAATGATAAGCGGCATAAGCGATGTACAGCTTCAGGATTTTTGGCGACAAGCCTGGTCAGGTTTTCGGCACCAATGAGAAAGGAAGCATTAGTAAAGGGGCCGGTGAGTGCCCCGGTAACAACAACCTCTTTGCCTACTTCATCCACTGCAATCCTCATGGCCTCCAATTGCTGGGGGAGATTGCCGTCCTGATAAGGGTTGGCTGGCGATAAACGGTCAATTTGGCTTATATCAGTGAGGGCAGGCTGATCCAGATAGGCTGTTTCATCCTTTGGATAGCGAATGACGGCACCCATGGCTTCAGCCTGACCATACAGGTCGGTAAAGATACGAATAATGTCATAGCCAAAGCGGCGATAAGCGCCAATTTGCGCTTGCGCCAGCAGTTTACCGTTTGATGGAAGCTCGCTGACTTTGACACCGATTACGCGGGCAGCTGTGTTGCCCACAATGGGAACACAGGGCAGACGGTCAATAGATTTTCCCTGGCTGTAGGCTGACAGCCGTTCAATTGGCGTCATTTGGTCTTTAGCCATTAGTATAGTACCTCCTTTTTTGTGACTTATTACTGTACTGCTTTCAATGGCTGAACTTATGTATATACAACGCGTTAAAGTTTTGCAGGCGGGTGGTGTGTTGGCAAAAGCGGCAGTCAAGCGGTGGAGCGTTGTCAATGCACCACCCGCCTGCGCCTGTAAAATTCTTTAATGCGGAATATATAGTCAAAAATAAAAAAGGCCAAAAGAAACGGTTATGTTTCTTTTGGCCTTCAGTATGTCTGATCAGCCTAGCATATTC
>NZ_DATMXX010000401.1:0-8553 GCF_035561255.1 Sporomusa sp. | reverse complement strand
AAGACTGGCAGTGAATACGGTGGATGAGACCTATGGTTGGGGGCTTTCCGGAGATACCAATGAAACTGTTAAATCCGGCAAAGGCGGTGTTCTCAAAGACGAGGCCACTGCAATCGGGGTGGAAGGCAATAAAGTCACAGGCAAGAACGGGGATACCAGGGGTCATTGGTTTCAGGACGGCAGCCTTGACAACAAGATCCTGTTGATTCAGTCAAAGTATGAACGCGTAGACGGCAAGATCAATGTCTTAATCCCAGGCATTGAAATTCTTGACGCTAAAACCTGGGCGGTTACACATTCCGTCAATCAGCCAACAGACTGGCCGAGCATCAAAAATGTCTATGGCGTGGCCGGTGTGGGGAATTATCTCTACCCCATCGATTTTGACAATGCCAAAATCGCCAAAATCCCAATGACCGGCAGCTCCCCTTATGTGGAGGTTGCAGCCTATACCTTTACCAATCCGTCTTATCCCACCGATAAGAGCTACGGGGTGGCACTGAGTGTCGACCTTGCCAATAATAAGCTCTATGGATTGTTTATCACAGTTAATGATTTGATGTCACCAACTGCTAACTACCGGGAAAGCACGGTGGTCGAAATCGACCTGGCGACCTTTACCGAGCTCAGACGAACCAAACGGGTGTCAACTGTCGATGCCAGACTCAACCTGGGCCGCAATGCGTTTACGCTGGAGCAGCATGGCAGCAAGCTGCATGTCTGTAGTATCGGCGGGGTGCAGGGCAATGGTACGCCCAATACGGGTTCCAAGCTGGATATTATCGATCTCGCCAATACCAGTGATCCTACTGGTCTGGCGTTTACGACAGCATTTACGTTTGACGACTTGGTCTTGATTCTGGGAGAAGGGGCTGAATTGCGGGATATCACTTTTAGTGATGATGGCAGCGCTTATGTATTGGCCGGGTATTATCTTGCCGGTTACACCACCTTTAACGGCTATGTGCTTCAGTTACCTGCCGGTAATGTTGCCCCTGATTACGTGACCGGGGTTTATTTCTTCCCCACGGACCTCCCCAATCAAGGTTCGGTCTTTGCGGTTCTCGCCAATGGCAATAACCGCATTTGGTTAGCCAGGGGCATGTATGTTGACCTGTGCGCCCAGGATGTCAGCGGTTCTGAGGCCCTTGTTCCTATTGACACCAAAGCCACCTATGAGATCAACGGCCCGGCCAATACGTATTATCTCAATTCAGTCACCCTATATGGGGAAGACCCAACGGCTACACCACTTATACCGCAGGCTAAGCGCGGTTACCAGGCCCCGGCCTTTGCCTCCAATTCCGTGCGAGCCCTGTTCGAGCGGCAGCGGCTGATGCGGGAGGAAGAAGAAAAACGACAGGCCATCCGGGCGAGGATCGCTGCCAACAGAAAGAAATAATATAGTGCAATCCGGCACTGGTATGTTTGGCAGATATCTCTTTTGGACTTGTTTGGTAAAACTAGGTTGACATTTCGACAAAAATGTTGCTATAATCTACCTAATTAAACATTCTGTTCTGTGGTTGATCAGAAAGCTGAAGACCTAAAACGCACCATTACTATGGTGGTTTAGGTTTGTCAGCTTTTTTTATTTGTCTTAACCGCGTTAAGCATACATAAACAGATATCCCCAAGAAGTGTAGGAGTGAATAATGTGGCTTTAGAAACAGTGAAAGAAAAACAAATCTCCCGTAGAATGCCGCTTACCGGACTGGTTAACATTGCTAATAACGGTATTGTTCCTTTAACTTTGATTTTCTGCTGGTGGTATTTAAGCAGCAGCGGCATATTCCCCCCTATTTTAATGCCACCGCTAACCAAGATCTGGACTGCATTTACCAAGAACTTAACAAATGGGCTGCTGATAAAAGACTTAATCTCATCATTATCCATCGTTTTGCAGGGATACATTGGCGGCAGTCTGTTAGGGTTGACAGCCGGGATCTTAATGGGGATTTTTCCCAGGGTAAAGCGGTTATTTGATCCGGTACTTAATGGGCTGAGGCAGATTCCACCCTTAGCATGGATTCCGCTTTTGATCTTATGGTTTGGTATTGGCGATGCCTCAAAAGTAATTTTAATTGTTACCGGTTCCTTCTTCCCGGTTTTATTAAATACGGTGAACGGGATTACCGGTGTGCCACAAGGTCTGTTAGAATTTGCCAAGCTTTATAAAATCAAGAAAAGAGATATACTTTTTCGCATTTATCTGCCTGGGGCCTTATCGTCCATCTTCGTTGGGTTACGGCTCGGAGCCAGCACGGCCTGGATGTCCATTGTTGCGGCAGAAATGATTGCGGCTACCGCCGGCGTAGGGTACAGAATTAATGACGCCCGCAATCTTATGCAGTCTGATGTGGTCATCGTATACATGATTTTAATTGGTTGTATCGGCGGTATCATGGATTTCGTTATTAAAGCAATCGCCAGGTATGTGCTCAAATGGCAAAGAGCATAGGGAGGGACAGGACATGGGCTATGACTTACATATTAATGATTTGAGTAAAAGCTTTCAGGTTGGTGCTGATTCTATCCAGGTGTTAGATCATATTAATCTCGATATTGAGGAAGGGGAATTTGTTAGTATTGTTGGCCACAGCGGCTGCGGCAAAAGTACGTTGCTGAAAATTCTTGCCGGACTTGTTGACTATTCGGCAGGAACGGTACTTTGCGGCGAGCAGGACTTGCGTAAATCGACCGTACAAAGAGGCATGATTTTTCAGGATCACCGGCTGCTGCCGTGGATGACGGTTGAGGAGAATATTGGCTTTGGTTTATACGGTCTGGATGACAAAGAAAAGAAAGGCAGAGTACGTGAACATATTGAGCTTGTTGGTTTAACAGGGTTTGAAAAGGCGTATCCGCACCAGCTATCCGGCGGTATGGCCCAGCGGACGGCAATTGCCCGCGCGTTTGTACACAAGCCGGATATTTTACTCTTGGATGAACCTTTTGGCGCTTTAGATGCATTAACAAGAATTCAAATGCAAGATGAGGTACTAAAGATTTGGGAAAAGCAAAAAACGACGATGGTTCTTGTTACCCATGATATTGATGAAGCAATCTATTTAGGTGATCGCGTAGTCATTAATACCAATCGGCCGGCCTCAATCAAAAAAATCTTTAAGGTTGATTTGGAGCGTCCCCGGGAAAGAACAGGTTATCACTTTAGCTTACTTAAGGCGCAAATCATGCAAGAGTTTTTTGATTCGAAAAAACGTGATCCTGAGTATTATCTGTAAAAGAAAAAATGGAGGGAATTTTTATGAGATTGAAAATGATTTTGGCAGTTTTATTAGTATTCGGGGTACTTGTTGCCGGCTGTGCCGGTAAATCAAGTACAGCGGGCTCAGGCGAAACGACAAAACCCAGTGACAAAGTTGTGAAAATTGGTTATGTCGATAGTGGTAAATCCTTTCCCAATGATGCCTTTGCGATTGCCATCGAAAAAGGTTTCCTAAAAACAGAGCTGGATAAAGTAGGCTATCGGTTAGAGACAATACCATTTACAGGCGCGGGTCCGGCAATTAATGAGGCGATCGCCGGCAGTAGTATTGATATGGCAACGTCAGGTGATGTACCTGTTACAATTGCCAAAAGCAACGGGGTTGATACCGTTTTAGTCGCAGCAGAAGTGGGCTTTAATGATGCAGCCCTTGTGGTACCCAAGGATTCAGGCGCAAAGTCTATCCAGGATTTAAAAGGGAAAAAGGTCGCAACCCTCAAGGGTTCGTATATGCATAAAACGCTTGCCGATATGCTTACTGCCAATAATTTAACAATCAATGATATTCAGTTTGTCAACATGACATCCCAGGATGCAGCAGCAGCGATCATCAGTAAAACTGTTGACGCAGCAGTGCTTTCTGCAGTGCAGGAGGCGCAAATTGTTAAATCCGGGCAAGGGGCAATCCTGCTTTCGGGGGCTAACAACGCGGAGTGGAAAGGCAGTCACGGAATTATCGCCCGCAGTGTCTATGCAAAAGCCAATAAAGAAGCAGTTACCGCAGTGGTCAGTGCATTAATTCAGGCCGGTGAGTATGCAAAAGCAAATAGTCAGGAATCAATTACTATTCTTGAGAAATCAGGTTACCCGCTGGATGCCCTTACGCTGTTATTCCCTGATAAAAAAATTGATTTCAATGTAGTTGCCGGCGATAACGCCAAAAAAGCCTTTGCCGGCGTTGCTAACTTCTTATTTGCCAACGAATTGATTAGGGAGAAACCTGATCTGGATAAATGGATTGATAGCAGCTATTACCAGGAGGCCAGCAAATCCATCAAGAAATAATCAGAAAGAATGTGAGAATATGCCGCCAATTGTTGATGCGGGTAAATGTATAAAGTGTGGAAAGTGTGCTGAGATCTGCGGGCTTGATGTCTATGGCCCTACCAAAAAGAATGCGGTGCCGCTCCCCATCTATAAAGAGGACTGCTGGCATTGCAACGCTTGTGTCCTGGATTGCCCGGCACAAGCGATAACGCTGAAATTGCCTTTACAGATGTCATTATTATATCGAGAAGCAGTTGTTGCTGGGGGACGGAACCATGATTAAGATCAAGCAGGAAGTAGTGGACAGCGATGTCCTGGTAGTTGGCGGCGGTATCGCCGGTTTAATGGCGGCGATTGCCGCAGCTGACAATGGCGCAAAGGTTGTTCTTGCCGATAAAGGCGATACAAGAAGAAGCGGCTCAGGGGCTACAGGCAATGATCATTTTACCTGCTATATCCCCGAGTATCATCAATGTACAGTGGAAGAATATCTGGTCGAACACAACATGTCCCTTGTAGGCGGTAATGCCGATCCTAAAATCCAGGCCATCTTTGCCGAAAGATCCTTTGAGGTTGTCAAGGACTGGCATACATGGGGGATTGATATGCAGCCGCATGGCGAGTGGGAATTCAATGGGCATGCCTATCCGGGACGAAGAAGGATATTTTTGAAATATAATGGGTACAACCAGAAAAAGGTGCTTACTGACGAAGCCCTAAAACGGGGCGTACAGATTGAAAACAAAACCCCGGTTATTGAGTTTATTACAGATAGTTCCCATAAAATCATCGGTGCAGTAGGCTTGGATATTTCGGAGGCAGAACCTTCATTAGTCCTGTTCCGCACAAAAACAATTATTTCCGCTACCGGCAATACAAGTCGGTTATATCCATCAATTACCCCGACTAAGTTGTTTAATACAGCCCATTGCCCGGCTAACGCCGGAGCTGGGCGGGCCGCAGCCTACAGAGCCGGTGCCCGGTTGATCAATCTTGAAATTCCTAATACCCATGCCGGCCCTAAGTATTTTGAACGGTGTGGCAAAGCAACGTGGATCGGGATCTTGAATGACCCGGATGGAAAACCGGTAGGACCATTTGTTACCAAGCCCACCAGGGAGTTAGGCGATATTACGGCGGACGTGTGGCATTCTGTATTTACCGACAAAATGCAAAATGGCACCGGACCTGTGTACATGGACTGTTCAGAGACCTCGCCCGAGGATATGGAATACATGATGTGGGGCTTAGAGTGCGAAGGCGATACCTCGCTGTTGGATGCGATGGAACACGAGGGAATCGACCTTACCAGGCATAAGGTTGAATTTACCAGATATGAGCCGATCCTTATTGGCAGAGGTATAGAAATTGACGAACAGGCTGCTACCAATGTTGGCGGCTTGTATGCAGCCGGTGATGAAGTCGGAAACTTTCGGGCCGATATTTCCGGGGCAGCAGTTATGGGACGAATTGCCGGGGAAAACGCTGCCCGCTATGCCCAGACCAGTACGTTGACTAATGATCAACTGGCTGATAACTGTACTGTTGTTGAAAAAACAGCTTTTTGTAATGCTTTGTTATCCCGTGAGGCTGGAGAGCCCTGGCAAGACCTCAATGCAGCAATTCAGCAGATTATGAACGACTATGCCGGTGTGACCTTTGTACGTTCGGAAAAGCTTCTCACCACCGCACTGATTTACTTAGACCAGCTAGAGCAAAAAGCGAAAACAGCAATTGGCGTAAAAACATCCCATGAGTTGATGCGCGCATTAGAATGTTTTGATCTTCTGCAAATTGGCCGTTTGATTTGTATCACTGCCAGAGAAAGAAAAGAAACAAGGGGCTTACACAAGCGTTCGGACTATACGTTCACCAATCCGTTATTAAACGGCAAGTTTCTTACGATTGCTGAGGCCGAAGGTGAAACTCAGTTAAATTGGCGTGAGCAAATTAAATAAAGTGCACTATTCAATATAACACCTTGCTAACCTAGTAGGACAATAAGGGACGTCAGATTGTTTTCGCACAGTCTGACGTCCCTGGTGTTCCCTCTTGGAGCAGATAGGGGGCAGGCTTGACTTATAGCAAAATTTGCATTATTTCCTCTATATCTTTCATCAGCAAAATAAGTCAATTTTTTAAACAACTCAAGCCTGACCCCGACTTCCTGAAAGTTTGCGTGAAAATTCTTGTTATTTACCGGAAATCGTGTTAGACTGTATTCGTAAAGTGAGTTGTCGAAGATTGAATAAGTTTATTCTTTCTTGCAGCAAACTAGTCAAAGTATAAAGTTATCGTACTGATACATGAGGGTTAGTCCCGAATGAGAAGGCGAGAGAATAGGCAATGATCAGAAATATTTCGTTTGTGTTTCTGAGTATTTTGTTGTTCTATCCTTGTGCCTTTAGGGCGCAAGGATTTTTAATTTGTTGAGAGAGGAGCTATGTTATGGAACCCAGAATTGCGCTAATTGGAATTATAGTTGAAAATAAGGAATCGGCTAAAAAACTTAATGATATTCTCCACGATTATGGAGATTACATTGTTGGGCGAATGGGAATCCCTTACCCTAAACGTAACATTTCCGTAATAAGCATTGTCATGGATGCTCCCAATGATATTGTTAGCGCACTTTCCGGAAAACTGGGAATGATCCCTAATGTTAATATCAAAACAGTATATTCCAAGCTCTCGCCAAGTGCGGATAAATAACTTTGCTGTAATTTCTTTGACTAAAAAACCAGACTGATCTTAAAATATAATGCAAAGGGGTCTTAAGCTTGTATAATTGTAAATCGAAAATTGCCACTGAATTCATTGATGACCAGGAAATTCAGGATACCCTTACTTATGCTCAGGCTAACAAGAGTAATCGTGTATTAATCGAAAGTATTTTGGAACAGGCTAAAGATCACAAAGGATTGAACCATCGTGATGCTGCAGTTTTGCTTGAGTGTGACTTAGCAGATTTAAATGAACAGATGATGAGCTTAGCCAAAGAAATTAAACAAAAGCTTTACGGCAACCGTATTGTCATGTTTGCTCCGCTGTATCTGTCTAATTACTGCGTGAATGGCTGCGTATATTGTCCCTATCATCATAAGAACAAAAAAATCTCCCGCAAAAAGCTCTCTCAGGAGGATATTGCCCGGGAGGTAATCGCCCTGCAGGATATGGGGCATAAGCGACTGGCCCTGGAAACCGGTGAGGATCCTGTTAATAATCCAATAGAATACGTATTAGAAAGCATTGAAACAATTTATAGTATAAAACATAAAAATGGCGCCATTCGTCGTGTTAATGTTAATGTCGCAGCTACAACTGTCGAAAACTACCGTAAGCTTAAAGATGCCGGAATTGGAACATATATCCTTTTTCAGGAAACTTATAATAAAAAAATGTATGAAGAACTGCATCCAACAGGGCCTAAGCATGACTATGCATACCATACTGAAGCGATGGACCGTGCTATGGAGGCGGGTATTGATGATGTTGGCATTGGTGTATTGTTTGGTTTAAATTTGTACCGCTATGATTTTGTAGGATTACTTATGCACGCTGAGCATCTAGAGGCGGCTATGGGCGTTGGCCCACATACCGTCAGTGTTCCTCGTATTCGACCGGCGGATGATATTAATCCTGAGGATTTTTCCAATGCTATCTCAGAGGATACTTTTGCAAAAATTGTAACTGTGCTTCGAATTGCTGTACCATACACTGGAATGATAATTTCTACCCGCGAGTCACAAGCAACCCGTGAGCGTGTTCTGGAATTGGGTATATCTCAAATTAGCGGCGGATCAAGTACAAGCGTGGGAGGGTATGTGGAGAAAGAAGCAGAAGACGATAATTCTGCCCAATTTGAATTAAATGATACGCGTACACTGGATGAAATTGTAAATTGGTTGCTAAGCCTAGGCTATATACCAAGCTTCTGTACTGCCTGTTATCGTGAAGGTCGTACAGGAGACCGCTTTATGAGTCTCGTTAAATCCGGACAAATCGCGAACTGTTGTCAGCCCAACGCACTTATGACCCTTAAGGAGTATTTAGAGGATTATGCTTCTGCAGATACTAAAGCCAAGGGTGAGGTGGTCATTGCCAATGAAATTCCACGCATCACTAATGAAAAAGTACGTACTACTGCCATTGAGTATCTGGCCGATTTGACAGGCGGGAAACGAGACTTTCGCTTTTAGTATACGCAGGAGAGGACGATAAGGGACGTTCAAAAGGAACGTCCTTTATGTGGCCTTTCATTTTACAATGAACAAATG
>NZ_DATMXX010000400.1:0-4627 GCF_035561255.1 Sporomusa sp. | reverse complement strand
GGTATATATTACCATTGAAAAAATTTTCGGTCAAGAAGATTATATAAGCACATGGGAAGAGAGCTCACCGATGCGCCGTTACCGGTTCGGCAGAAACTTCAGCCTCCCGGATCAGCAAATTCACCAGGGCCGCAAAACCGGCCAGCAGCATATCAGCATACCACATCCACTGGTAGTTGCCGTCATGAGCCACTGCGATTCCCCCCAGCCAGGCCCCCAGAAAACCGCCGACCTGATGGGTAAGAATTGCCAGGCCTAATAAGGTAGCCATATAGCGTGTGCCGAACAGCTTGCCTATCAGACCAGCCGTGGGTGGCACCGTCGCCAGCCAGGTGAACCCCAGTCCGGCGGCAAAGATATAGAAGGTAAGTGGCGTTTTAGGAGCCAAAAGATACAGGGCAATCATAACAACGCGGCTGGCGTACATAACGGCCAGAATATATTTCATCCGGTACCGGTTGCCCAGCGCACCGGCCGCCAGACTGCCGGCAATATTAAACAAACCGATGAGCGCCAGCGATGTGGCTGATACACTGGCCGTGTGGCCGCATAACGATACTTCTCCGGGCAAATGGGTGACCAGAAAAGCCACATGGAAGCCGCAGGTGAAAAAACCAGCGTGCAGACATAAATAACTGGGATTACGCAATGCCTGCCGGACTTGCGTAGCTAATCCGCCCGCAGGCTGATTGGCCGCAGCCTGCGGTGCTGTTGATTTTCCGCACAGCACGGCGGCCAGCGGGATACTCAGCAGAGCGGTAACCGCCATGGTAAGCATGGCCGCTACCCAGCCGAAACCACTAATAATGGCTTGTAATAAAGGGAGAAAAATAAACTGGCCCAGCGAGCCGCCGGCATTGATAAAACCGCCGGCGAATGCCCGTTTTTCAGCCGGCAGCCGCCCGCTGGTGGCCCCGATCAGGATAGGAAAACTGCCGGCACCGGCACCGGCCGCACTTATAATACCCATTGTCGCCACCAGCGCCCATTCCGATTGTACCAGGGGCGTCAGTGCCATACCGCCCGCCAGCAGGAATGTGCCAAAAATGAGTACATGGTAGGAGCCTTGCTTGTCGGCAATGGCTCCGAATATGGGCTGGGCCAGGCCCCATACAAACTGGCCGATAGCCAGGGCAAAGCTGATTGAGACAATGCCCAGACCCGTAGCCGTATCCAGCGGGGTGACAAACATCCCCACTGACTGCCTGGCTCCCATCGTAATCATCATAATAGCTGCCGCACTCAGCATTAACCGCCAGGCAGCTTTCGTTCCTTGCGTGGTATGCAGATATAACCCCCCTTATGTTGCCAGTCAAGACCATCTCACATAAATTGCTCTCTGCGGAAAGCTGCCTTGCAACAGCTATAGAAAAAACGGCACCGAATCATTTCCGATGCCGTCTTTGCAGATTCCAGCACTTGCGGTTGAAATTATTTTTGATTAAAAATGCAGCGTGTTCCATCAAGCCGAAAACATTTAGTACACGAAATGCATTTTGCCGAGCTTGTTTCGCCAGCCTGCCAGCGGTTAATCAGATCACTTTCACGGATCAGCGGGCGGCAGAGGGAAATATATTCAATCTCAGTCTGGTTTATAATTTCCGTCAGTTGGGCTGCCTGCCGGTTGCCGCCCACTACTATGACCGGCGCCTTAATCTCCCGGGCGATTTCCGCGGCATACGACGTAAAGTACGGTTCCTGCTCAGCCGTAACCTTCCGGATCGTTCCCTCGCCGCGCCGCGACGAGGGGCTGCCGCCGCTGATTTCAATCGCACTCACGCCGAGTTCGGCCAGTTTGTGGCACACATATTTGCAGTCGGCAAAGGTCAGTCCCTGGTCCATGAAATCATCACAGTTGATTTTGATAAGAACCGGATAGTCCGGACCCACCTTGTCCCTGATTGCCTGATAGGTTTCAAGAACCATTCTTGCCCTGTTTTCGATAGTACCGCCATAGCCGTCGCTTCTACGGTTATAATAAGGCGTGAGGAATTTGCTTAAAAGGTAGCCATGCGCCACATGCATCTGAACACCGTCGAACCCTGCCTTCTTGGCCCGGAAAGCCGCCTCGGCGAAAGCTTGCTGAGCCAGAAGGATGTCCTGCACAGTCATTTCCTGCGGGGTGTTTTTAATCCCCAGGTCTGTCACTGCGCTTGGCCCCCACATAACTTTCCCGCCTGTACCGGGAGAGGCTTGAGAACCAAGACTAACTAGCTGGACAATAATCCTGGCATTATACCGGTGGCTCATCTCGGTCAGCTTTTTATATTCTTCAATAAATGAATCATCATAGATACCCATCTGAGCTTGATATGATTCTTCCGAATCGCTGACATAGGTCAGACCGGTAATAATGGCGCCGACTCCGCCCTTGGCCAGATTTTCATAAACCTGAAACAGCTCTTCCGTCATGTGCCCCTTTTCATCGGAAAACCCATCGTACGTAGCCGAACGGATAAACCTGTTTTTTAGCGTCATCCCCGCTAATTGTGTCTGGTCAAATAATGATTTCATTTGATTTCGCCCCTTTTTTTGATAATCCTTGCCCGACACCAATCCCAAATTGTTCTTCCCGAACTGTTTCATACGGCGCAATGTGAATAAATAGGTCTCGGCACCAAGGACCATTGACCAAATTGCCAATATATGAAAGATCACCAGGTATTGTCTCATGCCGTAAGTTTAGTAATTCAGCTTGCTCATACGACTTTCTCAGACTACGTTCCTCTTCTTGACAGCCTGTATGAATAAATAAAATACGCCGGTAACCGTTGTACATTCTGGAAAGAATGCGCAGCGCCTTTTTCTCGCCATATTTTTCTATAGTCCGCTGATGCTCGGAAAAAATATCTTTCCCGGCAGTCATCCAGCCACATGTAAAATAGAAAGTACCGGGTTCTTCCTTGCTTAGGCAGTCATATCGTTCTCTCGACCCTAGAAATAGGGATATGCAATCGTGAACCTGCGGTATAACCAATGGACTAGCCCCTGCTTGCAAACCCTTGGCAGCCCCGCCGCAGAGACCAAATGACAGAATGATTTTTTCGTATCCCACCGAATCATTAAGCAGCCTTTGCAACTCACAATGCAGTTTCTTAGGATGCGAATGAAGCCCCATTGGAACGACTTCAATTTCGATATCTCGCTCTGTCTTTACAGCAAGAAGTTCTTCCCGCATGACCTCACAGGCAATTATTTTAATTGTCATATGTAGCCCTCCGCAACGCAGTACCGGCACAACGGCGGCACGCCAGGTAATTGCTTGTTTTTGACCGGACAGAAATATCTTTGTAAGCTTTCCTGACCATTGTCTGCCAGATATTGGAGCAACTGCTGATTCGTCATGCCGGTCTCGCCTCTGCCGCTGCTATAGCCTGCCGAATTGCTGCCACGATATTTTTTAAAAATTCGTCCAATCTTCCCTGTTGAACCTCAATCGGCACCCTGGTACATTCAAAAAATTCCAGCAGCTGTTCATCACTGATCTCAGCGATACCGGTATCGGTAAACAATATCCGGTCATAACAGGCAAAACTCTGTCTTATGGCAACCTCATCCACACCCCAGCCCGGGTCAAAAAGCTCCCGCCATTTAAGCATCCACCCGGAAGTCAGGTAAAAAGTCCGGGAATCCATCCCGCTCTCCGGCAGGCTTTCGCCCATAACCAGTTCAACACAGTTGGACTGGTCAAACCTGACGATTCGATAATCCTGCAGGAATAAATCAAACTCAGGATGACATTTCGAACCATAGAGCAGGATAATCCGGTCTGCGTCTTCAGCATCCAAGGCCTCCAGGACGGCTGTTTTCAGTTTTTTCAAATCGTTATGCAGATTGATCGGCAGATAGGTTACCGTTAGTTCACAATCAAACAGCTTTTCCGCTTTAATCTGAGCTAAAACCTTTTCCAGTTCTGGCTGATACATACCGCAGCCCAGAAGACATATTTTCATGAAAAGGTGGCCTCCTGTCGTTTATCCGCTAAGACAATCCAATGGGACAGCTTTCTAATTTGTTCTTCCATTGTTAGCACTCTTTATACAGCTTTGCGTGTATATGCACTAATTTTCAAAGAAAACACGCCTCGCGCCGAACCTTAGGAAAAATCGCAAGCACGAAAAGATTACGGCACCAACGCCTCCATTTTAGCAATCAAATGATTAAAGTGCCTGCTGTCGTACTCTCCCAAATATTCCTGTAGCGAGGCCTGTGCTTGATCCCATAATACTGTCGCATTTGTCAACACCAACTTGCCTGCCTTGGTAAGAGCAACTTCCTTCGAACGGGGATCTTGGCCCGAATTAACCTCAATCAGGCCGGCTTCATTAAGCGGTTTCATATTCCGGTTCAAAGTAGTACGATCAATGCGCATGAGAGCGGCCAGCTTACTAATAGTTACCGGCTCGGTTTCCTCAAGGTGCCTAAGAAGTGAATACTGGGTGATTTTGATGCCACTTGGTTCCAGCATTTTTTCATAAAAATCAGTTACCGCCCGGGAGGCCCGTCTTATATTCAGGCAAAGGCAGGGACTGGGAGGTTTAGGATAAAAACCAGCAATAGGTTTCATTATGTGTCGCCCTTCTTGTTTTCAAATGGGATTTTAATGTGCATATACACTATTTATTAG
>NZ_DATMXX010000399.1:0-5475 GCF_035561255.1 Sporomusa sp. | reverse complement strand
GAACATATATGATCGAGGTGAATGAAATGCAAAAAGATGCGTCAGGCACCCAACAAGAGTGCCGTTCCTCCAGGAGCGGTGGGAAAAATGACACACGCCCTGAAGTCGCAAATAACATAGATACTGACTTACAGCTGATTGCGGAAAGTTTCCAAAAGGCCTGTAGGACAATGAACGATTCTGGAAAAGAGCAGCACGAAATCGTTCAGATTATTAAGAAGATGGCTGCAATAGCGAAAGAAATCTGCTTACTGTCTGACCACCAAGTACCCACTATGCGGAAATTATAGGATTGTTTCGATTAACGCTTGGAGATTCCGGAGGTAATGTATATATGAATACCATAGAAAGTACGCTTGTTTTGTTGAAACCGGATGCGGTTAAAAGGAACCTGTCTGGTGAGATCATTAGCCGCTTTGAGCGGCGTGGATTTGGAATATCTGCGCTCAAGTTAGTTCGGTTGTCCCGGGATGTCGCTGCCAAGCATTATGAGGAGCATCAGAATAAGCCTTTTTACCCGGCTTTGATCGAATTTATTACTTCAGGACCGGTTGTAGCAATGGTAGTTACCGGACCGCATGCGGTCAGTATCGTGCGCAAAATGATGGGGTCTACGAATCCGGCCGAGGCTCTGCCTGGTACAATACGGGGCGATTATGCAACGACTATGGATAATAATATTGTGCATGGTTCAGATAGTGTTGCCAGTGCTAAAAGGGAAATTGCGATTTACTTTACCGAAGAGGAAATCTATGAATGATAGGTAACAAGATATAGGCTAAAGCCAATTTGCGTAGACATGAAAAAAAGTTAGGAAATGAGCTGGCATCTGTATATAACAGGGGTCAGCTTTTAGTTTTCGTTGACTTTGCTGTAGCTGCTGTTTACAGGTCTGCTCCTTTTGAACATAGTCTTTTAAGACTTTACCAATTATCTGTTTATAGAGTATTATAATTACATAAGGGCGACTTAGAGGTAATTGTTTACAATTTAAGGAATGTATTTCATAATAATTGTGCACAATTTGGAATATAGTTCCGGACATGGAGGGAATGCAAAAAATGGAAAGACGTATAAAAGATGTAATGCCTGAATTTTTAGAGCTTAGGGAAGCTATGGCGTTATCCCGGGAAGAAAATCGGGAAAACCACCGGAAGTTTATAAATCCGGATTTAGTAAATCTCATGGGGCTTTTAAACTTTGATAAGAGTTTTGTAAGGGCGAAGGGGACGTCGATTTGGGATAGGGAAGATAATGAATACTTAGATTTCTTAGGCGGCTATGGAGCCTTGAACCTGGGACATAACCACCCTGAGCTAATTGCAGCAGTTGAGTCGGTACAGGAATTACCGAATCTGATTCAAGCCGCCCCCAATCCTTTAGCAGGGGCATTAGCCCGGAATCTAGCCTTGTTTACCCCGGGAGAACTGCAATACTCATTTTTCGGCAACAGTGGTGCGGAGGCTGTGGAAGGGGCATTAAAACTGGCCCGGGCCGCTACCGGGAAAATGAAATTTATTTCCTGCGAGGGTTCTTTTCATGGTAAATCCTTCGGAGCCCTGTCAGTCACAGGGCGGGAGAAATATAGAAAGCCGTTTGCCCCGTTGCTGCCGGGAATCGAGTTTATTCCTTTTGGCGATGTACAAGCCCTGGAGCGAGCTTTATCTCAGAAGGATGTAGCGGCGTTTATCGTAGAACCTATTCAGGGAGAAGGCGGGATTATTGTCCCACCGGCGGGATATTTAAAAGAGGTCAGGGATATTTGTACAAAGTATAATACCTTGCTTATTGTTGATGAAATCCAGACCGGATTTGGGCGTACCGGGAAAATGTTTGCCTGCGAACTGGACGGGATTGTTCCCGATATCCTGTGCCTGTCCAAATCATTTGGTGGCGGAGTAATGCCACTAGCGGCCTATACTACTACCGAAAAGATTTGGAAAACGGCCTACGGCAGCACGGAAAAAGCTACACTGCATACCTCTACCTTCGGTGGTAATACCCGGGCGGCAGCGGCAGGGATTGCGACTTTGGAAATCCTTTTCCGGGAGGATCTATCGCGGCAGGCAGCAGAAAAAGGTGAATATCTCATGCAGAGATTGCAGCAATTACAGAAAAAATACCCATTTTTGAAAGAGGTCCGTGGGAGAGGGCTTATAATCGGACTGGAGTTTGCCCAGCCGGAAAAGGGGATTCTTAACAGGCTGACCGGAGGCGCAATGGAAAAGTTAGCCAGTGAATATCTGGGAGCGATGGTAGCTGGAGAACTGTTGAATAATCACCGGATAGTTACAGCCTATACTTTGAATAACCCTAATGTTATTCGATTAGAACCGCCGCTGACTGTATCTTATGAGCAGCTTGATAAATTGCTTGCTGCCTTGGACGTAATCTGCGCAAAGAACAAGAGTTTTGGGGATATGGTGATAGCTAGCGGTAAAACCATGTTAGGTTCCTTGGTTAAAAGAGGCTGAGCAGAATATAATCATACAAAAGTGGATGACCTGTGCCGTCATCCACTTTGTAAATAATCAAAGTTACTGCTTTAATAGCTTAGTTCTAATCTTTTCAATATCTGCAGTCGCTAACTCTTCTACAACTTCAATTACGCCCATAATCTTTCCGTTATGATAGACCCCCATACTACCCGGTTTCTGGGGTGGAAGGTCCAGCTCCGCGTCACTCTTTGTCCCGGTAAAAGTCTGAACTACCTTTTTTTGCTCATAGGACACGATTTCCCACTTACCTTCAGGGTTATCAAACTTTGAAAAGTTGATAATCACTTTTGAGGGTATTTCTTTATTTATAACTGTTATAACCGGATCAAATTCATAACCAATTCCAGTAATAGTTACTGTTTGCTGATTGTTACCAGGCAGAGCCTTTTTAATTAACCGCCCGGATGGAACTTGATTAATATCATCGCCATATATGCTGGGGCGGCTCTCGGCACTACCACAGCACTGGGATTTGTCATTCGTAGAGCAACAACCCTTGCCTGGTGGAATAACAACATTTTGTTTGGCGATATCCACACTACTCAGATCATCAACTACCTTAATAATCCCACGCAGCATGCCCATCCAGCAACTGAAGCTCAGGTCTTCGCCCTGTGGTGTAAACTCAATTACATTTTCACCAGACACCAGTTTCTTTTTAATGTTTAAGGATGGAATGATTAGCTGATTATTGCAGGAGTTGATTTGATCGCCGCTAACAATTAGCTTTAAGGGCAGGCCTTTCTGAACATACAAAACATTGGGCACATAACCTTGGTTAGTTGCAGCGATTGTAATGGTCTGCTGGCCATTATTTACTTCGGCTTTTAGCGCCATGCTGCTATTGCCGGTGCTTTTTACTGCATAATTAAAGAACGGAGCATTAACTCCTGCAATGGCAAGCCCCCTATTTGTCATTATTAAACCTAAAATTATGACAAAAGCACCACTGAGCTTGAGTAGGGTTTTCGTAGAATCTTTACTTAGAAAAGTTGTAATTGTACCGAAAGACAGCATTAGTGGTAAGGTTCCAAGAGAAAAGACAAACATAGCGGTGGCGCCATGAAGAATATTTCCGGTGCTTAGAGCATAGAGCTGCATCGTTTGTAACGGCCCACAAGGAATTAGGCCGTTCAACAGGCCGACGATAAAAGGAGAGTTAGAGGGTTTTAACGGTAAATTGAAAAGCCGGGGGAAGCTTAGATAACGTCTAAAGATAGTAAGCCCTGTCATATTGAGTCCCATAAGGATCATAAAAATCCCTGCAACAATTGCTGCTCCGGCCATTAACCCAATCGAGACTGAAAGTACCGAACCCAGAGCGCCCACAACACCACCCAGAATGGTGTAGCTGAATACTCTGCCGGTGTTATAGTAAAGTGATCGTATCAAGGGGGATTGCTTGGCGTGAGCCTCTGTTGCAACTGCCTGTGACATCATAATGCCGCCACACATACCGACACAATGCAGAGACGTAAAAATACCAATAACAAAGATAACCAAATAGGTAACTTGACCTGTAAGTTGCGAGCTCATATCAAAGCTGCCCGTGATTTGACCAAGCAAAAGAATGGCCCCAAATAGAACTGCGATACCAAGAAAGTTTTTGGATTTATTTTTGGAATTGGCTCTACAATCAAGAGTATAGCCGCAATCAAGGATGGTTTGGTGAATCAGTTCTTCACTGCAGCTTTCCCGGTCAAATTCCACGTAAACGGTGTTTTGTGAATATATAGCGTTTACTGCTTTGACCCCTTTTAATCGCTTTAGTGCTCCTTCAATCTTTTTTTCGCAGGATATGCAGTGCATATCACTGACACAGATGGTTACTGCGGCTGTCAAATCGAGCCTCACCTACTTATCAGTATATATTTACCAATGATCATACCAGACACATCGCAAAGAATCAATGGTACGGCGTGTATATATTATATGAGGGTGAACAGAATGTAACCCAACCCCAAAAAGCTGTCCTGCACAGGTTAATACCTATGAAGGACAGCTTAGCTTTTCTTCCATGCATTTTTCCGCGATACAGTTTTAAGGTCAGTGTAAATTTCATTAATTGATAGGTTTTGCCTATTGATTAGCCAATACCGGAAGCACCTGCTTTTATTGTAAACTGAGACTTCTGGTGCGTAAAATATTCAAGTATCTCGTTGCATGTTTTGATCGAATCTTCCGGTTCCAGAGAATCGAGGCTGAGGGATAATCGGGAAAGTGTCTTATGCAGGTTGTTCAAATCTCCTATGCTCACGAATAAGTTCCGCGCCTTTTCAAAGTAGTCATAGGATTCTTTGTGTTTGCCCCAAAGCTGGAAGCAAACTCCCCGGGAATAAGACAAATTTGCTATATCTTGTGGAGTTTGGTCTTTTTGAAAATTTATTTCCGCTCCCTCGTATGCGCTCAAGGCAAGTGAAAAATTCCCTATATCACGACAGGCATCACCCATGACAAGGTAGACTCTTCCGATTTCCCGGTGATTTTCTGATTTTCTACAGACCATGATTGCATAATCATAGTATGAAAGGGCATCTGGTATACGGCCTGTCCGCATTAGGTCGGCCGCTTTTTTTACGATTTCTATTGCACTTAATTTCTTCAAACTTAATTGGCCAATTCTGGATGCACCTTTATCTGGCAACCATTTAGCAGCAGCCTTGAAATTTTTGATCTCTTCTCGCACATCGGCAGTCTCGTTCAAATCTAACACTTCTTTTATACATTCCGGCCAAGTGGCATGGGGAATTTTATAGTCATCTTTATCAGCAACATCTGAATTGTTTTTTAAAAGATAAGCAACTTTATCAATATCATCTAAACCTAAAAAGTGGATGATCCCTGCTTCAATCACATCTGAGATCGGGATTTCGTGCTCTTTCAGGATACCAACAGCTGCACTGCTGACTCTAGCGCTAACAGTAATCTTCCCATCTGATAGTTTGGATGTTCTAGCCATTATCCACCACCTTAATAA
>NZ_DATMXX010000398.1:0-4340 GCF_035561255.1 Sporomusa sp. | reverse complement strand
AAACTGTAAAGATTAAGGGGATATGCAGTGCATATTCAGAAGGTAAAGCTTTACTTGAGACTGATGGTGGAAGATTTGCGATACAAGTAATGACATATCGTTATCAACCAGACACTGAATACACTGTAATTGGCAAGTTTGCCGGCATAATGGATGCAAAGGGGGATGATCTAGACTGGGCAATTATTGTTGAGGAAACTCATCTTCCGTTCATGAGCGAGTATGGTTTATAAAGACCTGGATATTAGGTCCTGGGAAATGAGTGAATTAAATATTTTAGCAATTTGATGTGGTAAAATCATGTAATACCCCCTGTCCAGGACAGGGGGTAACTGGTAGAAAGGAACTGCTTTTTGGAGAGGAGTGGTCACTTTGATAATTGCTCATAACCTAGCGGCTATTTACAGCCAGAATCAATTAAAACGTACAGAAAAAAGATCGACCGATGTCTTAGAAAAACTGTCTTCCGGGTTGAGAATCAATAAAGCGGCTGATGACGCGGCTGGTCTTGCCATTAGTGAGAAGATGCGGGCGCAAATTCGCGGGTTGTCACAAGCGGCCAGAAATGTGCAGGATGCGATTTCGCTCGTTCAAACCGCGGAGGGCGGGCTAAATAACATATTAGAGCCACCTTTGCAGCGTTTGCGGGAACTTGCTATTCAGTCAGGGAATGGAACATTGACAACTGGCGATAGAATGAGTATTCAGGATGAAGCTGAACAAATTCTTGCGGAAATCAATAAGATTGCGAAAAATACTGAATTTAACGGCATGAAATTGTTGGATGGCACTTATAAAAATTCGGCTGTTGAGTCAACTCAGCCACTGACCCCGGAATGGCAGGTCGATTTTAATGGTAAGGAAATTGTATCAATGACTGCTACCAGTGACGGCGGGGTGGTAGTAGCCGGACGGAAAGGATCGTTCGGTGCTGCCAGTCAGAATTGGCTGGCAAAAGTTGATGCCGTCGGTAATACCATTTGGGAAAAGGAATTGCCATTGGACAATAGCTATAATGTTATTTATAATGTGCAGGCATTAAGTGATGGCAGCTTTATTGCTTCCAGCCGACGGCGAAATCTAATTTCCAGTGATAATCAGGCTGTCATATATAAAATATCTGCTGACGGTGAAATCGTGAATTCCAAGATATTGGCGTATGGCGATGAAAGTTTACTGGAGATCAAACAAACGGCAGACGGCGGATTTATCGCCGTTGGCGTCTCATTACAACATGCTTTTATTCAGAAACTGGATTCCAATTTGCAGGTAATGGCTACAAATAGCTTTGTATTACCAGCTGGATCGCATTTTAAAGTAGGAATTGATGTTGTTCAAACAAGTGATAACGGATATATGTTGCTGGGGGAGGAATCTTACGCGACGCCCACAGGACCTAAAGGATTTATTATGAAGTTAGATGCAGATTTTAGTCTGGAATGGGAGTCGAAAATAGATCATACCGTTTTTTCAGCTATTACTATGATTGATGATCAGCAGGCCATGGTATTAGGCAACACCGGATTATATATTGTTGATGGGACCGGCAATCTTTCACAGCTTAGTTCAAGTATATTTCAGGTTGCCGATCCTTACGATTATGAGCATGACTGGCTACAGAAAACCACTGATAATAATTATCTGGTGGGAACCAGCGACAAACTGGTTAAAGTAGCTAGCAGCGGCGAGGAAGTCTGGGCATTGGATATTCCGTCTCTTGCTGTCACGCAGATTAGTGACCGGGGTTATATTGTGGCAAACACACTTCACAGTATCGTTAAAATTACGCCGGAAGTCTTGCCGAATAGCGTAGAAAACAAAGGAATTCAGATTCAGACGGGGGCAAATACCGGGAATACACTTACTTTATATATCAATAATGTCTCAACGGAAGCACTGGGAATTCAAGGCCTTGATTTAACTGTAACCCCAAAACTGGATACAGCCCTGGCGCGAATTGATACGGCAATCCAACGGGTTTCTGCCGAACGCTCCCGCCTGGGGTTTTATCATAATGCGTTGGAACATATCGGAAGCAATGTGGAAAATTCTGCAGAGAACCTGACGGCCGCTGAGTCAAGGATACGGGATGTTGATATGGCAAAAGCGATGATGGACCTGACCAAGTTCATGATCTTAAAACAAGCCGGACAAAGTATGCTGGTACAAGCCAATCAGCAGCCACAAAGTGTTTTACAGTTATTAAATTAACCTGGATCATGTTTATTTGAGTAATAAGCATGATCCAGGAAGTAACTTGAGGGGTTGATTGCATATGAAGCACCAACGGCTTATGACCGGGTTATTACTGATTCTGTTTTGTTTTTTGTTGACCGGTTGCCTTAAAGGGGAAATTACTCTCCATCTCAATGAGAATGGCACAGCAGACTTAAAATATGGAGTTATCGGTGTAGATTTTATTGAAAACCAAATAAATGCAATGAAAGAGGATGCTAAAAAGAATGGAATGATCACGGCCGACTTACAGGAAGGAACCCTGCGGGGATTTCGTGCCGAAAAACATTTTGAAGATCCCCTGGAGCTACAAGGCATGAAGTTCTTTGCCAGCCACACGGAGAACAATCGGGGCTTGGTTATAGAAAGGGCTGGCTGTATGATCTTTATCTTTTGGACCTGTTGCTGGAAGGCAGTGATAAAGGCAATAATCGTTCAGATCAATCCAGGCAGAATGCAGCATTAGCTAATGTGGATGTTAGTTTCACACTTCATTTACCGGTAGCACCGACAATGCATAACGCCACCGCTGTATTCCCTGACAAGAAAAATTAAATGTAGCTGAAGATAATCGCATACAGGCAACGACTAAGATTTGGCATACAAGTCATATTGTGATTACCGTTATCCTGATAAGCCTCCTCGCAGCTGTCTTGATAAACGGATTTTATCAGCTGTCCAGGATAGATAAAGAGGCCCCTCAAGCTGGCCGATGGAAAAAATCAGTGGGCATAGCAGTGCTTGGTTTAACATTAATCTTAGGTTTTCTCCTATATGATTTCGCTCATTTAAACAGTCAGGGAAAAATAGTTGAAGCGCCTCAAAATGCAGAAATTCAGGAAGCAGTGGAACCGCAAAAAAATGAAGCATTGCTCAAGCCACAGCCAAATATAGAAAAGCAAACCAAGTCAGATAAACAAATGGCGCAAGAATTAATTTATGGTAAATGGGCAAAGGCAAATAGCAGTTGGGTTAAGTATGAGTTTAATGAAAATAATCTGCAGATTTTAAATGTTGCTCCAATAGATCCTTATGGCGAGAATAATATTGCAGTGAAAATGAGAAACAATCAAGGACAATGGATGGGGTTTAATACTTTATTTATCATTACATTTAAAAACAATCAATATCATTTGCAAATCATTCAAAGAAGGCCTGACGGTAATGAAGCCAATGGATACGAAGACCAGAAGGTGGATTTTATTAAAGTCTATTGGGAAGATAAGGATTGATAACAAGTAACCACAGGGCAAAACAATCACAAAGTATGCCGTGAAATATGTATCTTATAGAATACCTGCAGCAGTTATATGAGGCAGTTTGGCATTTTTATTGCCGAGGTATATATAACCTTTCACTTTGTTTGTTAGAAGAGCCGCTATGGAGATTTGCAAGGGACAGCATATCTGCTTGGAAGAAGAATTATTTGGAACAATGTGACTCCTACACTCTCCTCATCCGCTCCCGTTCTGCAGGAGAAACGAGATAGCGGCCGCGCCAAACACGGCTAGAACGATCAATCGCCAACCGCTGCCTCATTGTCTATAAACCATTCTGAGATGGTCATTTATTTTCTTGACAACCATCACGTTAAGGAGTATATTGTCTATGTGAATACGTATTCATATATCGAATATTAACTGTGTATGCCCGCGTCTGCAAGGGAAAGCGGAGCGAAAACGAGGGAGGTCAGTCTGGCTTCTCATAGGAAACGTGTCATCAGCCACCTAGCGTTTTCTTGACACTAAGGACAGGGAAAGCTATATTTTACATGAATATATTCGTAGATGGTATGTGATGAAAAAATGTGATTGTGATAACGCTGTATGTGAAGAATTATGTGAGCATCCCCAGACGATTTGTCTGGCCCGGGCCGAGATGGTGCCGGAGATTGAGGCGCAGCAGGTAACGGAAATGTTCCGGCTGCTGGGCGATATGACCCGGTTTAAAATCCTGCAGGCTTTGGCTAAGCGGGAGTTATGCGTCTGTGATATTGCAGCCGTGGTGCAGATTGGTCAGTCGGCGGTCTCTCATCAGCTTCGGTTACTGCGCGGAGCCCGGCTGGTTAAATACCGCAAGGAAGGCACGATGGCCTGGTATTCGCT
>NZ_DATMXX010000397.1:0-3266 GCF_035561255.1 Sporomusa sp. | reverse complement strand
TAAGATATCTACTTTTTTATTCTATGGTGGTTGCTCAAACAGTTTGTTTACGTAACCCCTTACTCACCATCCAAAGTCAGCATATGCTTTTCCCATACTAATCATGCAGGGGGTCGGTTATCTTGTCACTTTCAAAATATGAGATATTTAGCACTATTGTTGAATTGGGTAGCCTAACCAAAGCTGCAGAAAAGCTCAATTTAACTCAGTCAGGAGTCAGCTATGCCGTCTCTACCCTTGAAGCAGAATTAGGATTTTCCTTGCTTAAGCGCGATCGCTCAGGTATTAGCTTAACAAGCAACGGCGAACGCATTCTTATCTATGTCCAAAGAATTTTGCATGAAGAAGCGCTTATGCGACAAGAAATAGCTTCAATTAAAGGGCTTGAAACCGGCACTGTACGTTTAGGGACACTATCAAGTGTTTCAATGCAGTGGTTGCCTGGGATTCTAGCACACTTTAGTGAAAAGCATCCCCACATTGAAGTAAAAACCTATCTGGGCTGCTATGATGAAATGAATGACTGGATATCTAACGGCACCGTCGATTTTGGTTTTGTATCTTTACCCACATCTAAACCATTCGAAACCATACCCATAAAAAAGGATAAATTAGTTGTTATTCTTCCTCCTAACCACCCACTACGACATCAGAAGGTTATCTCCTATGATCAAATTAAAGACGAATCTTTTATTATGCCGCAATGGGGCAGCGATGATAATATCAGACGCCTCTTGAACGAACACAAATTGAACCTACAAGTAAAATATGAATTAATGGAAGAACGGACTATCTTGGCCATGGTGCAAAAAGGCTTAGGGATCACTATTCTGCCAGAACTGATTTTGGTGAATGTACCAGATAACATCCATATTGTAGATTTAGAGGAAGCGGATTATCGGATCATCGGCATAGCAGCGAGCTCTCTAAAAAATATATCTCCGGCTGCTAAAAAATTTCTTGCATGCACCCGTTCTTGGCTGCGTGACAATAATTATCTTGATTTTGAGTGATACACAAAAAATATATTTTAAAAAACAAAAGGCAGACATAAAATTCTGTTATACAAAGCTCATGTCTGCCTTTTGTATGAACCTACTGCTATATCACTTTATTGTATCGAACATTCTAATTGCCCACAATAATTCGAAGCTCTATTCTACTCATAAGAACAACAGTAATCTCCTACCGTCAGTCAGCCCCCTAAGCTATCCGCAAAATTCCGTGGTCGGGTAGACGTGAGCCTCTCGGCTTACGTCTACCCGACCATGTCGATACAAAATCTTTAGCCTAATCGCCACTTTTTCCAGCCTTTAGAAACTACTCATCCATTATGATAATCAGCAAAAGGTGTCAGCTATTTAGCTGAAGGTTTCCCGATCTTGCAACGGTGATTTTTTCTTTGTCGCTCTCTCTTACAGCAGTGATTTTGTCCTTGTTAATCTCTTTCCAGAGATCTACGTTCTTAATACCGACCTTATCAGGATCAAAGAAGGGTACCTGACCTGCCTTACGTTGTTCCTCATAGTCATTCAGTATAGCAACGACCTTCGGGAACAAAAACCACAGCATTAACACATTCAGCCATACCATCATACCGCATGCCAGATCAGCTGCCGCCCAGGCAACGGACGAAGTGGTGGTGGAGAAATAAATATACACCATTAATACCATAACCTTCATAACCAAATACACATTTTTACGTGTGCTCTCGCTGGCATTGCCTAAGATATAAGCCATACCGGTTTCAGCTTGATAATAATAGCTGAGTATTGTCGTAAAAGCGAACAATATTACCACCACACCCATAACGAATTCGCCCAGACCAGGCATGAGTGTACCAACAGCCTCCTGGGGAAATACGATACCGTTCTTACCGGCAGCAGCTAATTCCGCCATTTTGGCAGAACCGGAACCGATATAACCGGAAGCCGTATTGAAGCAGTCAGTAACCAGGATCATGAGTCCTGAACAGGTACATATTACGATGTCCATATAGATACCGAAGGAATTTGCCAAACCCTGACCGACAGGATGTGCCGTCTCAGCCGCAGCCGCAGCCGGAGTTTCTTCACCCATACCGGCACCGGATGCGAAGGTGGCGCGTCTAATACCCATAGCAACCGCACTGCCCATCATACCGCCGAATACCGAGCCTTGATCAAATGCAGATAAAAAAATCCAACTAAACATGGTCGGGATTCTATCATAATTAGCAATTAGTACAACTGCCGTCAACACCAGAAAAAGACCTACCTTTATGGGAACAAGAACCGCAGCAAAGGTGCTGATACGTTTGATACCACCGAGGATGATGATGCCCAGAAATATTGCACCAACCACGCCGGTCATCAACGGGGAAACCCCCAAGCTGTGATTTAAGCCTTCGCCGATCATATTGGCCTGAATGCCAGGCATACCGAACAACATTCCCACAACAGTGACTATAGCAAACAGCTTGCCAAACCATTTCCAGCCCAAGCCTATTTCTGCACAATAGTATGCACCGCCGCGGTACTCACCGTCAACCCGAATTTTGTATAACTGTCCCAGTGAGCATTCTGCAAATGATATGGCGGCAAGCAAAATAGATGTAACCCACATCCAGAAGATTGTACCCGGACCTCCCAGATAAACAGCCACTGCCACACCGGCGATATTACCGACACCAACACGGGCAGCCATGGTAGTCCAAAATGAATTGAAGGTGGAGATGCCGCTTTCCGAGCTTTGTTTACTTACCAGATTTCTCACCATATCCTTTAAATTACGGACTTGGGTAAGGCGGAGTCTGATGGAAAAATATACACCTGATATAACAACAAATACCAACATAGCTGGTGACCAAACATAGTCATTTAAGAGACCAATTATATTACCGATATGTTCCATATTAAAGATTCCCCCTTATCATTGAATAGAATGATTAATGGTATACTGATTCCTTT
This sequence comes from Sporomusa sp., assembly GCF_035561255.1. Lineage (GTDB taxonomy): Bacteria > Bacillota > Negativicutes > Sporomusales > Sporomusaceae > Sporomusa. Next base: position 318 of record NZ_DATMXX010000397.1, on the reverse strand, counting down.
TGAAGCTGTGCTCATTTTGATTCTTCGCTTTCTATTTTGCAGCTGCAATATAAAACCTCCAATCTTAAGCTTGCATAACCCTTTATTGTGTAAATCAATGCGTATTTCTTCCGATTTGGCTACACCTCGATCAAGCCAAATTTATTTTCGGACCAACGAAAGGCTTGTATGGATAAACATCAATCCGCAGTTACATCGTATTTTAATCACAGTATTGATGTTGCCCATCTTTGTAGTAAAGCAAGTTCTATGAAGCGGTCCAGATTATCGCAGGCTAAAGCAACGCATCCAAAATTACTAAATATTTAGATATTTTTT
>NZ_DATMXX010000396.1:0-14228 GCF_035561255.1 Sporomusa sp. | reverse complement strand
GAAAATTGATTTTTCCGCTATTGCGAAAGTCGGCGACAAGCCCAAAGGGCTCCTGATCACTTTGTTTGTCAATTGGGTAGTAAAGCCGTTCAGTATGGCCTTTTTGGGCTGGCTGTTCTTTAAGCAGCTCTTTATTGGTCTAATTGGAGCCGATATGGCCAATCAATACATGGCGGGCGTTATTATTCTGGCAGCAGCGCCCTGCACGGCCATGGTGTTCGTGTGGAGCTACCTGACTGACGGCGATCCGGCCTATACGCTCGTACAGGTGGCCATTAACGATCTTATTATGCTGGTGTTGTTTGCGCCGATTGTCATGTTTCTGTTAGGGGTTTCCGATATCGTTGTACCCAAAGACGTGCTGTTCATGTCGGTGTTCTTATATATTGTCATTCCTCTGATTGCTGGTTATCTGACCCGGCGGGTGCTTATCTCCTCGCATGGCGAGGAATGGTTCAATACTAAGTTCCTGGCCCCGTTAAAACCGGTGACTATTATCGCCCTGTTGGTTACGCTTATTATTATCTTTGCCTTCCAAGGGGAAGTGATTACTAATAACTGGTTCAGTATTGTGTTGATTGCCATTCCCATCCTGATTCAGGTCTACTTTAATTCGACGCTGTCCTATGGTCTGGCTAAATACTTCAAAGTGCCTCACAGCATTGCCGCACCGGGAGCGCTGATCGGCGCGAGCAACTTTTTTGAGTTGGCGGTAGCGGTGGCAATATCCCTGTTCGGTTTGCAGTCCGGAGCCACGCTGGCGACAGTGGTAGGCGTTCTGGTGGAAGTGCCGGTCATGTTGTCGGTGTGCAGCTTCTGCAACCGGACCAAGCATTGGTTTGATACCGGAGTGAAAGAAGTGGATAAAGCCCAAGGGTAGGTGTAAAGAGGGCAGCGGTAGGACCGCTGCCCGGATACCTTTCGTCTGAGTGACTATCCTGGGAAGAGGGGTAGCAGGGTAAATGCCTGCTAAGACGAGGGGAGAGGGAGGCAACAGCATAATGGTGGATATAGGCCAACTAATGGCTCTGCTGGTTTTGTCTTGGCTCTTTTGGTTTGCCCTTATATATGGTTTCATTTATCCATTCCAGAGGAAACTGGGGAAACCGATGGCGTTAAAAGATCGCATCATTCTAGCGGCCAAAGTGTCGTTGCTCTGCGCCAGCGCTGCAGCTGCCATTCGTTTCATACTCTGGTCTATGTGAAGGTTTCCCTAGTCTAACCACTTACCGGATAATCTTGGCAAGGGGAGGGAATCGCTTTAGTGGATGAAATGGACGAGCTGATTGCATACCTGCAAGGAGTAACTGAAAATTTATATTACTATATGGGTCAGGCTGAAGAGACCTGTTCGAGGGAAACCGTCAACTCACAGGAATCTGTAATGCTAAATACCGCGTGGCTTAATCTGGAGAATGCTATTTTGGACTTGGAAAATTTGGTGCAAGAAATGAAAAATAAAAAGAGCGGTAACCGCTCTCAAAAATAAATAGAAATGAGGTTGGCGGTGTGAATTTACAAGCGAATATCGGCACAATCCGACAAAAGGCGGAGCAATACTACCGCAAGGGTGATTTTTACTGTTCCGAGGCGATTGTCAAAGCAATTAAAGATGAGTTTGCTTTACCACTGCCCGATACTGTCATTGCGATGGCCTCCGGTTTTCCGGTGGGCATGGGCGGCTCAGGCTGTACCTGCGGGGCTATAGCTGGTGGGGTGCTGGCCATTGGCATGGTATTCGGCCGGACACAAGCTGGCAATCCGCAGGTACAGCAAGCGATGCAACTGGCAAAAGAACTGCACGACAGCTTTCAGCAGCGCCATACGTGCCTGTGCTGCCGCGTGTTGACCCGAGGCATGGAACTGGGGTCGCAGGAACACATGGACCAGTGTGTGGCCTTTACCGGCGAGGTGGCAGAGGAAACAGCGCGACTGATTCTGCGTGAATGGGGGCGGCACCAGGAACCGGCGTAGTGGCGGAGATATTTCGCAGCTTATTGAACAGTACTGGCTTTATGTAAGGCAGTACTGTTTTGTTTTGTCTCCCGTCTGCACCCGCTGATGTGTTTGGAGAGGTATTGAGCCATACTGCGGTGGGGAATTGTCCTGTTTTGTCGGTGTTTTTCCTGACGTAATGTCCTGCTTTTTACGGATATTATTCAGGTGCAGTATGCTGCATAATGAAGATAAGAATAGTATCGTTGCGAAAACTCAAAGATTGAGGTGATTTGGGTGGCAACTGATTGCTTGGGACGCCGTATTCATAACCTGCGCCTTTCCGTCACCGACCACTGCAATTTTCAAAAGAGCTTTTGCAATTCCTGCAATCGCATTAGGGGTAATCGCCGACGGGATGGTGAAGCCGTGCCTGCTGGACGATTCGGAATGGGACATCAAGTCCTGGCTGCGATTGGGGGCGAGCAAAGGGGACATAGCAGAATATCTACAAAAAAATATTTTAAATAAACCTGCCAGGTATTTAGGGGTCAATCAGGAGAAGCCGCAGCGCGGCATGTCAGGAATCGGCGGGTAAAGAGCTTTGGAAAGATTGACAATACCGGATAATAGTTGTGAAAGGGAGGGGTACAACATGTTTGGGTTAGGATTTCAGGAAATACTTGTTATCCTGGTTATTGCCTTGATTGTTTTCGGCCCGGCAAAATTGCCGGAGTTGGGGAAGGCACTTGGTAAAAGCATTAGTGAATTCAGAGGTGCGGTGGCGAAAGATGAGGATAAACAAACCTGAACTCAAGAGTAAAGAAGACGGAGCAGTCTATTGCTCCGTCTTCTTATTATTCGTTCGACTCATTTGCTGGAGCGCGGACAGGACGAGCCGGGCAAACCGCGGACTGCTGCCTGTTGGCAGGCGTCGGCGAATTCCCTGACAACAGTCCGGGTTTCTCCCGATAGTGCACCGATTCTAATCATGAGATAATTATATTGTACAAATATAACGACAATTTCTCCGAGCTGCACTAACTGCAGCCGATAGGGCGTTTGTACAGCGCCTGCCCGTATTTGGCGAAGGAGAAATGAGCAGAGGGGGATTTTTGTGGAGAGGGAAGACATTTTGCTAGTTATGCAGCGAGATGTGGCAAGAACGCTGCAGAAGCCGCCGGAGAAGCGCCGGTGGGGCATGCTCATTGACACCCGCAAATGCGTTGGCTGCCATGCCTGTACCATCGGCTGCATTGCGGAATACAAACTGCCTCCGGGAGTTGTCTACCGGCCGGTCATCGACCAGGAAAGCGGTCAGTTTCCAGCGGTTAAGCGCAGTTTTCTGCCCCGGCCGTGTTTTCAGTGTGAGCACCCGTCTTGTGTTAGCGTTTGTCCGGTAGGTGCAACCAAAAAAGAGGAGGATGGCATTGTATCGATAGACTATCAGAAATGTATCGGCTGTCGTGCATGTATTTCCAACTGTCCCTATGGTGCGCGCACCTTCGATAGTGGGGCCTATTACACAGAAGGTACCCCGGCGGTGCAAGCCTATGAAAAAATGAGCTTTTATGAATATGGTAAGCGCTGGAATCGAGACAGTAAACACGGTGATGTTATGAGCAGTGCCCGCAAATGCAATTTTTGCTCCAGTCGTATTCAAAAGGGGCTCTTGCCGATTTGCGTATCAAGCTGTATTGGCCGTGCCACCTACTTTGGTGACTTAACTGACAAGCAATCGCTGCTCTGCCAGACTATGGCGGCTAATCAAGTGTATCGTCTGAAAGAAAAAACCGGCAACAGTCCCCAAGTCTACTATATTTAGGAGGTGCGGCGAGTGAATAATATGATGAAAAACGCATTGTTCGGTTGCTTTGTCATCGGGGCATTAGCTGCGCTCGGCAAAGTATTCTTTTGGGGGGAAAGTGCCACCAATTACGGAGCCTACACACCGTGGGGGCTGTGGGTCGGACTCTATATCCTGCTGGTGGGAACAGCTGCAGGTGCTGCCTGGGTCGGTATTTATACCACGTGGTCTGGACGCGGCATCAACCGGTTAACGACGTTAAGTCTTCTGACAGCGGGGCTGAGCCTGACCTTCGGGCTGGCTTTCATTGGCATGGACCTGGGCAAACCGCTTAAAGGAATTGCCATATTTCTACATCCTTCCTTCAGTTCCAAACTGGCCTGGGCATCCTGGTTATACACCTGTTTCTTCGGCTGTCTGGCCGGGTATTTTCTGACTAAGGCTAAAAAGACTTTCCTATATTTGTGCGGACTGCTTGCATTTGCTTTTTTAATGGCCGAAGGCCTGTTTTTTGGTACTATGGTGGCACGGCAGCTTTGGTATTCATGGCTTACACCCCTGTCGTTCGTTACCTCGGCCCTGGCGGCGGGAGCCGCGTTTGTCACGGTGGTCGGCATAATGGTTGACAATACGTTGTTGGTTGAGGAAGGGGTGCGGTTACCCCGGGTGTTGCTTTATTCTCTGTTAGCTCATGTAGGCGTAGAGTTGGTGCATCTTGTAACCGGTCTGAGCGGCGATAAGGGGGAGTTGGTTTGGAGCCTGTGGACGGCCTGGCCTTTCTGGGGGCTGTTTCTCCTGGCTGGAGCGTTGCTGTTCAAGGGCTATAACCGCCTGTCGTTTCTTCCGGCCACCCTCATTTTCCTGGGGCTGGCAGCCTACAAGTACAGCTTTGTCCGGTATGGCTTTAGTGAGGCACCTCTGGCTGGTCTGGCCGACGCCTTTCAGCACAGCCGCCTGACTTTGAGCTACGCGCCTGCAATAGTTGAATGGGTCGTTGCAGCAGGCTTGCTAGCTGGACTGTTCTGGGTGGCAGGCGTTAGCCTGCCGAAACTGCTGGCACGGATTGAAGCATAGAAAAGGGGGAAGGACACATGGCAATCGAAAAATGGGAAGACCTATTTAACGCCAAGACGAGCCGGCGCAGCTTCATTGCTGGCGGTCTGGCAAGCTGTACTGCCCTATTGGCGAGCAGTACCGGCTTTATAAAATTATTTGAACGAGCCCAGGCTGGCCTCCTGACACCGGAGGAAGAGTACCTATTAAATAAAGCCGAAAATACTATAGCCACAGCCTGTATGCAGTGCAACACAGGCTGTGCGGTCAAAGTTAAGTTTCTCGATGGCATGGTGGCCAAGATTGATGGCAATCCCTATTCGCCTTGGACCTTGAATCCCCATCTGCCTTTTACCGCTAAAATAAGAGATACGGAAAACATAGATGCCGCCATTTGCCCCAAAGGGCAGGCCGGCCTTCAGGCCTATTACGACCCGTATCGTATCCGCCGGGTACTCAAGCGGGCTGGTAAGCGCGGCGAAAATAAGTGGGTCAGCATTCCCTTTGACCAGGCAGTAGAAGAAATCGTCAACGGTGGCGCATTGTTTGCCCATATTCCCGGTGAGGAGCAGCGGCAGGTGGAAGGGTTAAGCCAGCTCTGGGCGATACGTGATCCGAAAGTGGCCAAAGACATGGCTGATGCGGTAGCGAAGATCCTAGCCGAAAAAGATAAAACCAAGAAAGCAGCACTGGTGGAAGCGTTTAAGGTGAGCTTTAGCCAGCAGTTGCCAGGAATGATTGACCCCAACCACCCCGACCTGGGGCCTAAGAATAATGAGTTTGTATTCTGGTGGGGCCGCCTGAAAGACGGTCGCGGTGATCTCATCAAACGGTTTACCCTGGACTCCTTTGGTTCAAATAATGCCCACGGTCATACGACAGTATGCCAGGGATCACTCTACTTCTCCGGTAAGGTGATGAGCGAACAGTGGGGTTATGACGCTAAGAAAAACAGTATGTCCTGGGTTAACGGCAAAAAGTTTTACTGGCAGGCAGAGTTAGAAGGGGCCGAGTTTGTCATTTTTGTAGGGGCTAATGTATTTGAAGCCAATTATGGTCCGCCGGTCCGGTCGCAGCGCATCACCGAGGGGCTGACGTCTGGTCGCCTGAAATATGCCGTCCTTGACCCACGGTTCAGTAAGGCTGCTACCCACGCCTGGAAGTGGCTACCTACTATTCCCGGACGGGATACGGCTGTTGCTATGGGAATGATGCGGTGGATTTTTGAAAACCAGCGTTATGATGCCAAGTATCTGCGCAATGTCAATAAGGCGGCAGCCAAAGCGGCCGGCGAGCCGACCTGGAGCAATGGTCCCTGGTTGCTGAAAATGAATAATGGCAAGCCAACACTTTTCCTGCGCTCTCATGAAATCGGCATAGAGAAGGAAATGATCGTCAAAGACGGAAAAAGCTATGTTAATGAGAAATTCGTTGTCCTGCAGGATGGGCAGCCTATGGCGGTCGATCCTAATGACGAGACCAATGCCGTGTATGGCGATTTGTTTGTTGATACCGAGCTTAATGGCATCAAGGTGAAATCGGTCCTTCAGGTGTTGTATGAGGAAGCAACCAAGCGTAGCCTTGCCGAATGGGCAGGCGAAGCCGGCGTGGATGCTGGCGATGTGGAAGCGTTGGCTCGTGAGTTCACCAGTCATGGCAAAAAGGCCGTCGTCGATATTCACCGGGGTGTATCGCAGCACACCAATGGCTTCTATAACGTTCTCGCCTGGAATACTCTAAATCTGCTAAATGGTAATTACGATTGGCGCGGCGGCTTTATTGCCAAGACCGACTATGCTATTGCCGGTGCCAAACCAGGTCAGGCCTTTAATGTTGGTAACCATCCGCGCAAAATTGCACCGTTCGGAACCACGATTATTCGTACCAGCCATAAGTACGAAGACAGCACGCTGTTTACCGGTTATCCGGCTAAACGGCCATGGTTTCCGTTAATCAGCGACATTTATCAGGAAGTTGTGCCCTCAGCGCTGGATATGTACCCGTACAAAGTGAAAACACTGTTCTTGTATATGGGGTCGCCCGTATATTCGCTACCGGCGGGGCAGGCGGTGCTGGATACTCTCGCCGACGTGACTAAGATACCGCTGTTTGTCACTTTTGATACAACGATTGGCGAAACCTCTACCTTTGCTGACTATATCATCCCTGATGTCACCTACCTGGAGCGCTGGGAAATGCACGGCGGCCATCCCAGTGTGCCCTATAAGACCATGCCAATCCGCCAGCCGGCCGCGCAGCCCCTTACCGAAACGGTTAAAGTATTTGGTCAGGATATGCCGATAGGGTTAGAATCCTTTCTGCTGGGAGTCGCGGAAAAAATGAATTTGCCCGGCTTCGGCCCGGATGGATTTGGCAAGAATATCCCCTTTACTCACTCCGATCATCTGTATCTCAAGCAAGTGGCTAATGTGGCGACTGACGGGAAAGCGGTACCTGATGCCGATGATGAAGAAGTTCGTATTTTTCTGGAGGCCCGCAAGCATCTGCCTGCCTCTGTCTTTGAGCCGGAGCGGTGGAAAGCTGCGTGTGGAGAGGCCTATTGGCGTAAGGTCATTTATGTTCTGAACCGGGGCGGGCGGTTTGAAGAATATGCTGCCGCCTGGGATGGGGAGAAAGTTAAAAATAAATACGGCATCATGATCAATATGTACGCTGAAAAGACGGCGGCCACCAAAAACTCCATGACTGGCAAAAACTTCTATGGTATGGCCACCTATATTCCAAACGTAGAGGACTGTGTGGGTAAGCCGATTAACGACGAGCAGGACGGTTACACCCTCACGCTCATAACCAATAAAATTATTCATCATACCAAGTCACGCACGGCTGCCGACTATTGGCTGCTGGCGCTGGAGGAAGAAAACTATATTCTAATGAATCACGTTGATGCCAAGAAACTGGGACTGGGCGACACCGACCGCGTGAGAGTAACGTCCGCCTCCTGTCCGGATGGTGTCTGGAAACTGGGGCCACTTGGCACCAAAGATTTGATCGGCAAAGTAAAGATTATCGAAGGAATGCGGCCCGGTGTTGTAAGTTTCTCACTCGGCAGTGGACATTTCGCCAACGGCAGTAAGGATGTCAAAATTGATAACACTCTGATCAAGGGCGACCCGCGCCGGGGACGGGGCATTCATGCCAATGTTGCCATGCGCGTTGACCCGGTGCTCAAAAACACCGGCCTGCAGGATTTGGTTGGCGGGAGCATCTGTTTCTACGACACCAAAGTCAAATTAATTAAAGTATAATACGGACTGCTGTGGTAATTAGAAGACTGACCCTTGAATTGGGTCAGTCTTCTATTACACAACTTACAGGAATAAATGTATGGCGGGCTAGCAGCTTGGTTGGTGGTTAATCATTCCAGGTAAACCAGGAGGAATTTAGGCACTGTTACGCAGAACACTTATACATGGCATTCTGCAAACGATCGGAGGGTAGTATATGCGGAAATGGATTACCGGCCTAATACTGATGACGGTTACTGTCTTCTTTGTCGGCTGTGGTTCGCCACCGGTACAGACCGTCCGGCTGCAGCACCTCGATGAAGCCATTCCGGCGAAAGGCAATACGAATGGTCCGCTACCGCTCAGGGTTGCCGTTTCCTCTATCTTGTCGCCGCGGGAAACCTTGACCGTCTATCAGCCATTGCTGAACTATTTGGAGAAGAAATTAGATTTGCCGGTGGTACTGCTGCAACGGCGGACCTATAAGGAAGTCAATGAACTGATTGAACACGATAATGCTGACATCGCCTTTGTATGCAGCGGCGGTTACGTCGCTGGTCATCAAAGCTTTGGCTTAGAATTGTTGGCTGTGCCTGTAGTAAACGGTCAACATACCTATCGTTCCTATATTATTGCCAATGTTAAGCTGGAGGCTCAATCCATTAGTGCCCTGCAAGGGCGCTCCTTTGCCTTTACAGACCCGATGTCTTTTTCGGGACGTATTGCACCTGTCTACATGTTACAATCCCGAAGCCTTGACGCGGCGCATTTTTTCGGCAGGACTTTTTATACCTACAGTCACGATAACGCCATTCAAGCTGTAAATGATGGCATCGCTGATGCCGCTGCTGTGGATAGTCTGGTATTTGACCAGGCCGTGCAGAACACCCCCGAATTGGCCAAGCGGGTCAAGATAATTGACAAGTCGTTAACGGTCGGCAGTCCGCCGGTGGTGGTAAATACTGCCCTTGACAGCAGCAGAAAAGAGAACCTGCGGTCCTTACTGCTGGCTATGCCGCTTGACCCGGATGGCGAAAAGGCACTGTCCGCCTTGCATTATGACCGTTTTGCCGTTGCCGACGAAAAAGACTACGAAGCGCTGCAAGACATTTGGCTGACCGTTAAGGAGAAATTATGATGAAATTTCGCATGGACAGTTTCTTCGTTAAGGTCATTGCCGGTTTTGTATTGTTGCTTTTGTTATTAGGCTTGGCCAACATTGTTCAAACGCGGGCGCTTATGAATACGCTATTTGCCGAACAACAGGAAAAACGCGGTATTTCCCTGGCAAGTACACTGGCGGCGCGGGCGGCTAACCTTATTATCATCCATAACTACTATGACCTCCATGAACTAGTGAAGGACACCCAAAGTACCAATGATGACGCTCGCTATGTTTTTATCGTCAGTCCTACTGGCGAACTGCTGGCTCATTCCTTTCCGGCAGGCTTTGCAACCGACCTGCTTCAGGTACCTGCTCCCGATGGGGATGATAAACACCGAATTACCGTTCTGTCGACAGAAGAAGGCACCATCCGCGATATTGCGGTACCCATCATGGACGGAAGGTTGGGTGTGGTTCATGTTGGCCTCGGTGCCGGCAGCCTCCAGAAAGTTTTACAGGATACGACTCAACAGTTTTTACTGGATACCTTTATTGCCCTGCTAATTGGCTTTGGCTTGGCGATTTTTCTTACGCAACGATTGACCCGCCCTGTTCGCGAATTGGCCAGAGCAGCAAGCGCCATCACAGCTGGGGATCTGACCCAACGTGCCCATGTCGGCAGCCAGGATGAAATCGGTAAATTTGCTGCGGCTTTTAATGTAATGGCCGATCATGTTCACGCCCTCTTGAATGAACTGAAACAGAAAGAGGAGGCGCGGACGCATCTGTTGCAAAAGGTAATTGTAGCCCAGGAAGAGGAAAGAAAGCGCATTGCCCGGGAATTGCACGACCAGACCGGTCAAAATTTAACTTCCCTGATGATGCGGCTGAAATGCCTGGAGGATGATTGCCCCAGTTCCAGTCGTCAGTGCCGTTTGGATGAAATGCGCAGCTTAGTTAAATACACAGTGGAAGACATTCACCGTCTGGCAGTGGAACTGCGTCCCAGCATTCTCGATGACCGGGGTCTGGTTGCCGCTTTGGAAAAATATGTAGAGGATTATCGGGCCACCTACCGGTTGGATGTGGATTTTCATATTAACTGGCAGGGGGAGGAACGGCTGCCCCATGAGATCGAGGTTACCGTCTACCGGATTGTTCAGGAAGCACTGACCAACATTGCCAAATATGCGGCTGCCGCCAATGTCAGTGTGATCTTGACCGCAAACGCCGGGGAGCTGACGGCGATTATTGAAGACGACGGCGTCGGATTTGATGCCGCCCGCCTGCTGGCAGACAATGCCGGTGGCAACAAGCTGGGACTGTATGGTATGCGTGAGCGAGCGCAATTGGTGGGCGGAAATGTAACGATTGAGTCATCACCTGCTGTCGGCACAACAATTTATGTAAAAATACCACTGAGGAGGAGTTCGCATGAATGAAATCACGGTGGCCATTGTTGATGACCATACTTTGATGCGGTCAGGCCTAAACCTGATGTTGGCCAAACAGGAAGATATCCGGGTAGTCGGAGAGGCGGCCAATGCTGAAGAAGCCTTGAAACTTATCGAAGCAGAAAAGCCGGCGGTAGTCTTGCTTGACATCTCCATGCCGGGAACCAGCGGTCTGGATTGCCTCCAGGCCATTGCGCACTGCTCGCCCCAGTCCAGGGTCATTCTGCTGACTATGCATGAAGACAGTCAGTATGTACAGGATGGGCTGGCGGCTGGAGCCATGGGTTATGTTTTAAAAAAGGCGGCCGATGAAATGCTGTATCAGGCCATCAGAAATGTGGCTGCCGGCGTGGTCTTTTTGCAGCCTGACACCATGAAAGCGTTACTATGGCGGCAACGGCAACCGCCACCCGCTCCAGTTCAACAGCCCTATAAGGCATTAAGTGAAAAAGAGACAGTGGTGCTGGCTTTGATTGCTCAGGGCTTTTCCAATGCTGAAATTGCGGCGGAACTCAAAATCAGTGTAAAAACCGTTGAGACCTATAAGTATCGCATTATGGAAAAACTCGATGTCAGAAAACGGTCCGAATTAGTTAAATACGCTATGCAAAACAATATTGTCTGAGCATAAAGCGCCCCAGCCTTGCTTAACCGATGCTGGGGTCGCTTTATGCTCAGATGTGGGAGTGGGGAGCGTAGACTACCGACCATTACAAGGTGAGTGGTGCTCGGCAAAAAAAAATTTGCGGGAGACCTCGCGTGGTATAATGCCAGATATCGGTAGGCCGGTATTCTATGATGGCACAGCCTTATCCCAAAAGGATTGTTCTTTGGTAATATCGATGAATTTAGAGAGGGTGTTTTTCTTGTTCTGAGAGTTTAGTTCTTTCGTACAATTCTTCTCTTTGCTGTTGATGTAATCGACTTTGGACATTAGTTTCGATTCCATGGCATGCACCTCCTAAAAATATCACAGCAACCGTACTTTAAATGAGATTTTTCAACTAATGGCGTAAAATTTACATGTATTTATGTTTTGTCAGTGGGTTGCATGTTTGCTTTAAGCACGCTAAGGGGTTTTTCTTGTATTGGCAGATAACAAAGAGCGGCAAGAATACTCAACAGTATGGCTGTTATCCAAATAATTTGATAGGAGCCGGTACGGTCAAATAGAATTCCTCCTAACCAGCCTCCTGTAAAGCTGCCTATTTGATGCATGACAAACACAATTCCGGAAAGCGTGGAAAGATATTGGACACCAAAAACACTGGCCAAAACGCCGTTTGTTAACGGCACTGTTCCCAACCAGATTAGACCTATGGCTGCTGAAAAGATATATACGGATGTTTGGTTAATGGGACATAATATGAAGATTGTTATCACAATCGCACGGAGAAAAAATATTAGGCTTAATAAATAAGGTTTAGGATATTTTCCTCCTAGATATCCTGCAAGGTAGGAGCCGAGCATATTGGAGAATCCAATAATAGCTAATGCGTTTGCGGCTATTGTCAAAGGCAGGCTATGATCTTGAATAAATGCTGCAAAGTGGGTCAGGATGAAAACAACTTGAAATCCGCAAACTGAAAATCCCAGACCCAATAGCCAAAAATCTCGATGATGAAAGGCCTCTGTTAATGCTGCTCGTGTATCGCGTTTTTCTTCCAAAAGGGTTTTCTTTTCTTTCAGTCCTGTGGAAAGCGGAAACATCATGGTACAAGTAATGGCGAAAATGAGTAGGGCTTGGAACCACCCCATAGAGTTCAATAGGAACTGTCCATAGGGTAGCATAGCAAACATGCCAAAAGAAGCGCCGGCTCCAGCTATACCTAAAACGAGACTGCGTTTACTTGGATCAAACGCTCGGCCTAGTGCACCAAAAACAACAGCGAAACTACTTCCACCGAGGCCAATTCCTATAAGTACGCCGGCACTAAGTGTTAAACCCAGCGGAGTTGTGGCTTTAGCCATAAAGAATAAGCCTAACACATAAGCTAGAGCTCCGATAAGCAAGGCTTTACTTGCCCCGTATTTGTCAGCGATCCAACCGGTAAAGGGTTGAGTAATCCCCCATACTAGGTTCTGTAAGGCTAAGGCAAAGGCAAACGTTTCTCTACTATACCCCAAATCAAGGCTCATCGGTTTTAGAAAAATTCCAAAGCTTTGCCTAAATCCAAGAGCTAAAGCTAAAATAAGACTGCCGCAAGTTAGCATTATGAACGGCGATGACGCAAAAAATCTTTTAGCTGAGAACATACCATTCCTTCTTTCCTTACTATTTAGAGCGGCAATCGCTGGGAATCAAAACATCCAGGAGAATCCCATCTGTTTTGACTCCCAACTACCAAAGAATGCAACTTATTTGCCATCAACAACAACTGTTGTCATTTTTGGATAAAGCCTGTTCACAACTGTGGTGGGCGATGAGTTTATCCATGCTGCTCGCGGCTCCAGTTCTCACTAACCTACCCACTTCCATCGCGTCTCTAATTTCCAGTTCTGTAAGTCCAGCCTCCAAAGCTTTCTTTCTATGAGTTTGTAGGCAAGGGTGGCAATTTGCCGCAACAGAGGCTCCCAAAGCGATTAGTTCCACTGTTTTGAGATCGAACGCCATTTTTATCACCTCCTTGTAGTCTTATAGACGAAACAGAGAGGCAAAAGGATACACTGAAAAAATGATTAAGGCAAAAAAAAACTGACTAATTTTTATAGTCAGCGCTTGTGGGAAATTGATTTTAAAGTGAGCTTGATGGGCCCTTTGGGTTCACAGGCCAATTCATTGCAATCGGTCCGATAAAAGTTGCAATTAGCCAATAGTAGCTTTCTTAAATTGTTCTTAGCACGGTGCAGCCGGATTTTTACTGTACCAATGCTTACCCCTAGAATTACGGCAATTTCACTGTCTTTTAGTCCTTCTATTTCACTGAGAACAGCGACAGTCCGGTAGGTTTCAGGAAGGTCCATAACAAAATTCCGAATGCACTCATTCATTTCTTGACGAACCACTTGATCTTCAATTAAAAGCGGTTTTTTACAAGAACATGCATTGTTCGCAGCAAGCCTATCTATGTCAGATTCATTAAACTGTTCGGTCGACTCTTGTTTAAAAGGCCGTCTTCTCATTCGATCAATGGCAGCATTGGTTGCAATTTGATAAATCCAAGTTGATAACTGCGAATCTTTTTTAAATGTATGTAAGGCCTGATTCACTTTAATAAACACATCTTGTGTTATATCTTCAGCTTCTTTTAAGCCAATCAAACGCGTCAAGTACCGATAAATTTTGGGCTGGAATTCTGAGTACACTTGATCAAACTGGAATTCATGAGTTTCCACTTAGTCGATCCTCCCTTTACATAGCTATCTGTTACTTCTGATCTTGCTATTTATACTATTTTATTGCTTCAATGATAAATTTGGAAGCCCATGATAGAGGTATGATATTTAATCTTATAGCATTGCCTCACATGACAACGAAAGTAATCCGTTTCAGCTTCATTATAGAATACTGCTCTTGCATAGGCAATAGGCGGGATATGGTTAGAGTAACGACAGAATTCAATGTATTTTTTATTAATTATGTTAATTCGATGCATATGGAGGTAATCTTAAACTTGTCAGAAAAT
>NZ_DATMXX010000395.1:0-30072 GCF_035561255.1 Sporomusa sp. | reverse complement strand
GAAGAAAAGGGCTGACGTGTTGGTAGCACGTCAGCCCTTTTCACTCAGATCCAATCTTGGCCAAGTGAAGGTTTATATGGAGATTGACCGACCGGGGCTGCCAGTTACCACCAGTGTAGGCTAGCACTGTTTCCACAGTGGCAAGGCCATCCGCATTATATGCACCGGAGATACGCTGTAGCCCCTTTAATTCATAGATACCATCGTTATTGATATCAACAGGTTCCAACTGACCAAACGGGGTAAACATGACCTTAGTCTGTTTTTTAAGTGTTCCGCTTTTATCATAAAGGCCTAGACGAATATAATCAGCTTTACGCTCACTGACATCCATCGTTACAGCCGGACTGGCTGCAGCCTCGTTATAGAGTTCTACTTTGTAGCCATTGGTGAACTGACCAGATACAGAAATTTTACTATTATCTTTTTGACTAAAAATAATAGATGCCTCGTTGACAAATGTGACGACTTTATTATCATACCAGCCGCCACTGCCACCAGATGCGGCAGTAACTAAGGCATCGGCGATATGATCACCGGTAAAGTCCCCCAGGAATAAGCTGGCTTCATAGCCGCCCATCTCTTCCAGGACCATTTCTGTCCGGATTTGATTAGCGCCATTCTCGATAATCAGTTTAATCGAATCTGTATAGTTTGACGTATCTGAGGGCTGATGCCCGATTAGATAGACACGATCGTGTATTCCATCGCCGGTAACATCACTCTTCTGCATATCCAGGATATGGTAGTTGTCAGGCAGTTGCCAATCAATAGTAGTTACAGTGACACCACTGCGAGTGGAACCAACAAGCTCCCCATTCTGGTTGTAAACCGGTTTTGCCACATAACCTGTCTTATCCTGATCCGCAAAGGCGCCTACCGGGGCAATCAATAGACTCAACACTAAAGCAGCTGAGAGATAATGTTTTTTGTACATAACAACAAAGTCTCCTTCTATTAATACCGTTTATCTTTATAAACGAATCATCAATCAAAAGGTAACAGGTTAACTTATCGCTTTTCAGGGGTTTGGGCAGGCAACAAAACATAGAAAACGCTCCCTTTGCCTACGATGCTCTCAACCTGTACTTTACCCCCATGAATCTCTGTGAGCTGTTTAACAATAGCCAACCCCAGGCCTGTCCCCCCACTTTTTCGATCCCGGGACTTATCTCCCCGGTAGAAATGATCAAATAAGTGCGGTAAATCCATACTATTAATGCCTTGCCCATTATCGGCAACAGTAACCTTTACCCATTCCTGCCCCTCTAACCTGGTCAGCCCGGTAGCTACAGTTACCTTTCCTCCAGACGCGGTATAGCGAATGGCATTAGTAATGAGATTGTAGAAAATCTGGCAAATTCGATCTGCGTCAGCCGTAATTATTGGTAGAGCTGGCATCAGATTCTGCTCAATGGTAATTTCTTTTTCATCAGCAAGCGGTTTTAGCATATACAAGGCCTGCTCAACAGTCTGATTTACAGCAGTCGCTCTGACCTCCAGTGACAGTTGCCGGACTTCAGCAAGTGACAAATCCTTCAGGTCTTTAATCAGCCGTGATAAACGAACAGCCTCTTCGTGTAAAGAAGTCAGCTGTTTTTGGTTAGGCTCAATGATGCCATCAATCATGCCCTCCAGGTGGCCTTGGATAACAGCGAGCGGTGTGCGTAATTCATGGGCTATGTTTGCCAGAAACTGTTGCCTTAACTTACTGTTATTATCCAAAGTTTCCGCCATGCTGTTGAAGATCATGGCAAGAGTGCCCACTTCATCGGTTGAGGTCACAGGTACTTTTTGGGCAAAATTGCCCCGCTCGATCTCCACCGCTGCTGCACTTACCTTGCGCAGCGGTATGGTAATACTGCGGGCCAGGGCATAGCTCGCCGCCAATCCCACCCCTAATAGGGCTACGCCAACCCAAACGAGTGACTGATGTACCGATGTTAAAAAGTTCTGTTCTAAATTCCCCATCATGACAGCCTGACCCTCACTGGCTGCGCTCATGTGAGTCATCATACTGCGGTGCATTTCCATCTGCTGGACAGTGACATACTCCTGAAATAAGCCGGTCATTTGTGTATTAGCCAAATATACCAGCAGAAATACAGTCATGGCAACCGCCAGGAACATCAGCCCGGTAATACGGTAAATAATGCTATTCATTGGGGATGCCTGCCATGCGATAGCCTACCCCGTAAACAGTTTGGATGTATACCGGCTCTCTGGGGTTGTCCTCAATTTTCCGTCGTAAATTTTTAATATGCGCATCAATAGTACGCTCATATCCATCAAAAGAGTATCCTTGGGCCTGTTCAACAATCTGTAGTCGGCTGAATACCCTGCCCGGATTAGCTGCCAACAGTTCCAGCATCTTGAACTCGGTGGGCGTGAGTTCAACAGGTTGCCCACCTTTTGTTACCTGATACTGCTCCAGGTCGATGACTACATCCCCCATCCGAACCGATTCGGTTTTGACGGTTGTCCGCTTGGTCCGGCGCAAGATAGCTTTAACGCGAGCCACGACTTCTTTGGGGCTAAAAGGCTTTGTCACATAATCATCGGCACCAATCTCCAGGCCAACTAATCTGTCGCTTTCTTCATCCCTGGCCGTCAGCATTAAAATAGGTACCTCGCTATCCCGTCGCAGTGTCCGGCAAATGTCCCAGCCATCCATCCCGGGCAGCATTAAGTCAAGCACCAGGATGTCAGGCTCTTTCTCACGCGCGATATTCAAAGCGGTAATACCGTCATTAGCTGTAAATACAACAAACCCATCTTTTTGAAAGTATAGTTGCAGCAGTTCAACCAGTTTACTATCATCATCAACAATTAAGACTGACCGTTGTGACATATTCTTTCCTCCAATGGTCATTACATATTTCTTCACATAGGTTTAATATCCTTGTAAACAAGCTTAGGGAATCCTTAGCAATATTATAACACAGACACAAACGAAGCCGCAGCCGCGCATTGAAGAAGAATCGCGGCCCCTCTCATCCCAATATATACCATTATTATATCGGTTCTAACTGAGTTTATTAATTGAGCAGACTTATTTGATTTACTGTTCATTTATTTTCTGTTACTATATGCCTATACACTTAGTGCGAGTATGTTGATATACTCGCACTATCACAGACACCAGTATAGTATTTGAGGTGGTTTTATGTTACTAAAAAAGGGCCAGGCCGCCATTAGTTTGGTATGTGTCGTTTTAGGTATCATACTGGCAGTGCAATTTAAAAACAATCAGGACTTTCGCTATTCGCTTCAGAATCAACGGGCAGAAGATTTAACCCTCCGCTTGAGCTTGTCGGAAAAGGAAGTAGCAAGTCTGCAGGCTCAAATACGGGAATTACAGTCCTCTGGCAGCATTGCGTCTTATAAAGAGGTTCAGCGCATCGCTATGGGCGCAGGTACAACCCCCCTGACAGGTCCCGGCATAATTGTTACTATAGAGGAAGACCGCAAGCAACCTGTAGCTAATAAAAGCTCTGACCTATATTTAATTAGGGCAGAGGACGTGATAAAAATTTTAAACGAGCTGCGGGCGGGAGGTGCTGAAGCCATTGCCATCAATAATCAGCGCCTTATTACCGGTTCCGGGATTAGACAAAATGGACAGTCTATGTCAGTTAATAACGCCCCCTTTGCTGCCCCTTTTGAGATAAGAGCCATTGGCAATCCGGCAACACTGGAAAATTCGCTAAAGATGCGTGGCGGGGTTATCGAGACTTTATCCTTCTGGGGAATTAAAATTACTGTTTCCCAGAGACCTGATATACAACTACCGGCTTACACCGGCGGCTTTCAGTTTCAGTATGCCAAGCCCATGCAAGAAGCTCAGAAGTGATGGTTATTTTCACCCTTCCCGCTCACGCTCCCACCACATAAGAAGCGAAATGCAAAATGCCAGCCAAGTGGCACCGGCGGTATAGCCGGCAGCTACGTCAGTCGGATAGTGAACACCCAGGTAGACACGGCTAACACCGATGGCGGCAACCAACGCCACTGCCAATGTACAAACAGCCAGCCGCCAGCGCCAGCGTTGGCTGTAGCGTGCGATCAGGAAAGCCAGCATGCCATAAACACACAACGACACCATAGCATGGCCGCTGGGGAAACTAAACCCTGCCGCTTCCACTACCCGGAATAATTCGGGCCGGCTGCGTTCAAATAAATGCTTGAGTAACAAGTTTAAAGACGCCGCACCGCCCAGACAAACAAGCATCCCGGCGGCCTCCAGCCGCCGCTGGTAAAAAGCCAGTGTAACTAGCACTGTAAGGATTATTCCCCAGAAAGGATAGCCATAACCGAGTTCAGATATCATAATCATCGCCTGATCAAGCCCCGGACTGGAAAAATACCGCACCAGCCAGATAAACGCATTGTCAAAAACGTCTGCTTCATGACTAAATAATGTTTCCCAGGCCATGTTTGCAAAAAGCACCAGCATTAGACCGCTTATAACTAGAGTTAATACGATATACAGCGCCGGCCAACGCTGCTGCAGCAGTATAAATCGCGCCTTCACCCATAGATAGGGCCGGGTATTTCTTACTATCCGGGCAGTCAGCCACACCACGACGGGGAGCGCTGCCAGGCTGGCTATTCCTACTAGTAAAAGACCAAGTATCACAAAACCGGCAACAGGAGTTTTTCCTGGAGCCAATTCCAGAACCTGCTGCTCCAGCTTGGCCCCGTCCTCAAGTTTCACATAGCCGCCTAAGACTACAATCTCGTCTGTAATGTGAGCACCAGCTTTTATAATCAGGTTTCCGTCAACCACTACCACGCCTTTTTCTACCACTCCGCTCACGGTGGCGGTTCCACCGGCCACCAAAAGCCTGCCCACCGTCTGACCGGATTCGATGCGGATATCCTCACGGGCAAAGATATCTGGGTAGTCTGCCTCTAAGTCGAACGCTGCAAAAGCGCTTCCCTCGACAAATAGCACCAAGCTGATTACAAGCGCGAACCAAATAGTGTATCGGCAAAATAACTCCCGCCCTTTTTTTATCTGACTGTGTTTCAATATCGTTTTCAATATGATTCCCCCCGGATTGTTTTAAGCGGACTCTCAAACCCGGCACCGCCTCCAGGCATCATTCCGGGCTGGGTTTGGTACGACTTCGTTTAAGATAATAGATACCTGCCAGTACCAAACCGGCGGCTACCACGAGGCTGGCCTTATGCCCCACAACATTGATTAGCTGCCAGTTCTCCCCCAACAACATGCCAGCGTAAATAAGGCCAATCGTCCAGGGAACAGAGCCTAAAACGGTATAAATAACAAACTTGGCAAAATCCACTTTGGCAAAGCCGGCAGGCAGTGAAATAAACGTACGCACTACCGGCAGCAGGCGACTGTAAAAAACAGCCTTTATGCCATAGTGGTCAAACCATTTCTGGGCCATCTCCACATGACGCCTGGACAACAATATATACTTGCCGTATTTGGCGACAAAAGGCTGGCCGCCGTAATAACCTACCAGGTAAGCAATTACTGAACCGATTAGACCGCCGACAACACCGGCAATTACAGCAGTTGTAAAATCCATTCGGCCTAGGTATACAAGGTAACCAACAAAACCAAAAATAATTTCACTCGGTACCGGCATGCAGGCGCTTTCGAGGGCCATACCGATAACTATCGCCATATAACCCCACAAATCAATATAAGCTACAATCACATGAAAAAACTGTTCCATGCGGTATTCCTCCTCTCAAACAATAGAAAACATAGCAGCCAGGCTACTGGCCTTATCTAAACGCTCCCTGTTCTGTTCAAATCAAATAGACTTGTTTTGTTCCACTCCTACTTATAAAGTCACCATTAAACCACAATCCTATTAACTAGACGCCATCTATATACAACGCGTTAAAGTTTTGCAGGCGGGTGGTGTGTTGGCAAAAGCGGAAGTCAAGCGCCAGCGGTGGAGCGTTGTCAATGCACCACCCGCCTGCGCCTGCAAACTTCTTTACTGCGGATATATAGCAGCAAACCGTATTGAGAAAACCAGGCCACTGTAACATAACCTGGTTTTTTTCCTCTATCCTTATTTTCTTAACCCAAACCAAATTATCCTGCTGCCAGCAGCCGCCGCTATTAGCCTCAGGGATAATTACACAGGTAAAGTAACGACAAAAGAACTACCTCCCCCTGGGGCGCTTTCCACTTTTATTTTTCCGCCATGGACATCCACAATCCATTTGGCGATAGACAGTCCAAGTCCGGTACCTCCTTCTTCGCGCGACCTGGCCTTATCTACTCTGTAAAAGCGTTCAAAGATAAGCTTCCGCTGGGTTTCCGGGATGCCTACGCCGGTATCGTGTACGGTAATCATAACACAAGGTTTCGGAGCCGCTGCAGTTGTGAGTAAAACACCTACCCTACCGCCGGCAGGAGTATATTTGATCGCATTATCAACCAGAATCAAGAGTAATTGGTTTATCCTCTCGCGGTCGGCCAAAATGGGAATAGTTGCATCACCGGCCATTTCCAATGTGATCCCTTTCACCACAGCCTGTGGCTGTAGTGAGCGAAGGACCTGTTCAGCAACAATAGCCAAATCAAATTTTTCTCTGATAATATTGGTTGCTCCGGCATCGGCTCGCGCAAGGGTTAATAAATCGGTTACAATTTTTGTCATCCTGCGGATTTCATTTTTCATATCATCAAGTACCTGGGTTGAGAACGGCGACAGCTTTTGGTCATCATCGGTCTGCACCGCATCTACCGAAGTCAGGAGAATGCTGAGCGGCGTTCGCAGTTCATGGGAAGCGTCAGCGACAAACTCACGTTGTCTGGAAAAGGCCTGTTGAATCGGAATAATCGCCCGCCCAGCCAATAAATGCCCGGCAAAAGCGGCGATAACCAGAAACAAAATAGAAATCACGACCATCATGATCAGCAACATTTTCAGCATATGATAATAAGAGCTTATATCCTCACCCACAAAAACTGTGCCTAACTCCTGGGGGCCGTCATATATTTTCATACTGCACAACATGACGACAGCTCTGTCCCCGTTAGGAAGACGAAATTTTTTCAGCTCAGCTTCCCCATCCTGAGCATCCCAGTTACGAATAATGGTTAGCACACCTATGCGAATTTCACGTGCAGGTTCCGCAGCAGCAGCCTGCTGACCGTTTGTGCCGAAAACATAATAAAAAATCTTTCCTTCGGTATCTACGTTCTCTGCTTCCTTTGATGCAAACTGAAAAAAAGCAGCTTTTTCCTTGTACATGGCGGCTTGTTCTCTTGCCTCTTCTTCGGTAAAGGATCGCAGGTCCTGCTGTTCCTCCCGGTACAGTATCCAAAGCAGCCCAGTGGAGCTTACGACAATAAAAGCCATCATCAGCAGCATCATGACTATAGAATAGCGCAGAGTCAAACCGTTACGGATTTTGGTAAACATCTTGAACCTCCAGTTTATATCCAATACCCCGGACGGTTTGTATTTCTACTACATCATCAAACAGGCTGAGTTTTTTCCGCAGCAACCGTACATAGGCATCCAGATTGTTCGAAGATACATCTGTTTCCAACCCCCATACCCGGTCCAAAATAACCTCCCTGGGTATTACGTGCGCCTGGTTTCTAACAAGCAGATCAAGCAGCCGAAATTCACGACTGGTAAGCTGTATTTCCGTATCACCCCGCCGTACACAATGCGTTAAACAGTTGAAGCTTACACTACCGACCTGTAAGATATCTTCCGCTAAGCTCACCCTGCAGCGCCTTGATAAGGCCCGTATCCTGGCCAGCAATTCCGCGAACTCGAAGGGTTTGACAAAGTAATCATCGGCTCCCGTATCCAAACCCAACACGCGGTCGTCGAGGGCGTCTTTTGCTGTCAGCATCAAAATGGCTCCCTGATAACCGCGTTTGCGCAACTGGTCACAGACGATGATACCGGTCTGACCCGGCATCATCCAGTCCAGGATAACAACATCATAGGGGTCGTGAAGCGCATACTCCAGCGCCAGATCCCCGCTTAACACCCAATCAACCTGTATAGCTGCTTTTTCCAGCATATGTTTGATTAATTTCCCCAGCTTGGCATCATCTTCGGCAAGTAATATCCGCATACATACAACCTCCTTTTCCAGCACTAACGGCACCACATATCAGTTGTTAAAATAATAATAATTCAATCCTTTACTGCTCTTTACCAGCTGCGGGTTAAAATTAGCTGCTTCTGCCAAAAATAGTCCTTTTTGCTTGTCCTGCACCACAATCAGGCTATTTTGGGGCTGGGACTGCGTCATAAAATCGGTCAGCCCCTGGATCGGCATAGTATATTTACTTGACCAGTCCAGTGTTCCGGACTGACGTAAAGGCAACATACCTGAGGGTTCAAGCTTCACCGCGACATTGTCACTATAAAATACCTCAGAGGTGCTGTAAAACTGATACAGGCCTATTCGTTCCACCCCAAAGCCAGCGATACTTTCTGCAAGCCCTTTTCCTGACCGGCTTTCAGCCATGGCTGGAAACACAAACAGGGAAAGTACGATATAGGACCCCAGCTGGCATAAACATAGCAACTTGAAAACAGAGGTTGCAGTCTGGCCTCTTGATTTCCACCAGCTTAATAACAGGAGCAGAACCAGACTAACTACAGTCACGATAAGTCCAAAGCCCGCCAGATAACGATAAGCTACGGCCATATACCCAACCAGCAGCAACATCAACGGAACCCCTGCCCAATAGACAATTGCCGTTGCTTTACCTTGTGCGAGCATTCTATCAAGGTGTACAGCAGTTAGTATTGCTACCGGAAAAAGTATGGGAAACGTATAGGTCAGGTACTTGGTGGCCATCAGTGAATAAAAACCAAAATAAGCCACTACCCAGATAAAGAGAAACAACAGCAGCGGCGAAGATTGGGATCGCCAATCCTTACAGCCTTGGATTAAGGCTTTTATCGCTAACGCAGACCAAGGCAGCATACTAAGCAGAAATACGGCAATATAGTAATAGCTCACATTATCCTGCGGATGTTCCGAAACTGTTGCGCGAAGATAATTGTGCACGCCGAAAAAGTTATTGATAAACTCAGCGCCATGCGCGGCATACATCGCAACATACCAGGGCAGCGCCACAACTGCAAAGAGGAAAACACCGGCCGGTATGGACATTTCTTTTAGTTCCGCCCAGTTGCGCTGCACCGCAATAAAAAGCAGCATAACCAGACCAGGTAATAGAGCGCCAATCGGTCCTTTGGTCAATACAGCCAGAGCCATACTGACATACGCAACAAGATACCAGCGCTTAGTACCATCCATTTTTACATATCCCAGGTAAAAAAATCCCAGGGCAGCACCGTTAAAGAAGAAAAACACCATATCGGTGATGACCAGTTTTGCCAGCACGATATACTCAAAGGACGTTCCCATAATTAACACCGCTAAAATGGCAACCGCCGGCTTGGTGATTTTGGCTGCAAACCAGTACAGCAGCGTCAGGCCCGCGGCGGCAAACAAAGCCGGCGCCAGACGTGCCGCCCATTCGGAGAAGCCGAAGAGTTGGAAGGCTATGGCCGTAAGCCAGTAGAAAAATACCGGCTTATCGAACCAGACATTACCATATATCCTTGGTGACAGCCAGTCTGATGCCAACACCATTTCTTTCGCTGTAAGCACATAGTTTGATTCCACAGGATCGGTGATGGGCAGGGTATGGTTAAAGAACAAATAGAAGAAAAATGAAATCAGGAATATGCCCACGGCAGATTTTTTCACAGTCATAATAGTCCTCCCCTAAAAATAGCTACTCAATCTCGCGAACAAACAGAATTTTATCCTCTTGAGCGGCTAATACCCGCAACTTATTCTGAAGTTCCGGAGACAATTTTTCATATTTCTTCTTTTGTATAATAAAATAAGCCTTACTGTTTTCGTCGAACACTGCCGCCTGCAGTTTCTCCGATTTCAGTTCGGTGCCTGCCATACCGCTGTAATACATGAAGCCTGGCCGGTAAAATTTTTCAACATAGACCGGGGCTTGTCCGTCATAATGTTGTCTAAATTCATTGACAAACTGCTTTACAGAAACAGCTGGCGCAACAAGGGGAAGTATTTGCGTCATTAAAAAAACTAAAAATATGATCATCCCCAGGACATGGGTGGTAAACACGGCACGAAAGTTATGACGAAAGCTCTGAAACAGAACAAAAGCAGTCAGCAATGCTAAACTCACTGTCATCACCTTGACAGAAAACATCAGTTCTGCAGTGACCACCGTCCCGGCATAAAACAAGCCTGCGATCAGAAATGAGACTACTACTCCGAAACTTATGGCAGACCATTTTAAAGCCTGATGACGCTTTTCTGTCCACGCTTTATCGAAATAATAACCGACTAGTATCGCTAACGGGGGATACATCGGCAGGATATAAGAGACTAGTTTTGTCTGTGATATAGAAAAAAACAAAAATACAACTGATGCCCATATAAGCAGGAAAACACAAGTATGGCGATGTTCTCCTTTTTCTTTGAGCCCCGCAAAAAAGGCCTGGGCTAAGAAAGCAGTCCACGGGAAGAAGCCTAGGAATAACACAGGAATATAGTAATACCAGATTGCTCCTGAGACGTGCTCAGGCTGCAAAAAACGGGTGACATTGTGAAAGCCTAAGAATGTGTCAATAAAAGCCATTCCATGGAGAGAATACATCGCCACATACCAAGGCAGGGCAATAACTGCAAAGAGTGCTCCCCCGCTAATAACCTTCATCCGCTTCAGCGTTTTTAACTTACCTGTCACAACCAGGAACAAGCCAATAATTACACCACAAAAGAAAATAGCAACCGGACCTTTGGTCACTACGGCGAGAGCGGCAAATCCGTATAGCAGATAATATTTCTGGTGAAGAAATGACAGCAGTGCCGCCGTCAGGAAAAAAGTCAGTGTCATATCGGTAACAGCTGCGTTGCCCAGATAGAAATATTCCAGACTAGTGACCAATACCAGAGCAGCAAGCAATCCGGCACGCTCAGTGAAAAGTTTCCGGCCCGATAAATAGACTAAAATGGCTCCGCCTACTGCAAAAAAAGCGGAAGGAAAACGGGCGGCGAACTCACCAATGCCAAAGATTTTAAATGCCCCTGCCACCAGCCAATAATACATCGGTGGCTTATCAAACCAGAAATCGCCATAAATCCGGGGAGAAATAAAATCATGAACCTGCAGCATTTCTCTTGCCGTTTCAGCATACACCGGTTCATCCGGATCCAATAAAGGCTGAGATCCTAAATAAGAAAACATGAGTATATTGGCTACAACCAAAATTACTGCTACATAGAGCCAATTTTTTTTATTTGTCATCGTATGAATCCCTTTCCAGTCTGCCTTGCTCAATTTTCTGTTACACTGATATTCCAGGTTTCAGATCACGCAGCATCAGACATAGTCCTGCTTGCAAAGTGTATGTCGGCTGCCAATTGAGGCTATTAACGGCTGCCTGATTGGCTAATACCGAACGCCTTATATCATTGTCGCGCGGCGCGCCATTTACAACAGCCGGCTGTTGCTTAGTGAGCTGGGACAATAGCCCCATCAGTTCATTAACACTCGTCTCCGTCGCAGTGCTGATGTTATAGCTCCGGTTTGCCGCTCTGGCAAATAAAGCCTGATAGTTCGCTGCCGCCACATCCTTAACATAGATATAATCACGGGTCTGACTTCCATCTCCGTAAACTGTTAAACCATGGCCGGCGAGCAGCTTATTCAAAAATATGCTAATAACACCACCCTCGCCGCTGTCGGCCTGGCGTTCTCCGTAAACGTTCGCATAGCGCAAGGCAACATACTCCAGGCCAAAATTTTTATAATACAATTCCAGATAATGTTCCCCTGTTAATTTGCTCTCGCCATAGAAAGAGGCAGGATGTCTCTCGCAGTCCTCATCAATCGGCAGTGAATCTGTGTCGCCGTAAACTGCCGCGCTTGACGCGAAAACAATCCGCTTTACTGCCGACAGCCTGCATGCTTCAAGCAAATTAACCAAACCGCGAATATTAACATCACAATCGTAATACGGATTAGCCAGGGAATTAGCCACCGTTGTTTGGGCAGCTTGATGAACAACATAATCAAACCGCTCTCTTGCCAGCAATCCTTTAAGGTCCTCATCCCGAATATCCTTTTTTAGGAAAACAGCCCCTGGATTAATATTGGTAAATGATCCGGTGCTCAGATTATCCAGGATATACACCTGCAGGTCAGCTTGAACTAAAATATCTACAATGTGTGAGCCGATAAAGCCGGCTCCCCCTGTTACCAGAACTTTCATCTTCCTTCTCCTCTCAGCGCTTGTGACCTCATTTTATTTTAGGGAAGTACCTTCCATTGCGTTTTTGCTATCACTAAATTGCCATGCTTGCCGCCCTTCTCAGAAACGGTTTCAGCGCCACTTTCCAGTTCAGCGCTAACCCAGTATAGCGGCCGCTGTTTAACCTCCTCAAAAACACGACCGACATATTCACCGATGATACCCAGACCTGCCAATTGGACTCCGCCGAGCAACAAAACACTGGCCGCTATCGTGGCCCACCCCGGAACGGCATCAACGGTAAATAATTTCGTGTACACCACATTCAGGGTCAAAGCAAAACTCATCAGCCCAAAGAGCAAGCCAAGATAAAAGGCAAAACGCAAGGGTACCTTTGAATATGCCGTAATACCATCAAGGGCAAAAGAAAGCATCTTCCTGGGCGAAAACTTGGATTTACCGGCAA
The DNA here is from genome assembly GCF_035561255.1 of Sporomusa sp. GTDB lineage: Bacteria > Bacillota > Negativicutes > Sporomusales > Sporomusaceae > Sporomusa. The sequence goes on along the minus strand of NZ_DATMXX010000395.1, from coordinate 17,328 downwards.
ATCGCGCGGGTGCTACAAACTCTACCTGGGCCTGTCGGTAACCCATATCGCCGATGATCCCGCGGATAAATCGGGCCTTTTCTTTAAAATGGTGAAAAGTTTGAACAACTTTTTTATCAAGCAGCCGGAAGTCTGACCCGCCTTCCACGATATGAACATCGGACATTGCATTGATTAATCGGTAGAACATGCTTGATGTAAACCTCTTTAACCAAGAGACACCGGCTGTATCGACTCGAATGGTTTGCACAACTTCGAAACCCTCTTCCCATTTCCTTACTAGCAGCGGCAACATCTCCGGTGGATGCTGCATATCGCCATCCATGGTGATCACCGCGTCACCCTTGGCATAATCAAGACCGCAGGTTAATGCCACCTGGTGCCCAAAGTTACGGGCCAGAAGAACTGCTTTAACCCTCGTATCCTGTTGTGTCAGCCGCTCGAGCATACCAGCGGTGTCATCGGTGGAACCATCATCGATAAAAATCAATTCATAGGAATAGCCCAGGGGATCCATATATTTACATACTTCTTGATAAAACACAGTCAGATTCTCCTGCTCATTAAAAACGGGTACAACTATTGAGATTAGCTTCATTTATATCTCCGCCTTATCTATTTAATATCAATTCTATAAACGCAACGGAAAGCAAAGATTCTTTGCTTCTTAGGGCTTACATTCCGCTTGCCATTGGTAACCCATAAATTCTCTCGGCCTGAAAAGCACTGTCGTCTGCGATGCTTTTCAAAATGAGTATAGCAAGTCATTCTGAAAATAATATGAAAGGCAGGACCGCAGCTAATTTCACACACGCGAAGCATTCATTACTTAGCTCATAAATTAAAGGCTCATCCATCTTCGATCAAAGATGGATGAGCCTTATTCATCCCGTTATCCCAGTGCCACAAATATGGCCCCCACAGCAATGAGAGCTATGCCGATTCCGCTCAATGCACTGATCTTCTCTCCCAACAGCGTAACCGCAAGCACGGAAGCAATGACTACACTCAACTTATCTATCGGCGCCACCTGAGATACTTTACCAAACTTTAAGGCCAGAAAATAAAATAGCCAGGATAAAGCACCGGCAACTCCACTCAGGGCGATAAAGGTAATGGCTCTTTTATCAGCAAGAATAACCGGAATTTGTTTAAGATTCCCCTGTCCAGCCACAACAAGGATCAAAAAGACCGCCATAATTACCGATCTTATTGCAGTTGCGGTGTTAGCGTCTATTGATTGAAGACCAAGCTTGCCAAACACGGCCACCAGTGCAGCTGTCACTGCCGATAGTAATGCAAAAATCAACCATAATTGCTCCACAAGATCACACCCTAATATTATTTGCCTAACATACCAGGCCTAGAATAGTGAGGGAACGATAAACACTTTCGCCATATCGCTTGGCAAAGAGAAAAACAACCTATCGAAGCTTGGACATTACTAGATATTGCTTAAAGTTTGAAGTAAACAGCATGTTATCCATCGGTATTTCCTAGCATGCCGAAATTAATTAGCTGAATTTCGTATTGCCGGATCGCACTCAGGACTTCCTTGCATGTTATAGCCTCCATCTCTTCCTGCCAGTGATACCCCCATGGGAATACCTGACCCAATACCCGTGTATCTTTGCCCGGATGCATCATAATCTCTGACACCCCATCTGGAAGTTCTCTCAGAATGTGTAGCAGAGATGATTGCAGCATAGCACCTCCTGACAACATGCCAAAAAAATGCTGAGGGGCACAGAAGCCTTGCTTTGTGTAAAATCTTTGCGCCAGCAATGAACATCCTGTGAGGACTGACCTTGCAAAGACCCTGCTTAAACTAAGTGATCCTGCCCCTAGAAATCCTATAGGCTCCGACGGGATTCTCACCTTATAAACATTGAACTCTCTGGCAACCCTGCCTATGACTTCGGCCATACCCGGCAGAGCGTGAAGATGTTGGTGACTGTCGATGTGGGTAACCGTGATCCCTTTGCCAACCACTCTTTGCAGCTGGCATCGCAGCTCATATTCTATATGCTCTTTGGCAATTTGCCCACAGACATATTTCTTAACAAACTGACCGTAGCTTGGAAAAAAAAGCCCTTCCTCTGTCAAAAGTGTATGAATATCTCCGCGTGCTACCGGGCTTGCCCCTACCAGAGTAAGATGCACGCCAACACCAAGTTTCGGATGCTTCCTAGCCAGTTCAACTGCATGTTCAAAGGCATCTCCGCCGGCCATGATCGATGTACTGGTAACACATCCCGCAACATGACCTTCCACTATACCGTCATTTATTAATTCGTGTAATCCAAAATCGTCAGCATTAACGATAAGCTGCTTCATGAAATCACCTGCTTTATTGTAAAGATATTAGTGAAATTGTATATCTGACTGTTCTTAGGATAAGTGTAGTGGGTGATTCTGAAAATAAAATGAAAAGTCAAAGTACCTGTTTTACCACTTGGATCTTAAATTCTTTGTTAAACTGGGATCCAGGCATATAAAAACCCCCTTAGTAACAAGTTGTACGTTTAATCATACTTCCTGACTACTAAAGGGGTGGTATACCATTATAAGGCTTCTCATGTCTGTCTACTATAAGGGGATCATATTAATAGTGAACGGGCTGTTTATTTAGCTTTACCGTACAGACACAGCTTAACCGTGATGGCCACTATGAGCATTAGCGGAGTTGCCTGGAGATTGCTCTTCCTGCTGAGGTCCGCTATGGTCACTGTTCATATCAACAGAATTGACTAAATCGGACATCATCTGGTGAAAACCCATATCCTGCTGGAGCATTTGTTTCATAATGCCTTGCATCTCAGGTGTTTTCATGACATCTCGCATCATCTTTTGCATTTCGGGACTTTTCATCATTTCAAGGCACTGTTTTTGCATTTCCGGCGTTTTCATCATTGCAACCATCGCCTCGGGATTCATTTTTCCCATGGCACCCATCTGATTTGTCTGCGATTCACAGGTCTGAGACGTTTTTTCAGCCGCGCCGACGCTTGTGGGGCTGATACCCACCCCAAATACAGCAGCCGTTACAAGACCGCCAATAACCAAAGCAGCAATTTTCTTATTCATTATACACCCTCCAAATATCAATATTTTTGTTAGATTATAACACGCGCTTTGCCCCGTAATAGCGCTTAATGAAATATGCGTCATTCATATCACCAACAGCCACTACACCCTGGAGAAAAGAAGTATGGATGAATTTATCACCGCCGATATAGATGCCCACATGGGACGCACCCGGCTCATAGGTGGTGAAGTAAACCAGGTCACCCGGCTGCAGCACTGCCGGTGCTACCGTCCGTCCGGCCAGGAACTGCAGGTCGGCGGTACGGGGAAGATTAATGCCGGCCTGCCGGTACACATACTGCACCAAGCCGGAGCAATCAAACCCCTGAGACGGCGATGCCCCGCCCCACACCACCGGCTGACCAAGCATATTCCTGGCAAACCCTAAAATATGTGCCGCCTGCCAGCCGGGTAAAGCCGGACTACGGGCAGCTATTTGCTGCTCATCGGCAACCGGCATAACGGCCCCGGCCAAAACAGAGTCAAGCGACTGAACAAACTGATTATACCCCGAATCCGGAGCGGCCTCGGCCACTGCGCTTTGCAGGGTGACGGTCAGTACAGCGATCAGTACCCATCTGCTCACCGGCCCTCCCTCCTTTCCGAGCCGGTTAATGACTCATGGTCTGCAGATGCGTGGTAGTCTGCTTCATAAGCTCCTGCATGACTTTTACTTTGCTTTCCAGGGCACTGGGGTCTGTTTTAGCGGAGTTTACGCTGTCTTTAATCGCAACTGCCGCATTACGAAATTTCTCTTTCAAGCCGGCGTCCATCATATGAGGCATGACCTTATCGGTGGTACTTACGAGTTGCGAGGCGCTTTTTTGCGCGTCCATCGTCTGGCCGGCCTTTACTTGCCTGACTACGTCTTGCAGGGTCTTATCCAGGTCTTTCATCATCGGCATAGGATCTTCCTTCGGCATAGCCGCGCTATGCCCCTGATGACCGGCTGCCTGCTCCTGACTGGGCGGGGCCTGGGCTGCCGGTTTTTCACTGGAGCCGCAACCTGCCGCCAAAGCCATCACTGCGGCAATAGCTACAACGCTAAAGAGTACTTTTGTTTTTTTCATAATTGATAATCCTCCATTGGTTTTATAATCATATTTTCTTGCGCTCACGCCACTGGTTCCAGACCAGATAGATGCATGGCAGCACGATCAGGGTCAGCACGGTGGAGGTAACCAGACCGCCCACGACAACTGTGGCCATCGGCCGCTGCACCTCGGCACCGGTACCGGTGGCAAAGATGAGTGGGAACAAGCCCAGACTGGCAACCAAAGCGGTAATCATGACCGGCCGCAACCGGGTAAAGGCGCCTTCAATAATGGCTTCTTCCAGTGTCCGGTGGTCTCTCAGGTGTTTAATGTAGGTCACCATGATAACCCCGTTTTGCACCGCAATCCCAAACAAGGCAATAAAGCCGACAGCCGCTGCCACCGTCATATAGGTACCGGTAGCGTACATCGCCACAATGCCGCCCACCAGGGAGAACGGGATATTCATCAGGATGAGCAAAGCATCACTGGCCGACTTGAAGGTCATATAGAGTAAGAAGAAGGTGAGCACGATGACTGCCGGCACGACCAGCGACAGCCGGTCTTTCGCCCGTTGCTGGTTCTCATACTGGCCGGTCCATTTCAGGGAATAGCCTGCCGGCAAGTCGACTTTTTCTTTGATCACCTGATTGGCTTCATTAACGAAGCTGACAACATCCCGGCCCCGGGTATTCATTTGGACAATCATCCGGTAGACGCCGTTCTCACTGCTGATCATCGCCGGACCATCCACAACCTGGAACTGAGCCACTTCGCCCAGCGGTACATAGGCGCCGGTAGCCGGGCCGGCTGCTGCGGCAGTTGTACCGCCACCCATGCCACCCATCCCGCCACCGCTGCTTTTCACCGCGACGCCGCCACCGGTTACCGGGATAAGGATGTTTTGCATAGCGTCGATGGTTTCCCGGTTTTCCCGGTTGTAGCGAACTAAGACGTTAAACCGTTTACGGCCTTCGATAGTGGTTGTGGCCGTTTTGCCGCCTACGGCTAATTCGATTGCATCTTCGACATCGGCAATGTTAAGGCCATACCGGGCTGCCTTTTCCCGGTTAACCTGAATCTCCAGATAGGAAGCGCCAAAGACCCGCTCTGCCAGCAGATCGCTGACGCCTGGTACCGTTGCCAGGGCTTTTTCAATATCAAAGGCTTTTTGCTGTAATACCTGCAGGTCTTCCCCATAGAGTTTAATCCCTAATTCGGTACGGACCCCGGTTGTCAGCATAGACAGCCGGCCGGCAATGGGCTGGGTAAAGGCCAGATTAAGTCCGGGGATGTTAGCCAGTCTGACCATCATTTCCTGTTCAATGGCCTCCTTGGTCATACCTGCCCGCCACTGATCTTTTGGTTTTAGTGTAACAATGGTTTCAATCATGCTGATTGGTGCCGGGTCCATGGCCGACTCAGCCCGCCCCACTTTGCCTACCGACATATCAATTTCCGGGATTTCCAGGATGACCTTATCCATGGTTTTCGCTGCTTCCAACGCTTCAGTGAGTGACACACTAGGCAGCATTGTCGGCATGACCAGGAAGGTTCCTTCATCCAATGCAGGCATAAAGGTGGTGCCAATGAGCGGCAATAGCGAGAACCCGGCAATCATGATAACTATCGCGATAATAATCGTGGCTTTGCTATGCTGCAGCACTGATTTTAGTGTTGGCACATACCACTGATGCAGTTTGGCCACAATCCAGGTGTCCTTTTCCTCAATTTTACCTCTGAGCAGCAAGGTGCACAACACCGGCACCAGGGTAAAAGCCAGCAGCAATGATCCGCTCATAGCAAAGGATTTAGCCCAGGCCATGGGGGTATACATCTTCCCCTCGGTACCAGTCATAGTAAATACCGGCAAGAAAGTAACAATGATAATCGTGATGGAAAAGAAGATCGGCGCAGCCACCTCTTTGGCGGCTTCCAGCGTTACGTCGACAATGTTACGCCGGCCACGGTCTTCAGCCAGATGGCGATAGATGTTTTCTACCATAACAATGGCCGCGTCGGTCATGACGCCGATGCCGATGGCAATGCCGCCAAGTGACATTAAATTGGCCGACAGGTGAATCTGCTGCATGGCAATCAGCGCGATCAGGATTCCTATCGGGATGGCACTGGTGACAATCAGGCTGGACCGGACGTTGCCTAAAAAGGCGATAACAATGATGGATACTAAGATGAATTCTTCAAGCAACGCCCTTGTCAGCGTATTAACCGCTTTTTTGACCAGATCGGTTTGGTCGTAAAAAGGTACAATCCGCATTCCTTCAGGCAGGGATGGCTGGATCTCGTCAATCTTGGCTTTTACCTGGTCGATCACGTTCAGCGTGTTTTCGCCCATGCGCTGAATGACAATCCCCCCGGCTGCCTCATAGCCGGATTTGGTCAGCACGCCCCGGCGGAAATCCGGGCCGGCGGTGACGTTGGCCACATCTTTGATATAAATGGGTATATTGTTATTTTGAGTGATCACTATATTCTTGATATCGTCAATGGACCCGATTAATCCCAGGCCGCGGATGATAAACTCCTGGCCGTTTTGCTCGACAACCTTCGCCCCAATATTGGCATTGTTGGCGCTAATCGCGCCAAATACCTGATTGAAAGTAAGCCGGTAGCTCTGCAGGAGATGGGGATCAAGATTAATCTGGTATTGCATCACATAGCCGCCAATGCTGGCGACTTCAGCTACTCCCGGTACTGCGCTTAGTTGCTGCTTAATGGTAAAGTCTTCAACGGTTCGTAATTCGGCCAGGTTGTGGCGATCACTTTCCACGGTGTACATAAAGACCTGGCCCATCGGGGTACTGACAGGTCCTAAGGCCGGCTGCACGCCACGTGGCAATTGAGGAATGGCCTGTTGAACTTTTTCATTGACTACCTGGCGGGCGAAGTAGGGATCTACCCCATCCTCAAAAATAACAGTGATGAGCGACATCCCGAAAGACGAAGCAGAGCGTACTTCTTTCACTTTTGGCAGTCCCCGCAGGGCCGTCTCTAACGGATAGGTGACCTGATCCTGAATCTCCTGCGGCCCCCGTCCCATCCAGTCGGCTGAGACAAGCACCTGGTTTTCGCTAAGGTCAGGAAACGCGTCAATGGGGGTATCGCGCACAACAAATACTCCCCAGACAATGACCAGTGCGGCTAATACCAGGATAATCACGCGATTCTTCAAAGAAAACCCGATTAATCTATTTAACATGCCGCTCCCCCTTAATGACCACTATGGCCACTATGTTCGCCATTAGCAGCAGGAGCTGCCGGTGGTGCAACCGGTGCCGGTGCCGGAGCTGCCGGCGGTGCGGCTCCTTGGGCGGCTCCTCCGCCGCCGTGGCCGGCGTGGCTGCCAAAGCTGCCTAATTTGGTCTGAGAATCAATAAGGAAGGTCGCGGCGGTGACTACCGTTTCACCGGGCTGCAGTCCGGACAGGATTTGCACATAGCCATCGGCTTGTTGCCCGGCAACCACCTCGCGTTTTACAAAGGTATCTTCACTTTGCGCTACAAAAACAATTTTACGGCTGCCGGTGTCAAGAAGGCCGGATTCCGGTATAACCAGGCTATCCCCTAATGGAATTTGCACATTGGCATTAACAAACATATTGGGCTTTAATTTGCCGCCGGGATTGGCCATTGCGACCCGGACTTTGACCGTCCGGGTCGCATCGTCAAGTACCGGGTTAATAAAAGTTACATTGCCGGTAAATGTTTGCCCCGGATAGGCGCCACTGGTTACCACGACCGCCTGCCCGGGAGTAATGCCGGCAATGTCTTTCTCGTAGATATCAGCATACAGCCAAACACTGGATAAATCTGACAGGCTATATAGTTTATCACCAGGCATAATGAAGGCTCCTGGCAGCAGTTGTTTTTCCAGCACTGTGCCGCCAAACTGGGCATAGATAGTCATATGATCCTTAGGCTGCCTGGTATGCTCCAGATGAGCGATATCACTGTCAGGCACATTTAAGAGCTGCAGTTTGCGCCGGGCTGCCTCCATCAGACGGTTGTTCATCTGAACCACATCTTTACCGGCATTTTTCAATTTTTGTACAGTTTCCAGTGTTAACAAATATTCCTCCTGGGCCGCGATATAGGTTGGACTGTATACGGCGGCAATAGCCTGCCCGGGGGCAATCGTCTCTCCCTCGGCAGTTACGTACAGTTCATCCACCCGCCCTTCGACCCGGGAGGTGATGTAGGTCCGGCCGTTTTCATTCATGGCAATCTTGCCGGTGGTTTTGATTTCCTTGGCCAGTGACTTAACGATTGCTTGCGCTGTTTGCACCCCAGCCAATTGCCTGGCCCTGGCATCCAGGGTAACGGTATCGCCCATGGCCATAACCGGCCCGGACATTTGGTGCCCCGAATGGTCTGCTGCCGCCGGTTTATTATGCTGCAGGGTATAGTAGTAGCCGGCACCGCCAATGACCAATATGCCGGCGGTCATGCCAATGATAAGTTTCTTTTTAGCCTGTAGTTTTTCGATCATGCTGTCCTCTCCCTTTTCCGGCTTACTCATTGAGGCTGTCGACACTGGTGAATAAAGGTTTTCCTACTGCTTTTTCCAGATTAGCCGCCGCTTTTTCATAATCCACTTTAGCTTTGTATAAGCCAAGCTTAGCGTTACGAAGGGTATTAACCCCCTCCAGGACAGTCATAAAATCAACCTTGCCGTTGGTATACCCGACAACAGCAGCCTGGTAGGTCTGTTCGGCCTGGGGAATGATGGTATTCTTGTATAACTCAATCTGGCGCCAGGTCGCCTGGGCTTCGGTAAGCGTCATCTGGACATCCAGTTCTGTCATGTTCTTCATATTCTGCAGGGCAGCTTCTGAAGCTTCAAAGCCGGCCTGGGCTGCTTTTATCTCAGCTTTGTTTTTACCCTGCCAGATAGGGAGCATTGCCATGACCTCAATATTCCAGGTCGGTTTTCGTTCACCAAGCATTAATGTGGTCTCCATCGGGTTCATATGGTCTACTTGTGATTCCACCATCGGTTCTTTATCCTTTTTGTAGCCCAGGCGGATCTCAAAATCAGGCAACTGTTGCTTTTTCGCTAAATCAATACCGTTTTTAGCCATTTCGACCTGATACTGCATCCCAGTGAGTGCTGGCTTGCTTGCCGCGGTGTTAATAAGGCCTCCCAAATCAAAGTTAGGCGGCGGCGCTGTAAACTCTTCTTTGACTTCAAAGCCGGTATTTGTACTGCGCCCCATCAGGTTGTTGAGCCGTGCTTTAGCCACGGCCTCCATCGATGCCATGTTTAACAGATCAATTGTCATCTGCGAAAACTCAGTCTGCGCCTTCAGCGTATCCTGTAATGGCACCATGCCGGTGGAGTAATTGATTTGCGCCAATTGCACCAGCTGGCCCATAAGCTGCTGGCTCTCTTTGCCAATTACTAAGGCCTGCCTGGAATAAAGATAGTCATAATAGGCTTGTTTTGCCTGAGTATAGACCTCAACCTGTTTTTCGCTCCAGCCGGCTTTGGTCATGTAGGCTTCATTCCTGGCCATCTTACCCATGGCTTTAAGCTTAGATGGATTCATAATTTCCTGGCTGAGACCAAATTCGGTCATCATACCTTGACCAGGGTTCAAGCTTGAGGTTGGGATATCATCCTTCATAATCCCGATTTTAAGATTAGGCTGGGCTGTGACTGCAGGAATGCGACTGGATTTCTCTTCCCATTTTTTTTCGGTCTCTACAACTGCGGGATTGTTTTTAATCGCGTTATTAACGATCTCTTGCAGGGTCAGGGGCTGCTCCGCTGCAAGCACAGGCTGCAAATTAGCTGTGAACATAATACCAAATACGATCAATGCTCTTAAAATACCAGTATTAGACATGTTACTCATTGTTCAACCTCCTGGGTTAATTTATTAGCTCTGGATTTAAGAGCTTATGTAGAGGTGCATGTCTGTACTATATCTTAAAGTTTTGAAGAACTCATGAAGAAACTATGAAAATGTTATGAATTTCCTTAAATCTTTACTGGACTTATCTATTTAGTCCGCTTTTGCCAACACACCATCCGCCTGCAAAGCTTTAACGCGTTGTATATATACAAAAAAAATACGCAAAAGCCTATTGTACAGGCTTTTGCGTATTTCCAGCCGGTTATTTAATTACACTACATCAAACCCAGTATCCTCCACCGCCTTCACAAGTGCGGCCCGGCTTGCAGTGCCGGTTACGAGCGCCTCTTTTTTTGCCAGATCAACACTGGCGCTTACCACTCCGGGAATCGCCTGGAGCGCCTTTTCAACACTCATTTTACAATGCCCGCAGGACATTCCCTCAATTTTCAATACTGTTTGTTCCTGACTCACAACATCACCTCCCCTCGTACCTGACTTAGCCTAAAATTGTTCTATATACAACGCGTTAAAGTCAATGCACCACCCGCCTGCGCCTGCAAACTTCTTTAATGCGGGATATACATTAAACCTTATACGGATTGAAGCGTTTCAGCCTAAGTGCATTGCTTACCACTGAAACCGAGCTAAACGCCATGGCTGCACCGGCCAGCACTGGTGATAGAAAGCCTGCTGCCGCAATTGGAATACCAAGCGAATTATAGACAAGCGCCCAAAACAGGTTCTGCTTAATATTTCGCATTGTGGCCTTACTTAAACGAATGGCAGCCACAATACCAGTCAGGTCACCCCGCATTAGCGTAATATCTGCTGCTGCAATCGCAACATCAGTACCTGTCCCAATAGCAAAACCCACATCGGCAGTTGCCAGTGCCGGCGCATCGTTAATGCCGTCACCAACCATAGCAACAACCTTGCCCTCTCTTTTAAGAGCCGCAACCTTTTCGGCTTTGTGCTCTGGCAGTACTTCAGCCATAACGCTGGTTATGCCGACAGTTTGAGCAATAGCCTGGGCAGTACGGGTATTATCACCGGTTATCATCCATACCTCAATACCCATTTTTTGCAGTTCGGCTACAGCCTGAGCCGAGTGCTCTTTCACGGTATCAGCCACTGCAAATAAACCGCTGAGCTTATTCTCCAAGGCAAACAACATGACTGTTTTGCCCTGAAGTTCCAGCTCTTCAATCTGAGGAACAGTTGCTGCAAACTCAATATTATTATCCTGCATCAGCTTGCGGGTGCCTACCAGAATCCTTTTTCCATCAATTGTTACCTCAACCCCATGCCCCGGAATGGCGATAAATGACTCCGGATCTTCCAGGGCAATGCCTTGCTGTTTACCGTACTTAACAATAGCCTGGGCCAAAGGATGCTCCGAATTCTTCTCGGCCCTGACAGCCAGTTGTATGAGTGCAGCTTCTGTAAGCCCTGCCAACGGCACAATATTGGTAACCTCAGGTTCACCCTTGGTAATTGTGCCTGTTTTATCAAGAACAATGGTTGTCAGTCTATGGGCATTCTCTAAGTGCTCAGCACCTTTGATCAAGATCCCATTCTCCGCGCCTTTACCTGTGCCCACCATAATCGAGGTTGGTGTAGCCAACCCCAGTGCGCAGGGGCAAGCAATAACTAATACCGCTGTAAAATTCACCAACGCCCGCGAGAAATTACCGGGGTCCAGGATAAAGAACCAGGCGGCAAAGGTCAGCAGCGCCAGTCCGACAACAACAGGTACAAAATAAGCAGATACAACATCGGCAAATCGCTGAATCGGCGCTTTCGACCCTTGGGCTTCTTCCACAATCCGCACAATCTGCGCCAAAGCAGTATCTTTGCCAACCTTAGTCGCCTCAAATTTGAAGGTGCCTAATTTGTTAATGGTTGCGCCGACTACCTGGTCACCAGTCTTTTTATCAACAGGCAAACTCTCACCGGTAAGCATTGACTCATCCATCGTTGATGTCCCGTCAACGATAACGCCGTCGACCGGTACTTTTTCACCAGGGCGCACGACTACAATATCGCCGACCAGAACTGATTCCACCGGGATGTCTAGTTCCTGCCCCTCACGCAACACCCTGGCCGTCTTGGCCTGCAGCCCCATCAGGGCTTTAATCGCCTCAGAGGTCCGCCCCTTAGCAGTGGCTTCCAGCAATTTACCCAAAATAATCAAGGTTATTAAAATAGCCGATGTTTCAAAATATAAGTCAGGTGCCTGGCGCAGTACGTTAGCTACACTATAGAAATACGCGGCAGATGTGCCAAGTACGACCAGGACATCCATGTTGGCACTACCGTTCTTAAGCACCATATAAGCACCCCGGTAAAACTGCCAGCCGGCAATAAACTGGACAGGGGTTGCCAGTACCCATTGGAGATATGGATTCATCAATAACTCGGCAGCCCTGCCCATCACGCCAAGCATATGCAGGGCCATGGCCAGTAATAGCGGCAGGGAAAACCCGGCAGCTACCAACAGCCGAAAACGCTGCCTGCTTACATCGGCTTCACGGGCCTGCTTTTCCTTGTCCACTGCGACGGTATCTGTTAAATCATGAGCACCAAAGCCAAGTTTCTCAATCTTCTCCTTAATATCTTTTACGCTGATTACACCAGGGTAATACTCTACCGTAGCCTTCTCTACTGCCAGATTAACGACAGCATTTGTTACACCACTCAGCTTGTTTAAGCCTCGTTCCACACGTCCGGAACATGCTGCACAAGTCATACCGGTAATCTTTAAGTCTACCTTATCCTTGATCACCTGATAGCCTAAATCTTCAATCTTATGTGCGATCTCACTCAGGCTAATCTGTGAGCTGTCATAGGTTACAGAAGCCTTCTCAGTAGCCAGATTAACGGCAGCCTTTTCCACCCCCGGCAGTTTGGAGAGCCCACGTTCTACCCGGCTTGAGCATGCAGCGCAGGTCATACCGCCTACTTTTAATAAAACATTCTCCAGAGCTGCCCCCTTTGACTCAGTCATATTGTTCACCCCTTCACTTTATATCCTCATTCTATCTGATTACCGAGCCTCCCAAAAATATAAGCTCAGTCTAGCTTTATTTTGTAAACTTGGATAAGACCCCCATTAACTCATCAATAGCCGCTTCTGTACGGTCTTCTTTGATTGCATTAACAACACAACTTTTGGTATGGCTCTCAATCATAATTAGCGCCACCTGATTGAGCGCCGCCCGGGCTGCCATAATCTGCTGCAGAACATCTACACAGTAGCGGCCCTCATCGATCATTTTTTCAATTCCGTTGATTTGCCCACCGGTCCGCCTCAGTCTTTTTTTTATATCTATCTTTTCTTTGTCGTTTAACATATAGACCCTCCTACTATACCCCCGTATAGTATTTATTGTACGATGATTGTCAGGTTCTGTCAATAACATGCCCCCATTACTTAAACATCATGTTTAAATAATGGGGGCACGTTATTGCGCTAGTGAACTATTGTGTCTGTATCCGCAGGAGCAGGCGACACAATCTTGATTGCAATCCGGTAAGGAAGACAAACAATTTGTTGAGGTGCATGCTGGATCCAGCCCATCTTAATACAGTCCTGATTGGGACAATCAGCTTCACGCACCCGAATTTTGGTGTCCCGAACCTCAATAATATCATAGTGAGAGTCGCCACCAATGCGGATTTCCTGCTTATACCCTTCTTTGAGTGGAACCGTTTTATATAGGTTACCCTCCACCCAGATTTCAGCCGTTTGTTCCCCACCCATAGCCGCCATCGAAATATTGAACCCAATGCCGGCTATTGATATGAGGAATAATAAAACAACCAATACCTTATCAGACCTTGTCATACTTGCGAGTCACCCACTTTATTACCCTAAATTAATTATACCCTTTCAGTATGAAGATTTTATGAAGAAATATTGTATGGTGCGTATAACAATTTAGAGCATAAATTGCCTGTACGGCATTCATGCTCTAAATCCAACCGGATCAGATTGTGGTTTTATTCAAATAATGCTGTAACGTTCTTTAATTCTTCACGAATTTTGATACTCTGCGGACAATGACTTTCACATTTACCACATTCTACACACTTTGATGCGGGAGCCGACATCTTTGTTAAAAGCGAATACCGTTGTTTTGCCGCCGGCGTACCATCAAAAACCCAATGGTCATTATATGTTGTAAAAGAGGTGGGTATATTTATTCCGGCAGGACAAGGCATACAGTATGAACAACCGGTACAATTGACTTTAATCCTTTTTTCGAAAATATCCTTAACTTCATCAATTAACCCCAGCTCTTTAGCTGTCATTGAGTAAGCCTGTGCTGCCTGGGCCACTTTTACATTTTCTACAACCTGGTCCATGGTTGACATCCCGCTTAATACAACAGATACCTCCGGATGATTCCATACCCACCGCAAGGCCCATTCCGCCGGCGTTCTCTTTACCTCTGCCTGGTCTAAAACAGCAATTGCAGCCGCTGGCAGATTAGTGATATTACCACCACGCAAGGGTTCCATAATCACCATCCCCAGGCCTTTGCTTGCTGCATACAGTAACCCAGCTTTGCCTGCCTGATAATCCTCATCTAAATAGTTATACTGAATCTGGCAGAACGACCAATCATAGTAATCTACTATTTCATTAAACAGCCCTGCCTGATCATGGAAAGAGAATCCGGCATATTTGATTCTGCCGTCTTTAATCGCCTGGTCTAAAAATTCGCTAATCCCTGCTTCCTTTAAAACAGGCCACGTACCGGCGTTAAGTGAGTGTACTAAATAAAAATCAATTGAATCTGTCTCCAAACGAGCTAATTGCTCATTCAGGTACTTATCCATGTCGGCTCTTGTTTTAATCAACCAGCTAGGGAGTTTTGTTGCTAGCTTTACGCGTGCCCGGTAGCCGTCTTTTAAGGCTTTGGCTACAAAAGGCTCGCTTGCACCACCATGGGTAAAGCCGGTTCCATGATACGGATATGCCGTATCCACATAATTTACCCCGGCATCAATGGCATACCGGATCATGCTTATGGCCTTTTCTTCATCAATATTTGTGGGGTCACTGCCAATAAGCGGCAGTCGCATACAGCCGAATCCCAGTACGGATACTAATTCATTTGTTTTGCCAAAATTTCTGTACAACATAATATTCCTCCTCATTTTTTGGAGATTAGTTAAAAAAGCAGCAGTGTATCGCTTCGGGTATGGAGCTGATTCATAAAACTATAGCCATATATATATAAACCAGTTGTCACCAGTTTTATACACATTCCATGATTGTTTGTATTATTCTTAAAAGGAATGAATATTCATTCCGGTAATTTTAAAGGGAAATTCGGCTATTATCTTTTAATTGCATCCCATATTGCCTTTACTCCCGCATCCAGGGTCGGTTCATCAAGCTTAACCCCACCAAACAAACATAGTTTAACAAGCGAAATAGTTGCGCCATATGCAAGTGTGCTTAACACTTCCATTGGCAGCTCTTTTAGTAAATTCTCTTCGCTGGCCCGCTTAAATAGATTATTGACTGGCGCGAACGTGCGCAAGCCTTCCTCACGGGTGGCTGTGGTAATCAGGGGAGAGTTTGCATACTGCTCAATAAATAGCAGCTCTGCAGGATTCTCCAGAAAAAAATCAATAATATTGTGTAACAATACTAAAAAGCTTTCGTCAACAGGTCGATTCTCCGCATAATTTCGCAAGGTATACTGGGCGAGGCGAGACTTAACATCAATATATAAGGCATTGATCAAGTCTTCTTTACCGGAGAAGTAACGGTAAATCGTACCTACGCCAATATTGGCCCGGTGAGCGATTTGAGACATAGGTGTACCGTGAAATCCCTGCTCAGATATTAGTTCCAGAGTTGCTTGCAGTGCAGCCGCTTTTTTATCTTGTGGTTTTTCTTTCATTTTGCTCTCCAAACAGTAAGTTTGAGCTTATTCTTAAGAGGAATGAACATTCATTCCTCTTAATTGGTTTAATTTTACTGTAATTGTTTTTTTCTGTCAAGCCCCTTGCAACTACTGCCAATAGTTTAAGAGCGGACTTTGCTTTAAAATAGAGGGAACATCCGGTAATACCGGCTCCGGCAATGGATGTGCGAAAATACCGCTATCCCTCTTATTATGATGAAGTTGCAACCATATTATTGCATGAGGATGTAGTTACTATCCTGAGAAAGTAATTAATAATTATAGCTTGCTTTTACCCAGAGAGTACGTCCAGGCTCGTTAACTCTAAATGAAGAAGCTATTCCCAGAGCAGGTATTGACGCACCTGACCTGCTAATAAATTCGGCGTAATTTTTATCAAATAGATTATCAACACCAGCTGCCACAGTAACCTGCTTATTCGCCTTATAAGCCACATTGGCTGAAAGAATACCAAAACCACTGCTTTTGCCAAGGTCATACCCAATTTCACTACCGCTGTTTAAATCGTAACGGGTCTGCGCCTGTACGCCGCGCCATAATAAGCCGGCTTCTACCTTTTCATGATTGTATTTTAGTCCCAAGGTTCCTTCCAATGGTGGAATTTGAGCTAATGGTTTGTTATCAGTATCATTATTGCCACGCACATAAGCCAGCGTTGCGGTAGCCGTCCAATTGGGGTTTAAAGAATAAGCCAGCTCAGCTTCACCGCCATATAGAGAGGCATCAACATTTGCTGCCAGTGCACTTTTATTTTTAAATAATACAAAATCATCAATATTGGCATAAAATAACGCTACGCTGGCATTCACTTTTCCTGAACGATACAGTAATCCGGTGTCTAGCTGGGTGTTTTTTTCCGGCTTCAGAAAGAAATTTTTATTTCTTTCCCAATAGTCGGCTGGTCGTTGCGCATGACCAATACCGATATATGAAGTAACTGGCAGATTCTCATAATCATGCTCATGCCGTAAGAACAGGCCGTATGTCCGGTTATGATCACTTGCATTTGTTGATGCCTTCTTTACATCAAGGCTATCGGTACGAACGCCGCCTAATAAACGGTTGTTCTTATCCAGATGCTTAAACTCGCCAAACACCCCATAATTGGTGAAGGTCAGATCGCGGCTCCAGTTTCCGTACCCCATACCCATATCCATTCGCCCGTTATGCACGTTTCTTTGATAATCAAGGCCAACCGTAGCCGTAGTTGATTGCCCTAGAATTAAATCTGCAGCTAAACGCCCGCCGGATGTTGTCCGGTCAACTTCCATCGCCATTGGCATCATACCAGCAGGCCGTAGCGAGTAGTTGTCCATCACATGATCGACATAATTATGAAATGCTTTAAACTCTAAATTGCTAATAACGGATGATATATTCT
>NZ_DATMXX010000394.1:0-9344 GCF_035561255.1 Sporomusa sp. | reverse complement strand
AAATAAAACTCCTGCTACATTAAACCTTTTTTTTATTTTTTTTGTAGTTTTTTGTCATTATTGGCGCGAAAGATAGTATGACATACTACTTAGGCCTATCGACAAGTCTTCGCTTACCACATGAACAGTGGCAGGCACATCTAATTTTATGGGGGCAAAGTTCCAGATCCCTTTAATACCAGCCTCAATATAGCGTGTAGCGATATCCTGAGCGTATTCCGCCGGTACAGTTATTATCCCGATTTGAATTTCCCTGGCAGCAATTATTTCCGGCATTCTTCCAATATCGAAAATCTCGATTTCATTGATATACCGCCCAATTTTGTCTGTGTCAATATCAAAAATAGCCTGAAGTTGAAATCCCTGAGGTGAAAAATTAGCATAATTGGCTAAGGCCCAGCCTAAGTGCCCCACACCAGCAATCGCAATATTCCATTTTCGGTTAAGTCCGAGAATTTCGCCTATATTACGCATAAGCTCGCGCACATAATAGCCAACACCTTTTTTCCCAAACTCACCGAAAGCAGATAAATCTTTGCGTATTTGTTCCGGTGTAACTCCAATTTTCCGTCCCAACTCATCAGAGGATATAATTTCAATACCTTCTTCCTGACTTAGTTTAAGGGTACGGAAATAAAGGGGCAGCCTATCAATTGTTGCTTTAGAGATTACAGCATTCTCTTTATGTTCTTTCATGAAACAACTCTCCCTAGCAGTAGTCAGCGCTTATATTAGCAGCTTATGTTCCTATATCATTTGTAATTTATTCTCACTCATACCTGTAAATTCCTGCTAAGTCTTTTAATTTTCACATTTCCCAAATAATTATGCCATAAAGCAAGTAAAAAGGGATGTCCAGCGGACATCCCTTAAGAGTTTTAGCATTTCTTTTGTGGATGATAGTGAGTATGCAATAGATGGTGCGACTTTTCACCCAGCGGTTTACCCAGCCAGTTTTCATACAGTTCGGCAATTGCCGGGTTATCATGCGACTTCCGCAGTGTGGAGCACGTATCACATTCATAGATCGCATCAATACGTTTTTGCCGGTGTTCCGCCGAAGTAATAATCGGCTGTCCACCACCACCGGCGCACCCTCCAGGGCAGGCCATTATTTCAATAAAATGATAATCAGCCTCGCCGGCGCGAATTTTATCTAAAAGCACACGGGCGTTAGCTAAGGTATGAGCTACAGCAACCTTAGCTGTTAAACCTTCTTTTACAGGCACTTCGGCCTCTTTAATGCCAGTCATACCGCGAACAGCATGGAACTCGATATTCTCAAGTTCATTGCCGGTGACCAGTTTGACAACCGTCCGGAGGGCGGCTTCCATTACACCACCGGTTGCACCAAAGATTACGCCGGCACCTGAGCTGATTCCAAGGGGAGAGTCAAACTCGGCTTCTTCCAAATTGCCAAATGTTAAGCCAGCCTCACGGATCATCCTGGACAATTCACGGGTTGTCAGGACATAGTCAACATCCTGATAACCGCTGGAATTCATCTCCGGGCGGGCCGCTTCCGCTTTTTTTGCAGTACATGGCATGATGGATACTGACACAATATCCTTAGGATCAATACCAGCTTTTTCCGCATAGTAGGTCTTGGCCAGCGCACCAAACATCTGCTGCGGTGATTTAGCAGATGACAGATGATCTAACAGGTCCGGATATTTTAATTCAATGAAGTTAACCCAACCAGGGCTGCAAGAGGTAATCATCGGCAGTTTCCCGCCATTGCTCAGCCTGTCAATAAACTCTGAGCCCTCTTCCCAGATAGTAAGGTCAGCCGAAAAATCGGTGTCAAAAACTTTATTAAATCCTAACCGTTTCAAAGCTGCCACCATTTTGCCGGTAACTATTGTACCATGCGGCAGATCCAGCGCTTCACCTAATGCTACCCGTACAGCCGGAGCGGTCTGAACGATTACATGTTTTGACGGATCGCTGATGGCTTGCCAAACTTTTTCTGTATCATCTTTTTCAACAATAGCACCGGTCGGGCATACTGCCGCACATTGGCCACAGTATGTGCACGCTACTTCGTCTAAACCAAGGTTAAAAGCGGGAACAACTGTGGTGTTAAAACCGCGGTTGGCAAAACTATAGACGTGTACCCCTTGACGTTCACTACAAGCACGGATACAGCGACCGCACAAAATGCATTTGCTTTGATCGCGAACCAATGAAGGATTCTTATCATCAAGTGGATAGTTTTTCTTTTCGCCATCAAACCGGATTTCCCTGACACCAAGGTCAGCAGAAATATTTTGCAGTTCGCAGTTTAAGTTACGTTGACATGACAAGCAGTCAGTGGGATGGTTGGCCAATAAGAGCTCAACTACCATTTTACGGGCTTCCCGTACATTTGCAGTATTTGTGCGGACAACCATACCCTCATTTACAGGATATACACAAGACGCTACCAAACTGCGGGCACCTTCCACTTCCACCATACACACCCGGCAGGCCCCTTCTACACGCAGTTCAGGATGATAGCACAAAGTCGGAACTTTTATTCCGAGCGAGATTGCTGCTTCCAAGATAGTCGATGTTTTAGGTACAGCTACCTTCTGCTCATCGATTGTTATATTAACCATTTCCATCGTCGTGTCACCCTCTCTTTTCCAAACGTTATCTATATCATTAGAAAATCACCAGTAAGGCAGAATTTTAGGCTTTAACGATTGATTTGAACGGACACTTGCCAAAGCAAGCACCACACTTGATACATTTGACCAAATCAATTTCGTGTAGAGCTTTAACCTCACCACTAATGGCTTCAACCGGACATACCTTTTTGCACAGACCGCAACCTTTACAAGTGTCGGTAATACTATATTGCAGCAGATTGCTGCAGGCGCCGGCCGGACAACGTTTGTCATTGATATGGGCTTCATATTCATCGCGGAAATACCGCAAGGTTGAAAGAACCGGATTGGGAGCTGTCTGTCCAAGCCCGCATAATGCAGTCGTCTTGATATTTTTAGCCATAGATTCAAGCAGGGCAATATCACCAGGGCGTCCTAAACCGTCGGTAATACGGGTAAGAATCTCAAGCATACGCTTAGTGCCTTCACGGCAAGGCGTACACTTACCACAGGACTCCGATTGGGTGAAGTTGAGGAAGAATTTAGCAACATCAACCATACATGTGGTTTCGTCCATAACAACCAGACCGCCGGATCCCATCATAGCACCAGCCTGAATGAGAGAGTCATAGTCTACCGGCAGATCAAGCATATGTTCAGGCAGACAACCGCCGGACGGGCCACCGATTTGCACAGCCTTAAACTTTTTACCGTTTGGTATGCCGCCACCAATTTCGTAAATAATTTCACGCATTTTGATCCCCATGGGAACTTCAGCCAGACCGGTATTATTAATACGACCGGTAAGGGCAAATACTTTGGTGCCTTTGCTGCGCTCGGTACCAATTGAGGCATACCAGTCAGCACCTTTTGTAATAATGTGCGGCACATTGCCAAAGGTTTCTACATTATTGATATTGGTAGGCTTGCCCCACAGACCGGAAATAGCCGGAAACGGCGGACGTGGACGCGGCATGCCGCGCTTGCCTTCAATTGATGCGAGCAAGGCGGTTTCTTCACCGCACACAAAAGCGCCGGCGCCTTCTTTAATTTTAAGTTTAAAATTAAAGCCTGAGCCCAAGATATTCTCACCTAATAAGCCCAATTCTTCGGCTTGCTTGATGGCAATTTTAAGGCGTTTAATAGCAAGCGGATACTCGGCACGAACATATAAATAACCTTCGTCGGCCCCAATAGCATAACCACAGACAGCCATGCCTTCAATCACGCGATGAGGGTCGCCTTCAAGCACACTACGATCCATGAATGCGCCCGGGTCACCTTCGTCAGCATTACAGACTACATATTTTTTAGTTCCTGGAGCATTACGGGTGAATTCCCACTTCATGCCTGTCGGGAAACCACCGCCCCCACGGCCTCTGAGACCGGATTTCTTGACTTCAGCCACAACATCTGCAGGCTGCATTTCAGTGAGCACCTTGCCAAGACCTTCATAACCGCCCTCGGCAATATATTCGTTAATATCTTCAGGGTCAATATGCCCGCAATTAGCCAAAACATATCGCATTTGTTTCTTATAGAAAACAATATCATTATAGCTAGGAATCTTTTCATGAGTAATCGGTTCTTTATATAACAGCCGTTCCACAATGCGACCTTTGAAAAGGTGGTTTTCCACAAGTTCAGCCACATCAGATTCCTGGACCCGAACATAGAATGTTCCTTCAGGATAAATAATGACCAGCGGACCCATTTCGCAGAAGCCATGGCAGCCGGTTTCTATAATTTTAACCTCTTTATCTAAGCCTTTTGCGACCAGTTCTGCCTGGAATGCAGCTTCAACCTTCTTCGAGCCTGAAGACACGCAGCCAGTTCCGGCGCAAATGAGCACATGTGCTCTTATATGTTCCATACTATCCCCTCCCGTTAATTACCAAAGTTATATACTTATTCAGTGAATTTGCCGATAGCAAGCTCTGCTACGATCCGGCCGTTAACAACATGCTCGGTGATAATCTTGGGGATGTCGGCAGCCGTAACTCTACCATAAGTTATCCGCGGCTCATTAGGACGAACAACATCCACAAGAACTTCTTTCTCACACATGCCGATACAACCAGTCTGGCTTATCTTGACAGTCTGAAGATTCTGCTTGGCAATCTCATCTAAAATAGCAGTCATAACTTGACGAGCCCCGGCAGCAATACCACAAGTTCCCATCCCTACGATGATTTGTGTTCCACCTTCATGGCGCACAGTGTTTTTGGTCTTAAGCTGTTCCCGTAGGCGTTTTAAATCCTCTATTGTTTTCACTCTTCGACACCTCCGTACAAATTAGCTATATTATCTGACAAATATTCATGTAACCAGATCAGAATCTCTGGTTGAGTTAGCGAAGCACCATCCAAAATGTCAGCTATCTCCCGGGAAGAAACAGTAAAAGTTCTGTCATTGACAGTATGATGATATAAAAAATCCAATGTTGGGTTAGCAACAAGTATTGTCTTAATTGTTTCTACCATGTTGCCTAATGGCGGCCGGTCCAAATGACTATGACGATACTTAGCCTGAATTATCGTTCCTTGACCTGGTGTAGAATCAATTTTTAAATATCCGTCACAGCGTTTACTAGACATGTCCATTAATGGCAAGCCTAGCCCGATGCGCCGAGTAATCCGGGTAGTAACAAAGGGGTCAATTACCAATTGGCGAAGCTTCTCATCCATACCCCGTCCGTTATCAGCAACTCGGATAAGCATAACATCTGCAGCTAAATCTTCTACAATCTCAAGCTTTACAATCATTGCCCCGGCTTCCAGCGAGTTCTGCACCAAATCCAGGATATGAAGTGATAGTTCGCGCATATCAGTTCCTCTTAGGCGTACTTAGCCAGGATTTCAGGTATAATTTCAGGAGTTAACCGGCCATGGGTATCATCATTGACCATTAGTACTGGGGCTAACCCGCAAGCCCCTATACAAGCCACTGTTTCTAAGGTGAACTTAAGATCAGGAGTAGTGCCGCCGGCTTTTATTTTTAGATTGTCTTCCAGCATATTGAGAATTGCTTTGGCGCCACGTACATGACAAGCAGTGCCCTGACAAACGCGGACAATATTCTTACCTCTGGGATTGAGGTGAAATTGGGAATAAAAAGTTACTACACCATAAATCTGACTAACCGGAATCGCCATCTTCTCAGCAATACACTGAATAATTTCTTTGGGCAGATAGCCGTAAGCATGTTGTGCTTCCTGGAGAACCGGAATAAGAGCCCCTTTAACCCCCTGATATTTTGCAAGTATTGCATCCAGTTGGTCAAGGGCTAGTTTGCCTGCTTCACCGCCGCCACAGCAGCAGCATTTATTTTCCTTGTCACTGTTCATGTTACATCCTCCTTATGAAAAAATCCTGATACTACTTATAAAGCTAGTTATTTAACAGTGGCTTAAACCACCACCTTTCGCAAATTTTGAGATAATAATGCCTGCCGGATTTCTCCTAGTGTTGGCTGCTCAAAGTAAAAGGTAGTTTTAGGACCATTTATAAAGTCCTCCATTACATGAGCATCCGAGGCAGTTATTACAGGCAGGTCGCCAATAGCAGGAATACGCATAGGTGCATTTTCCACACTCATGTGCCTTGATACTTCGACAGCTGCCAACTCAACATCAGGCGGGATAAAACCCAGTTGCGAGATAATACTGTATATAGGCCTGTCGATGTGACTGGCAATACATATTCCACCCAGGCGTTTTACCTGTTCAGAAATTTCTGCAATACCTGCAGTAAGGGAAGTTAGTAAGAGTTCAGGTTTTTCTGCAATAAGATTATCCTCAGCATCTACGATAAACTGCGCACCAAACCGCGCCACATCATTGAGCCGACCAGACATATGATTCTGAACAAAATGTTCCCACTCTTTCAACTGACGCATCTTATCAAATAAGGTAATTAAGTGAACTTCCTCTTTACTTTCAACTTCCATTCCAAGCAATATAGTAACATCAGTACCTTTAGCTGCTTCCAATGCAGCAGGAATATTATCGCAGGCATTATGGTCAGTAATAGCAATTATGTCAATCTTATGTTCTACCGCATGCCACACTATATTGCGAGGAGTCATTTCGACAGCCGCACAGGGTGATAATAGAGTATGTACATGAAGATCAGCCACAAACTGACGCATCATTCCCCGGTAATACCCAGTTGATATAACCTTCCAGCTACCTCAAAAGACGAAAGCGACGTAGTAAGGATGATAATCTCTTCTGTTTCGGCTTTGCGTAAAGCATCTTTTTCAGGGACAACACCTCCGGCAATTATAACCGCAGTAAGGCCGGCCAGTGATGCGACAGCTACAATATTTTGATGTCCCTGCATTGTAACCCAGATGTTACCGGCACGGGCCTGCCCCATAACATTGCTCAGTAAATCTGACACATAACCGCCGCTAATTTCATTACCAAGTCTGGACTGGCCTGACACGACTGCCAGGGGCAATGCTGTAATTAATTCTTCAACAGTCATAACTAAATCCTCCTAACATCGAATTTATCTTTTTGTTTCATTACTCTACTCTTGGTTTTTATCAAGCGGCGGTGGTAACTTATCAGCCAGATCAACCATTTCATAAGCCAAATCCCGTACCTTTTTACGCAAGATAAATACGCAGTCAGTCATACTGGCTAGCCCCTGAGCAATGTCTTCAGCCAAAGCTTTGCAATTCGGCGAACCGCATGAGCCACAATCTAATCCTGGCAGACTTTTTAGGGTTCTGTCCATAAACTCTATTTTGGTCATAGCCTTGGTAATATCAGCATCAAGGCGTAAAACTGGTTTAGGCTCTATTGCGCGGCGTCCTGCTACCCCTAGCTCAAACTCAGAGTAGTCGGTACGCGGTAATCTGCCAAACTTGGGATCCTCAACTTTTTTCTTTGCTATCCGTTGTTTCATCCGGTGCTCTGCAACATGCCGGTTTTCAACAGTTAAAGCACCGCCGATACAACCGCCGGCACAAGCCAGCACCTCGATATAGTCAACGTCTTTGAGTTTTCCTAAAGCAACTTGTTCCAATATATTCGCAACCTGATGGATATCATGTACCACCAAGACATTATTTGCACCAACAGCGGTAGTCTCACCACCTGGAATTGCCCATCCGACACCAACCCAGGATGCTTGCCGTCTGGCATCTTGAATCTCGGCGGTTACTACTTTTAATAAATCAGGATAAATTTTACTAATTGCAATGGCGCCGGTAATATCAGATTTTTCTGCCCCAAGCGGCTGATATACTGCCGTCATCTTCGCCGGACACGGCGTGATAAACCATATCCCAATATCCTCCGGCATAAGGCCAGGCAATGCCTCCGCCTCAGCCCGTGCCAGCCGTGCGGCAACCTCAACCGGGGCATCAAACGGCGCCAGATGGTCAATAAGTTCAGGAAACCTTACCTGAATAAGCCGGACAACTGCCGGACAGGCTGAGGAGATAGCGGGCCGGACGATATCGGTACGTTTTAAATAGTCTCTGATAGCAAGTGATACAATCTCGGCCCCGTGAGCAACTTCAAATACCTCGTTAAAACCCAGCTTTAACAAACCTGATAGAATAGCCCTGACAGGAATATCAATGTTAAACTGACCATAGAGACTGGGTGCGGGGAGCGCAATATTATATTTGTATTTCTTCAGGTCAGTAATTTCATCGGTTACTGCCGTCTTGGCGTGCCCTGGACAATGGCGAATACATTCGCCACAGTCAATACACCGCGAAGATGTTATTTGAGCCTTACCACCTCTGATGCGGATAGCTTCAGTAGGGCAGCGTTTAGTGCAAATTACGCATCCCTGACACTTTTCATCCACTAAGCGAACAGAATGATATCGTTCTGCCACTACTTTCACCACCAAACTATACATATAGTATTAAATCTCACAATCCAGACTTAGGATTAGTGAAAGGTAATCATACTCAGTTGGGTTCCTATTCCGATCTCAGTTTTGATGTCAAATTTATCTGTACTGCGGGCCATATTGGGCAGACCCATGCCTGCACCAAACCCCATCTCTCTAATATAGTCAGGTGCCGTTGAAAAACCTTCTTGCATTGCTAGTTCAAGATCCGGAATCCCCGGGCCTTCGTCGGTCACAATCACCTCTGTGCGATCAGCATGAATATCAGCCCTAATCGTGCCTCGATATGCATGAATAATAACATTCATTTCAGCTTCGTACGCACTAATAGCAATTCGCCTGATAATATCAGGACGAATACCAAGCTGCTGCAGAGTACGCTTAATTTTGCTTGAAGCCTCTCCAGCACTGTTAAAATCAGCCCCTATCAATGCAAATTCCAGCGTAATGCCTTGTTCGTGCGTCAAAGGGCATCCTCCTTTGGCGATGATCCTGCCAGTCCATCTTTGTACAGCATGCCACAGGCTTCATACATTTGCCGGGCAGTCAGCAGCAGTGGTATCCCCATTTCCCTGGCCAGCACAATGACCTCCGGCCCCGGACGTTTGCCGCGGACAAATATTATTGCAGCCAAATCACTCATTTCAGCGGTACGAATAACCTGAATGTTGGTCAGCCCGGTCAGTAAGATAGTACGTTCCTTTGTAAAGGCCAAGACATCACTCATTAGGTCTGAGCCGCAAGCGCTTTTTGCATCCCGGTCAAGCCATTCCATTCCGCAAAGCACCTCGGCCTCCAGAACCTTTTGTATTTCGGCCAGTTTCACTTTAGGCTGCCTCCCTCTAAGAAAAATGTTTGTGCGAAATTTCACAAT
>NZ_DATMXX010000393.1:0-2930 GCF_035561255.1 Sporomusa sp. | reverse complement strand
ATAATGCTCAATTCAGTCTAGCCGTTGAAAGTTTTTTGAAATGCACTAAGTTGCCCAGGGGAAAAATAGAAGGGATTAACACTTATTTACCTTATTATAATGTGGGGGTTATACATGAGGTAATTGGATTTAAAGAACAAGCGATTACCTATTATAAGCTGTGTGGGGAGTACGAGCCTGCATTAATAAGATGTAAAACTATTGGCCATTAAACTTGATATTACTGCAAGAAAAATAAATCAGGCATGGAAGCGAGGAATGATTTCTGGCTTCCATGCCTGATTTATTTGGAAGGATTCTAATTGTCGCCATTTACTTTATAGAAAACAGCATAGTTCTTAACTGGTAAGATTCTGTTATTCACCGTCTAAAACTTTGATTGTCTGATACACCTTCCAGTAATAAGGGAACTGTTCAAGCCTGACCATGACAAAAAACTAGTGCCTGCCAGCTTGCCCTGGCAGGCACTAGTTTTTTCTATAATGCTCGGCGTAACCGTTTAATATCTTCCCCATGTTCGGCGCTTCTATGAAGCAGAAAATTAATGCTGTCTGACGTCCGGTCCAGATGTTCGGTTACCTTTTCATCAAGCTGATTGACTTTGCCTTCCAACTTAGCCAGCGTATGACCTAGCCCATGTACCTGGGCATTGATTTCTTCTGTCCAGTTTTTCAATCCCTTGGTCATATCTACGTTTTCTTTCAGTGTAATAGCCATGCCATCCACTTTGTCTTCCAGCTTGTCCAGTCTGGCAGAAAGCCTTTCTTGTCCATCAAATAGTTGTTTCTGCCCCAGAGATAGCTTTTCTTGCCCCTCGAATAATTGTTTCTGCCCTTCAAAAAGCTGTTTCTGTCCATCAATCAGCTGTTGCAGCAGTTTCTCCACCCCAATAGTCCCCCCCTCATCTATATAGCACGTTATTTTGCTTTATTATAACATAAATCGTCATACAATCACATAAGTAACCATTCGGTGCGCCTGATTCGGTTGTAGAGAGAAGGGGCAGTCTCAGATGACTAAACAGCAAGTAAGCGCCGGTGAGACTGCTTCAAGGCTATTACCAGCATTTACTATGCCCCTTGATGCTGGTTTTAAGGCTATTTGAGTGATTTTCTGTAAATTATAACCATATTTTCAAACCATCTGAAAATATATGCTTGCTTTTTTGGGATGTGAAACCTATAATTTAGTATAAGAACCAATTTGCTTAGGTCTGTGGTTGAAAGTCGATGCCAGTCGCAGGCGAAACGACCCACGTAAGGAGCCCAAAGCGGCTTTGAGCATGGTGCGGCTTAGAGGTAAGCCCTGCCGGTCCCAGTAACAGACAGGTAAAGTTTGACCGAGAGGAACTGTAGTGAGGGGTTAAATCCTATTAGCGAAATTCCCAGCAGGCGGGTGTGGGGTCAAAGACCAGGTCGGCTAAGCAGTGGTTTTTAAATTCATAAGGTGAGGGGATTTCGTTAATGGCTTTTCAGGACAGAACTCTTAAGTGCAAGGACTGTGGAACAGATTTTGTTTTCACAGCAGGGGAGCAGGAGTTTTACGCAGAAAAAGGTTTTGAAAACGAACCTGCCCGTTGTCGGGAATGTAGGGGTAACAGAAGACGTAGCCGTGATGGTGGCGAAGCTCAGACAACCCAACGGGAGATGCATGAAGCAGTATGTGCCGAATGCGGTGTAACAACTCAAGTTCCATTTAAACCTCGCAATGATCGTCCTATTTATTGCCGTGACTGCTTTATCGCCAAAAAAGAGCAATAGTACATATAGAATATATTGCGCCAAACAATGCCCGGAATTTAGTATTCCGGGCTTTTAGTTTTGCGAAAAAGGACGCTTATAGTGGACATTGTGGACAAATGTGCTTTAATTATGAACTGAAATGCGTTTGTATATGTATACATGTTTAAAATGCTTGTCTAAATATACATAGAATCGTATAATCATTATAGATCTTTTAACAATTTATAAGGGGGTTACATACGTGTCTAAAAAACTGATTGCCTGGTCTGTTCTTGCTATGTTTGTACTGGTGTTTGGACTTGCCGGCTGTGGTCAATCATCCAAACCTGCTGAACAGCCTCAGGCCAAGGTGCTCAAGGTTGGCTCTGATACCGCGTTTGCTCCGTTTGAGTTCCAGGATGAAAAATCGAAAGATTATGTTGGCTTTGACATGGATCTGATCAAAGCTATCGGCAAACAAATGGGGATGGAGGTCCAGGTACAAAGTATGAACTTTGACGGGCTTATTCCTGCACTGGAAGCCGGTAACATTGATGCCACTATTTCAGCCATGACCATTACCGATGAGCGGGCTAAGAAGGTTAATTTCACCAAGCCATATTACAAATCCGGTCTTTCTATGGTGGTAAAGTCTGACAATAATACGTTGAAATCCTTTAAAGATCTTGAAGGCAAGCGCATTGCCGTACAAATTGGCACAACCGGTGCTGATGAAGCCAAAAAGATTAAAGATGCCAAGATCCGTGAGTTTAACACTGCCCCTGAAGCCTTTATGGAACTTAAGGCCGGTGGTGTGGACGCTGTTGTCAATGACCTGCCTGTTAACGAATATTATATCGCCCAGGCCGGTGGTAAGGATGCTAAAACTGTAGGCGATCCGCTTACTTCAGAAGATTATGGTATTGCAACCTCCAAGAAAAGCACTGAGTTAGCCGATAAACTCAATAAAGCGCTGGATGAACTTAAGAAAAACGGCGAGTATGAAAAAATCTACGTGAAATGGTTTGGCAAGAAACCTCCCCAGTAGCAGCTGGATATTGCAACGGCGCGATGTTTCGCGCCGTTTTTTATGTCTAAAAAACTTATTGACACTCACTGCCTGTCCGCATATAATTGTCATGTGATTTTATGCAACCTTATACATTTTAATTAAGGGTGAGGAATTTGAATTTTGATTTTGATTTAATT
>NZ_DATMXX010000392.1:0-12469 GCF_035561255.1 Sporomusa sp. | reverse complement strand
ATATAATGCTAATAATACCGCACTTCATTAAGGAGGTCTTCCCCAATGCCGATTTATTATCCCCGGTTAACGACTATTGACCTTGATGAAACCAAACGCTATGCAGGGTTAGGCGGTAAAGCAGATTTTTCCGCTACACTCCTTACTGAAGCATGCACTCAGGCCCAGTTATTAGCCACCCCAAAAGGAGTTTGGCAGATCTATACCTATGACCAGGATTCACATACCATTATGTCTCCTATGCCTCTAAACCTAACAGCCGAGGGTATTATCAGGCATCTCGCCGGGGCAGCAGAAGTAGCAGTAATGGCTGTTACAATTGGAATATCGCTTGAGCAAGAAGTATCCAACCTTTTTTCCAAAAATCAGTATACACTAGGCCTATTATTAGATGCAGCCGGAACAACAGCAGTAGAAATGACCTGTGATGCGGTCTGTTATGTAATATCCGGGCAAGCAGCCCGTTCAGGACTTACAACAGGCCGCCGGTTTAGCCCCGGTTATGGTGGTTGGCCAGTCGAAGTACAACCAGAGATATTAGACTTAGCCTCAGGTTCTGCCATTGACCTTAGCGTTACAGATACCAAAATGCTGGTACCGCGCAAATCAGTCACCGCCATCATTGGTTTGTATCCTTACCACCAGGCACTGGGGTTAAATCATGAACAAGTATTATCATGCGACAAATGCGGACAGCCGGATTGTCAGGCACGAAAGGAGACAAATACTTAATGATACATATTTTCGACGGTGCAATGGGAACAATGTTGCACCAAGCAGGTCTGGAACCAGGTGAATGTCCTGAATTATGGAATATTGAACAGCCCGAAAAGGTAACCTTAATCCATCGCCAATATGTAGAGGCCGGTGCAACAATCATTGAAACCAATACCTTTGGCGCTAACCGCATAAAGTTAGCCCATTACGGACTGGAAAATAAAACAATTGCAATAAATGCAGCAGCTGTAGCTGCTGCACGGCAAGCTACCGGCAATCATGCCAAAATAGCCGGTTCTGTCGGTCCGACTGGAAAGTTTATTGCCCCACTTGGCGACCTGCCCTTCGACACCGCTTATGATGTGTTTTTTGAACAGATAAGCGCCCTTGATCAAGCTGGAATTGACTTTTTAATTATAGAAACCATTATCGATATTCAGGAGATGCGAGCAGCACTACTGGCAGCCAAAGCAGCAACCCGCAAACCAATTATTTGCCAGTTGTCTTTTGATGCCGACGGCCGTACCGTAACAGGTACAGATCCCTGCACAGCCGCTATTACCCTGGAAGCCATGGGGGCAACAATAATCGGCGCTAACTGCTCTTTAGGCCCTGCCCAGCTCTTACCGGTAATTGAAACACTAGCCCAGTCGTGTTCCATACCGATCAGCGTTCAGCCTAACGCCGGCATGCCGGAGCTAATAAACGGCCAGACCGTTTTCCCCATGAAAGCAGATGAAATGGCTGCATGGATTCCCAAGCTGATAGCTGCAGGGGCCACCTTTATCGGGGGCTGCTGTGGTACTACCCCTGCTCATATTAAAGCAATCAGGCAAACTGTAGACAGCCTCACAATTCAGGCTAAGTACCGGCAACACAGCGGCTTCACAGCCTTAACCAGTCGCACCCGCACCACATACCTTGGCCCCCGGTTTGCACCGGTCATTATCGGCGAGCGTATTAACCCTACTGGCCGCAAAGCCTTAGCAAAGGAAATTAAAGAAGGTAACTTTGTGGCAGTTAAAAAAGAGGCACTCGCCCAAATTAAAGCCGGCGCCGGTATCCTGGATGTTAATATGGGGGTTCCTGGCATCAACCAAACGGCAGTCATGAAGCAGGTTATCGAAGAATTATCGCTTTTAGTTGATGTTCCACTGGCTATCGATACAACTGATCCGGCCGCACTTGAAGCTGGACTCAAGGCCTATCCCGGCCGCGCCCTGATTAATTCGGTCACAGCCGAATCAGAAAGACTGGAAAGTTTTCTGCCATTAGCAAAAAAATATGGCGCGACAGTATTATGCCTGCCGCTGTCTGACAATGGTGTTCCTACTACAGCTATAGAACGCGTAAAAGTTGCTAAGCAAATTATTGACATTGCCATAGAGCATGGCCTAAACCGCCACGACCTGCTACTCGACGCCCTGGTTATGACAGTAGCAACAGATGCCCGGGCGGCAGCAGAAACACTGTTAACACTTAAATTATATAGGGAGCAATTGGGTTGTCCTGCCGTTATGGGTCTTAGCAACGTATCCTTCGGACTGCCCAGACGTGATTTAATGAATGCCTCATTTTGTGCTATGGCACTGGCATCAGGTCTTGATGCGCCAATCCTCAATCCCTTCGACCCTCTTATGCAGGATATCTGGTCAGCCACAACCGCCTTAAGCGGACACGACAGTCAAGCAATCGCTTACAGCAAAAAGTATGTTGATATGCCTACCCAGACGGTTACGATTACTAATACTGCACCGGATATATTAACACAAATTCGCCAATCAGTAATTAATGGCGAAACGACAGGTGTAGCCCCTCTCATCCGCCAAGCACTTGCTGAAGACTACTCCCCGCTTACCATTACCGACCAGGCCTTGACAGCGGCCATGAATGAAGTTGGCCAAGCTTTCGGCCAGGGCCGCTGCTTTTTACCTCAGGTATTATTATCGGCTGAAACGATGCGTACCGCCTTTAACACAATTAAAGAGGTTTTACCGGCCCACACTACCCAGAGTTTGGGCACTGTACTATTAGCTACAGTCAAAGGAGATATTCACGACCTCGGCAAAAACATCGTCGCCGCCTTGATGGAGAATAATGGCTTTACAGTCATTGACTTAGGTAAAGATGTTGCCCCGGCAACTATTGTAGCCGCTACTGAAGAGCACCACCCCCACATCGTTGGGCTCTGCGCACTTATGACCACCACACTCCCTCAAGTTGACATAACTATTAATGCTCTCAAAGCCGCAGGCTTTGGCGTCAAAACAATTGTTGGTGGTGCTGTCCTTACCGAAAGTTATGCGCAGCAGGCTGGCGCTGATGCCTATGCCGCCAACGGCGTAGCCGCTGTCAATATTGCCAAACAGCTACTCAGCAGTAACAATTAGTGCGCCTGCTTCCCTACCTGCTGCGAAGGAGGAGCTTGTCATGGATCAAGGTCGATACCGTGGTACATTACTTGGTTTGGCTGTGTGCGATGCCTTGGGAATGCCACTTGAGTTTAAAACACCGGGCAGCTTTCCACCGGTAACCGGGCTAACTGCCGGTGGAAAACATAACCTTAAACCAGGAATGTGGACTGACGATACCAGCATGGCCTTATGTCTGGCAGAAAGTTTAATCAAATGCCGGGGATTTAATCCTGCTGACCAGATGCTGCACTATGTCCGCTGGTATAAGAACGGGTACTTAAGCAGCACCGGCCAATGCTTCGATATCGGCAAAACTGTGCGTACGGCTCTTGATTCCTATATCTGTACAGGTCAACCCTATGCCGGGTCAGACAGTCCTCACACCGCCGGAAATGGCTCTATCATGCGCCTGGCGCCTATTCCACTAACATTTGCGGCTAATCCCCCTCTAGCCATTGATCTGGCTGCTGACAGCTCTCGTACCACCCATGGAGCTGCCGAAGCCAAAGACGGCTGCCGGTATTTAGCTGCTCTAACCATCGGCGCACTCCAGGGCCTTGACAAAACCATATTACTATCTACCGATTATTCGCCGCTATCCAAAGGTTGGAATCACCCCTTAACTGGTAAGATAGCAGATATTGCAAGCGGTTCGTTTAAACATAAAAACCCCCCCGGCATCTGCGGCACAGGCTATGTCGCAGATTCATTAGAGGCTGCTCTCTGGGCTTTTTATCGTAGTAACAGTTTTGTCCAGGGCGCGCTTCTGGCCGTCAACTTAGGTAATGATGCCGACACCACCGGCGCAGTTTACGGACAATTAGCCGGTGCCTATTATGGTATAAACGCCATACCCGCTGAGTGGCTTACTACACTATACCAGCGGGAATATATTGAAGATATTGCTGATCAATTATTGCAGCTAAGCCTAACCGGTGACTACCTGCTCAAAACTTAACTTATTCCTTTTAAGACAAGAGTTTATATTGATATACCAAAAGTCCTGGTGCCACATTTTCACGTGGTGCCAGGACTTATTAGTATTGTTCATAATATTAATTAGGAAAATAAACCCCTCCTAACGTGGAGGGTAACATAGTACGATTTATTTTTATCAACCTCAGACATTTTACGTGCTTTCGCTTTGGCCTACTCAGCAAAGATAATACTATCCTTAATCATCTGCTCCAACCTACCCTGATGTTGCTTGCCCAACTTGAACATCCAGCTACCGGCAATTACAACAGCAATAGTGGTTACACTCTCATTAACAATTTTTATTCATAACTTCGCCTCATGATTAGTGTACGCGGGATACCCCCTGACTATATCATACTGCAAAATTATGAATATCTGTTGAGACCTATGAACCTTTTAAGAATTCTTATTTTACAGGCTGTTTCTGGCGATAATTCTTAACCTGAATACTGATGTTAACATAATCACCATCAATATCCTGCTTAACCTTAATATCCATACCGCTTTTCTTCATTTGGCTGATTACACTGTTAATAGTATTAATAAAGATGCGCACATCTTTTATGATCTTTACGACGGTCTGTTTAGGAGTTGCCTGTTTTTCCTTTTCCCGGGAAATATTTCCGGTATAGGTTTCAATTAAATCCTCGGTTTCCCGCACATTTAAGCCTTTTTCTTTAACCCCGCCGAGTACCTCCATCTGTACCGTAGTATCCTCAAGTTTCAGCAATGCACGTGCATGGCGTTCAGTTAAGTTTTGTCCGACAACGGCCTGACGGACCTCTACAGCCAGTTTTAGCAACCGAAGCTTATTGGCAATGGTTGACTGATTTTTCCCTACACGCCGGGCAAGTTCTTCTTGGGTAAAATTAAAGCTCGCAATCAAATGCTGATAGCCTTCCGCTTCCTCCAGAAAGTGCAAATCTTCCCGCTGCAAGTTCTCAATCATGGCTAACTCGGCCATTTCTTTATCCTCAAGTTCCCGCACTATTACCGGAACCTCAGGTAGACCGGCCAATCGCGAAGCTCTCAATCGCCGTTCACCGGCAATCAGCTCATAAACGGCACCTTGACGACGTACTAAAAGAGGCTGAATAACACCAAACTCACGAATGGACGCTGCCAATTCCTGGAGAGAATCATCATTAAAGGTTTTCCGCGGCTGAAAAGGATTGGGGATAATAATGTCAGGCGATACTTTTAGGACTGATTGTAATCCACTAGCAAGATCATTTTCTGTATTAGGAGCAGTATTAGCTGCATCTATTTCTTCAACAACAACGGCAGAACTCCTCTCAAGAACAAGTTCGGGAACAGTTGGCGAAGCATCTCCAAGACCAAACAGCTTGGCCAAATTTCTCATGTTTCCACCACCTACAAAACAACGTTCGGACTTGCGTTATTGTATATATTCTGCAGCAACTGGAATTTTCCTCTATATTAGAGCGGCTTTTTTTCAGGTGTTCCTGGACGCCGGGGATAGTCTGAAGGTGTAGCAGCAACCTTTTTTATATAGACGACCGCCCTCTTATCAGCAAGGCCGGGTAGGATAACTGGTTCCATTCGTTCAACCCTACCACCAAGGGTAGTTATCGCCGTGGCTGCTTCTATCACTTCTTCCTCATATTGAGCGCCTTTAAGGGCAATAAAATAACCACCGGTCTGGACAAACGGCAAGCAGAGCTCACTTAAAACATTCATTCTCGCTACGGCCCGTGAAACCGCAATCTGAAATTTTGCCCGGTATTGCCTGTTTTTGCCTCCCTCCTCAGCCCGCGCATGTACAAGTTCAACACCGCGGAGTTCAAGAGTGTCGGTAACCTCCCGCAAAAACAACAGCCGCTTATTAAGTGAATCCATGAGTGTCAGCTTTAGATCAGGCCGATAAATCTTCAGTGGAATACCGGGAAAGCCGGCACCTGTGCCGACATCAATCACACTGGTATCAGATGAAAAGATATCCTCCCGGTAACAAGACAGGGAATCAATCATATGTTTAACAGCCACATCGTGTGGCAGAGTAATGGCCGTCAGGTTGATTTTTTCATTCCATTCAATCAAGAGACGATAGTAAGTCTCCATGGCTATCAGTTGGTTTTCTGATAATAACAGACCATACTCAGTAGCCGCTTGTGCCAGTAGTTCTTTAAAGCCGTCCATTAGCAGCCCCCCCTTTTTTTACTCTGCCCTACTTCGCCGTTGTTCCAGGTACACCATGAGTATCGAGATATCGGCTGGCGATACTCCGGATATGCGTGCAGCCTGTCCAACTGACAGCGGCCGGATTTTATTGAGCTTTTGGCGGGCTTCTAACGCCAAACCGTTAATTTGATTATAATCAATATCTTCTGGCAACCGTTTTGTCTCTAGTTTTGCCGAGCGTTCGACTTGTTCAATCTGTTTTTGAATATAACCTTCATATTTAACCGCAATCTCAATCTGTTCCTTAACTAATGGGGGTACCTCAGGCAAATCAAACTGAGTACGCATTGCGTCATAGGTTATCTCTGTACGTCTAAGTAAATCATACAGGGTAATACCTGTCCGCAGCTCAGCCGTACCAAGCACAGCCAGTTTAGCCTGTATTTCAGACACCGGTGTAATTTGCCTGCTTTTTAATAGCGAAAGTGTACTTTGAATAGTCTCGCGTTTAGCAATAAACCGCTCATACCGCTCATTGCTAACAAGACCGATTTCACGCCCTTTTTCCGTTAGGCGAAGATCAGCGTTGTCTTGACGAAGAATTAACCGGTATTCTGCCCGTGATGTCATAATCCGGTATGGTTCACTAGTACCTTTAGTCACCAGATCATCAATTAACACGCCAATATACGCATCTGACCGCGACAAAATAAAGGGTAGCTTAGCCTGTGCCAACAGGGCAGCATTAATACCGGCTATCAGCCCCTGAGCCGCTGCCTCTTCATAACCGGAGGTGCCATTAGCCTGACCTGATGAAAACAATCCCCGAACCTTTTTAGTCTCAAGGGTAGGTTTAAGCTCTGTCGGATCAACACAATCATATTCAATTGCATAGCCGACCCGCATGACTTCTGCCTTCTCGAGGCCGGGAATAGTACGCAGGAAAGCTAACTGCACATCAACAGGCAGGCTTGTGGACATCCCCTGAACATACATTTCAGTAGTGCCTGCCCCTTCTGGTTCAACAAAAACCTGGTGCGATAATTTATCGGCAAACCGGACAACCTTATCCTCAATTGACGGGCAATAGCGCGGCCCGGTCCCCTCAATCATGCCCATATATAAAGGCGAGCGGTGCATATTTGCTCTGATAATCGCATGCGTCTCTTCATTGGTATAAGTAAGCCAGCAAGGCGTTTGATCCCTGGTAATAATGTCACTCATAAAGGAGAAATTATGAATTATATCATCACCAGGCTGAATGGTCATTTTACCGGTATCTACAGTCCGGGCATCCACTCTGGCCGGTGTTCCGGTTTTAAAACGCATCAGCGTGATACCCAAATCGCGAAGTGTCTCAGACAACTTTATGGCCGATCGCTGCCCGGC
Organism: Sporomusa sp.; assembly: GCF_035561255.1. Lineage (GTDB taxonomy): Bacteria > Bacillota > Negativicutes > Sporomusales > Sporomusaceae > Sporomusa. The sequence goes on along the minus strand of NZ_DATMXX010000392.1, from coordinate 4,829 downwards.
CGGCCCGCCAGGATAATTAATATCACCGATAATGATCTTGCCGCGCAGGTAAGTACCTGTAGCCAAAACAACACAGGCAGCGCCGTACACTTCCCCTAATTCAGTAACTACCCCTGTCACCTGACCACTCTCAACCAGAATATCTTCAATCAGCGCTTGCTTTACGTCCAAATTTGGCTGCTTTTCCAGGGTATGCTTCATCGCCAACTGATACATCTGTTTATCAGCCTGAGCCCGCAAGGCATGCACAGCCGGGCCTTTGCCGGTATTAAGCATCCGCACTTGGATACAGGTCTTGTCAGTATTAATACCCATCTGACCACCCAGCGCATCTATCTCCCGCACCAGATGCCCTTTAGCCGGTCCGCCTACCGCCGGATTACATGGCATCATTGCAATATTATCCATATTAAGCGTAGTAATCAGCGTCCGGCACCCCAGACGCGCTGCAGCCAGCGCAGCCTCACAGCCGGCATGTCCTGCACCGATAACTACTACATCATAAGTTCCTGCCTGAAACAAAATCTCCACCTCATTAATTAACAAGACTATTATGCGTAAATGCAACAGCGCAGCTAAGTATTGCTCGCATTCCTATTTACCAATACAAAATTGAGTAAATATCTGATCAATTATATCCTCACCTACGGTATCACCAGTAATCCCACCAAGCTTCTCCCAGGCAGCCCGCAGATCAACAACAACACAGTCAGGCGGCATACCGTCCTCAATTGTCAGCAAAGCCTCGGCAAGACGTTGATTAGTATGCCTTAATGCATCAGCATGGCGAACATTATTCACAAAAGCGGCCTCACCCTGACTGACATGTCCACCATAAACTAAGTTAGCAATTTTCTCTTCTAGTTCAGCCAATCCGTCGCCTTGTGTTACCGACATTTTTACTACCATCCGGCTGCCAATATGCTGCTCAATTTCGGCAAAATCGAGCAAGGATGGTAAGTCACTCTTATTCACGAGAATAATAGCCTGCTGTCCGGAAAGCAGCTCTAGTATTGCCCGGTCTTCAGGTGCCAGTGGTTCAGAGGCATCTAAGAGCAGCAGAATAAGATCAGCCTGATTTATTAGTTCCTTAGCCTTTTCGACCCCGATTCTCTCCACAACATCGGCCGTCTCACGAATTCCTGCAGTATCGATTATTTTAAGCGGTATGCCACGGATATTAACATACTCTTCAATGATGTCCCGGGTCGTACCGGGAATGTCAGTAACAATAGCCCTTTTCTCTCTCAGCAGGGCATTAAGCAGACTTGACTTGCCGACATTGGGCTTACCAATAATTACAGTTGCCAGGCCTTCCCGTAATATCCGGCCGGTCTGAGCTGTGGCCAACAGTTTATCTATATCGGCTTTAGCTTTGACAATAAGCTGAGCCACATCAGCGGCTGCCGCTTCCTCAATATCTTCTTCCGGAAAATCAATAGCGGCTTCCAGTTGAGCAATCATACTGAGGATATTATAACGCAAGTGTTTAATCTCAGTTGATAAATGTCCGGATAAATTACCTACTGCCGTCTTAAGCGAGGCATCAGTCTTTGCTCTGATTATATCAATAACAGCCTCAGCCTGGGCCAGATCAAGCCGGCCGTTTAAAAATGCCCTTTTTGTAAACTCGCCAGGTTCAGCCAGCCTGGATCCCAGTATAAGCGTTAGGTCTAAAATTCGTTTTAATGGCACTGGACCACCATGGCAATGGATTTCAACAACATCTTCCCGGGTATAAGAATGGGGCGCACGCATTATAATTAATAAAACCTCATCAACAGTCTCGCCACTGGCAGGGTCAACAATTTCACCATAAACAACCTGATGTGACACAATATTGGTTGTCTGCATACCTGTTTTACTAATAAATAGTTTGTTAGCAATAGTCACAGCTTTACGGCCGCTAATTCTGACAATGCCAATGCCGCCCTCACCTATCGCCGTAGCTATAGCGCTAATTGTATCATCGCCGGTCAGCATATTCAAAAACTCCACTCCTTGAACCATATTAAACACTGATTCGTATATAAATTAATACTGTAAATGTATTATTATTCCCTATACTTTCCAATGTTCCTGCAAGCACGCATAATTAATATAGTATTCTCTGAGCAGATCAAAAATACACATAAAATTATTATTATGGATAAGCTGCTAGCAGGTAAAACATCCCTAACATAGAAATAGTAGTTATCTGTAATTGTCTGTTTTTGTCCGTTATTGAAAGAGAAAGAAGGGATGGCAATGTCTGATAAAAAGGGTATTTTACTGGAAACTGGCACTAACGAATTTGAGATAGTTGAATTTTCAATTGGCCCGGTCAGCTATGGCATTAATGTGGCGAAAGTAAGGGAAGTCATTAACCCCATACCTGTCACCAAAATGCCTAACGTCCATCCGTGGGTCGATGGTATCTTTACCCTGCGCGGACGGGTTATGCCTCTGATCAATCTCCCGCGCTGCCTGGGCAGTCAATCGACAACAACTGCGCCCAAGATTATTGTAAGCGAGCTTAACAACTACTATGTTGCTTTCCTTGTTGACGAAGTGTCCCGGATTCACCGAATTTCCTGGACAGCCATGGAACCGCCGCCCCACATCGCAAACTCGGATATGGTTGTCGGCATTATAAAAATGACTGACAAGATGGTCGTCCTGCTTGATTTCGAAAAGATTGTGGCTGATATCAATCCTGAAATGAACCAGAAATTTAATGAGGTTACGGAAAAACCATCCGATATAATCGATATCCGCAAGAGTAAGACTATTTTGGTAGCTGAAGATTCCAAGATGCTCCGCGATTTATTATTAGGCACCCTGCACAAAGCCGGCTATGCCAATGTTATCCTTACAGAGAACGGTCAGGATGCCTGGCAAAAAATTGAGCAATTAGCCGCTGGCGGTGAACCGATTGAGAGCAAAATCCAGCTTGTGATAACTGATATTGAAATGCCACAAATGGATGGTCATCATCTCACAAAACGCATCAAAGAGAACGATAAGTTAAAACATTTACCAGTTGTCATCTTTTCTTCGCTCATCAATGAGGAAATGCGTCTTAAAGGCCAATCCATCGGTGCAAACGGACAAGTCTCAAAACCTGAGATCACCCAGCTAATTGAACTTGTTGACAAATTTATTCTATAAAAAAACGACTACCCTCTGCCGGGGGTAGCCGTCTTTTTTTGACCAGCAATTATTTCATCATCAAATCCCATAATTGCTTGCCAATTAATAGGCTAGTCATACCGATAAATAACGGACGCACATAGGCGGTTCCGCTCTTAATGGCCACGCGCGAGCCCGCAATTGCCCCGGCAATCATCGCGCCCCCCATGATAAGACCATACTGAAAGTTCACTGAATCAAGATAAATAAACGTAATCACGGCTGCAATATTACTGGCAAAATTCATCACTTTCGCATTACCTGCTGCTACAACAAAATCAAAGCCCAGCATCAAAAATGAAAAAATAAAAAATGAACCTGCCCCAGGACCAAAGAAGCCATCATAAAAACCTATGCTAAACACAGCCAGCGCTATTAGTGACTTAGTTTTAGGGGTTAGTCCCTGAAAAGTTGACTCTGAGCCCCAGTCTTTTTTAAAAACAGTATAAATAGCCACAACCACTAATAGCACAATAACAAGCGGCTTTAGAAACTCCGGTGGAATATGGCGAACAGTGTATGCCCCCAGGACTGAACCGCCAAATGACAACGGAAACAGCCAAGTCACCAGCTGGCAGTCAACTTTCCCTGATCGCAAAAATGAAATTGTACTTGTCATTGAGCACAGCGAACTAGCCAATTTATTCGTACCCAGCACCACACTAGGAGGTAAACCGGTAAACATAAGTGCAGGCAAAGAGATCAACCCGCCACCACCTACTACCGAGTCAATAAATGAGGCAATAAATCCGGCTGTAAGTAAAAATAGAATGACTTCAGGACTAATGGAATCCAAAATAACATCTCCTATTGTGTTAAACATGCGACGATATTATCATAAACCTTACACTATTTAGAAATCAAGGATTTTTTCACTTTTCTCTTATTGTCAATAATTTACCAGCAGTGTACAATATTTAGTGAAGGTGAGGTGCCTGTATGGTCTATGAACACAAATATTATAGCATTATCCTAAAAGGATGCCCCCGCCGGGAAAGCTTGCGGCGGCGTCTGGAAACCGTATTATTACGTGGAAGACTAGCCATAAAAATGGCTATTGACCAGATGCCGTCTGTTATTATATATAAGGGTAAAGTTAACAATATTCTTGATATCCTTCAGGCATTTACAACCGAGAAAGCAACAATAACAATTGTCACTGACGGCATACCTCCCTCGCTTCCTTTAGATAAAATTTATCCTCATTATTCGAACTTAAGCCCTAAATTACAATTACTATTAGCTGATGTCCCCAGTAATCTCTGGTTAGGCGAAACAATATCTACCATTGTTCCGGCAAATTTTTTAGACGAAGACGGCGCATTAGTTATTTCCAGCCACGCCATATATTTTATTGACAAGCCAGAAGACGATAAAAACTGCCGCTGGCTTATCATTCCCTACACCCAAATGACCAACTCCCCTGCCGCTCCCCAGGAAAACAGCCTGTCCATAAACTACTTTGATCCGGACGGCTGTCAAACCAAAATCTTCACAATGCCGGCAGAATCCGTATTGATAAGTGAAACTGCCATACATAAAGCCAAAGCAGCAAAACGGTACTTAATAAAACTAAAGACAACATGTAATGGCTGCGGTTACATATCAGAGGATTTTTCTGATAGCGCACCTCACGAAGACCTTTGCCTCTGTGGCCA
>NZ_DATMXX010000391.1:0-26903 GCF_035561255.1 Sporomusa sp. | reverse complement strand
TAATGTTTTTCTCAAAATGAAAAAAAGATAATACCAGGCGTCCATTATTGCTGCTAATAAATGCTTTATCTATAAGGGCGCGCCGGTTCTGGTCAGCAAAAGGAAAGTTGGCATGAGTTTTGCAATAGAAGTAGTTGCAATAACAAGTTAATGAGGTTAAAAACACCAGGCCAGGCGGGAGCAGGTGCAACCGTACAAACTGTGCCTGGCAGACTACAAAGCTAGAGGTAGATATAGGAGGTTACACCATGCGCACCACAATCGTTGTTTTTACCAAAGTTCCTAAGGCCGGAGATACCAAGACCCGGCTTACTGCCAACCGGGGAGGGATATTGACGCCGGCAGAAGCGATGGCTTTTTATGAAGGCTGCCTGCTGGATGTGATTAACGTTTGCCTTGCGGCCGGGAGCGGCGATGTCCGGGTCTGTTATAACCATGATGGTGATCGTGAATACCTGGAAAAATTACTGGATAGGACTTCCAACCGGTCGCAGATCAAAGAGGTTTATGCCGACCAGGGCGGCAATTTTGACCAGTGTATGCAATATGCCGCCGATTATATTCTGAAAAATGGCGCTCCGGATCGCCTGGCCGACAGTGTGGTTATTGTCGGCGGCGACCTTCCCAGTTTGCAGCCTGTCATCCTGCAGGATACGGTTGCCAAGCTGGAACGGCTGGCAGGCAGTGAGCCTGGCCGGAATGCGGCCCGGAATATTGAAAATGCGCCACCGGGGCTGGGGGCGGCTTTGGTCGAAGGGGCCTGCCAGGAAGGGGGATTTTCTGTTGTCGGTTATACCTGTACGACACCCTTTGATTTCAACCGGGTATTTTACAACACCGAGGGGATAACGGCTCTGGATATGCTCGTCACCAAAGCCGCTCAACAGAATATTCCGTTTGGTGTGGTGGAAGCCGCGCCTGATGTGGATATTCCTGTGGACCTGGCAAGTATGATTCCGGTGATCAAGGCGCTGGAACTGGCGGCCCAATGTGACAAAAGCATCAAGGTGCCGGTGAATACCCTTGCCGTCTTAGGTGAAATTGGTTTGGAAAGCTCGGCCGTGCCGCCAAACCGCTGAGACGGAGAGTTCCGCCGCAGCGAAGGTCGGGGCGGGAGAGGAAAGCATAGATGGATATGTTAGCTAAGCAATGTATAGAATGTGGTCAATGTACTGCTCTGTGCCAATTCCTGGAAGAAACCGGAGCAACACCGGCCGCCATCGCCGGCCGGGGGGCGTCGGTTAGCGAAGCCTTCAGCTGTTCGCTGTGCGGTGCGTGTGCGGCGGTTTGCCCGCAGGGCTTAAGCCCGCAGCAGTTGTTTGCCTGCCGCCGGGAGGAAGCGGTAAGGCAAGGCGAATTTGATAGTAATGAATACCGGTATCTGTTTCCCGACAGGCCAAACAACGTTATGAATATGTATCGCAGCTGCTACGGGGTTGACTATCGTGATCTAGAGAATGCCGGCAGCGGGGGAACCTGGTTTTTTCCCGGCTGTACCCTGTTGACCTATTCACCGGGGCTGACACGGGCGGTCTTCCGCCGCTTGCAGACTGACTGCGATTGCAGGGGCATTTGGACAGCCTGCTGCGGCAAACCACTGCGGCAGCTGGGGCTGCGGTCAAGAGCTGAAGCCATGCAGGCCCAACTGAAAGAATTTCTGCAAAAGCATAACATAACCGGGGTTATTACCGCCTGCCCCGGGTGTTATTACGAAATGAAGCCTGTTTTTCAGGCCTGTGATGTCAGTGTCCGGACGGTGTATGAGACGCTGAAGTTTACGCCGGCTGACCGAAAAAACAAAATCAGGTGTACTGTTCATGATGCCTGCCCGGACCGGTTTGCGCTCAGCTTTGGCAGACAGGTGCGTCAGGCGCTGGCCCAAGGCGGTTTTTCCCTGCTGGAAATGCAGCATAGCGGGGCCCGGGCCATTTGCTGTGGCAGTGGCGGGCAGCTTTCTCATTTCCGCCCGGATTTGACCGAAAAACTCGTACAGGCAAGACTGCTGGAAGCCCGGCAGTCCGGTGCCGATATGCTCATCGGCTACTGTCTGAGCTGCGTCCTGAAACTGGAAGGTAAATCCGCCATGCCGGTAACCCATGCCCTGAATGTACTTCTGGAAGTAAGTGAGGACTTTAAGGGGGCCAAGGCGCGGGCCGGCCAGATGTTTGCCGGGGCCGCCGGGGAAAGACTGTGGGCGAAGATGATGGCAGAGTAACCGCTTAAAAAGGAGACCGAGAATCTTGAATTATCGTGAACTTGCTACAACACTAACCAATATACTGACGCTCAGGTGGTCGCCAGTGGCCGTAAAACTGTTGCAACCAGGCGAAGAAGTACCTGATCATGTATATGAGCCCTCAGTTCCGCTTAGGCACTGTCAGGCCATCACCATTGCCAGGCGGGGCAACAGTCTGTACATGCCGCCCAGCAAGCATGCCTGTCCGGACGGGGCCGCTATTATGGGCTTGATTCCAATGTCCCCCAAACTGCGGTCTGGTGAATTGTATTTGTTGTTTAAGAAATTACCTACGCTGGACTGTGCCCGGAAAATGATAGCCACCCGCCAGGAGTTTGACGCGGGGACCTATACGGCGACGGTGCTTGCCCCGCTTGAAGATGCCGGCTTTGAGCCGGATGTAGTCATCTTCACCCTGTATCCCGAACAACTGATGTGGCTGTGCTGTGCAGCAAGCTATAGCACGGGCGAACGGCATGCCTTCCACACATCAGGCTACAATTCCACCTGTGCCGATTTGACTGTACAGGTTATGAAAAACCAGAAGATGAACATATCGTTTGGCTGCTATGGCGCCAGGGCGATCAGCGAGATCAGTGATTTTGAAGCCTATGTTTCCGTGCCGTTTCAACAATTAGAAACATTGGTGGCAGCGCTGCAGAAGCTGGCAGTCAAAAGTATTCCGGAGGCGCGGCGAAAAATTTATATGCCGCCGGTTATTGATAAAGTCTCTGTACCCGGGCCGGCAGGTGCAAGCACGGTTGCCATCCGGATTGATGCCGACCGCTGTACGGGCTGTGGTTTATGTGAGGCATTTTGTCCGGAAGCTGTGCTGCAGCTGGTAGCTGCCGATGGGCAGCAAAAGGCCAGTGCACCGGCGGCGGAAAAATGCTGTGCCTGCTATACCTGCGCCGGCCAGTGTCCGCAAAAAGCCATACAGCTGACAGTCCGGTAAATAAAATGCTAAATTTGCATGATATTGGGGGAACAAGGATGAGCGAAATAAAAAAGACAGCCTGCCATTTCTGCCATATGAACTGCGGCATGCTGGCAACAGTCGAAAACGGAGTGGTGACAAAAGTGGCGGGAGACCCGGAGCACCCTTTTAATGCCGGGGCGCAGTGTCCCCGGGGGGCTTCGGCATTAGATCATTTAAACCATCCCAACCGGATCAACTATCCGCTTAAACGGGTTGGTGAACGCGGGTCAGGCCAATTTAAACGTGTATCATGGGAAGAAGCATTAGATGACATTGCGGCCCGCCTGGCGGCTTTAAAAGCACAATATGGTGCCGAGACGATTGCCACTACCGGGGGCACTAACCGGACTGACGATTTTGCCCGGCGGCGGTTTTTTAACCTCCTGGGCAGTCCTAATGTTGTTCATACGGCCCCGGTGTGCTGGATTCCCAACTTCTTAACCGAGGCGGCGTCCTATGGCTGGGCTGCCTTCGATCCGGAAATTATGGGGGCAAAATGCGTTGTTGTCTGGGGACATAATCCCGGGGCTTCTTATTTGCCGGAGATGCGCGGGCTGTTGCAGGCCAAGGCCAATGGTACCAAAATCATCGTAATTGATCCGAACTACAGTGAAACAGCCGCCAAGGCCGACCTCTGGCTGCCCATCAGGCCAGGTTCAGACAATGCGCTGGCGTTGGCCTGGCTGAATGTCATTATTAATGAAGGGTTATGTGACTATCAGTTTATTGAAGACTGGACCGTGGGCTTTGAAGAACTAAGCGACAGAGTACAGGAATATACTCCTGACTGGGCCGCCGAAAAGACCGGCATTTCGTCGGAATTGATTATAGAGAGTGCCAGAATCTATGCAATGAGTAAACCGGCCTGTATTCAGTGGGGGGTCGCCACCGATCAGTTAGGCCGGGGCAGCTCCGCTTCGGCTCAGGCCCGGGTGGCCTTGCGGATTATCTGTGGCAATCTTGATGTTCCGGGCGGTGATGTTATGCCTGGCCCCCACCCGACCTTTATCACTGACTGGGAGCTGGAATTAAACGATATGCTGCCGGCAGCGCAGCGGGCTAAACAACTGGGATCAGACAGGTTTAAACTGAATTCCTGGCCTGGCTATCAATTGCTGACAGATAATATGCTGCGGGTATGGGGCAAGAGTATTCCGGCAGAATGGTTTTGTGAGGCCAACCCCTCGACTGTATTCAGAGCGATGGCGACCGGTGACCCTTATCCGGTAAAAGCCTGCATTGTACTAGCCAATAACCCCCTGGTATCTTATGCTAATTCCAAATTAGTCTATAAAGCCCTGAAAAATCTGGAGCTGCTTGTGGCTATGGAATATTGGATGACACCGTCAGCCATGCTGGCAGACTATGTTTTACCGGCTGCTTCGTGGCTGGAAAGACCGGTTATGACTACTACCTATGGTGTTTCCGACTGGCTGATCGCTTCTGAGAAGGCGATAGAGCCGATGTTTGAGCGTAGAACTGATACCGATTTCTGGCGGGAGCTCGGCATTCGCTTAGGTCAGGCTGAATACTGGCCCTGGGAAACCGATGAAGATGTGTTCAAATACCGGCTTGATCCGCTCGGCCTGGAGCTTGAAAGCTATGAGGAGTTTGTGCAGTGTTACCGGATGCATTTTGCTGAACGGGAATATCAGAAATATCAGACCAAAGGCGTAGCCACTCCGTCCGGTAAGATCGAGCTGAAGATTTCAATTTTTGAGCAATTGGGCTATGATCCGCTGCCTCACTATGTAGAACCGCCGTTTAGCCATGAGGCCAGGCCGGAGCTGGCGGCGCAATATCCATTAAGCCTTGTTGCCGGTGGCGGCTTTATGCCGTTCTTCCATTCCGAACACAGGGAAATGACAAGAATCAGGCTGCTGCGGCCCTATCCGCGGGTAGCTATTAATCCGGCGTTGGCTCAACAGCTTGCGATTAAAGAAGGTGAATGGCTCTGGATTGAGACGCCGACCGGCAAGGTCAAGCAGACCGCATTTATTACCTCGGCTGTGGCACCTGATGTTGTTCAGGCCGAACGGGGCTGGTGGTTCCCGGAAAAAGAGGTAAAAGACCCGGAGTTGATGGGGGTATTTGAATCCAACATCAATGTATGTGTGGATGATGATCCGGATACTTGTGACGAGCTCTGCGGCAGCTTTTGCTCCCGTGGCATTATGTGCCGGATTTCGAAAGTGGAGGGGAACGACTGATGCACTGGGGAATGTTGATTGATCTGAAAAAATGCGTGGGCTGTCACGCCTGTACGATAGCCTGCCAAAACGAGCATAAATTACCTTTTGCTATGAAATACTGCAAGGTTGCCAAAGTGGGACCTGTTGGCGAATATCCCAACATAACCTCTTATAATATTACGACCGGCTGCATGCACTGTGCGGACGCTCCCTGTGTTGACGGCTGCCCCACCGGCGCGAGCCACCACCGGGCCGACGGTATTGTGACAGTCGATCCGGATAAATGTGTAGGCTGTTTATTCTGTATGGTGGTTTGCCCGTATGGTGTCCGCCAGTTGAATGAGGAAAACGGTATTGTGGAAAAGTGCACAATGTGCTTTAACCGGCTGGACGAGGGGATGGTTACGCGCTGTGTGGAGACCTGTCAGCTGCAGGCCAGATCTGTCGGGGATCTTGATGATCCTGACGGTGACCTGGTTAAAATGATCCGGAAGCATAATGCCCAGCCGCTGTACCCCCATTTAGGGACGAAACCATCAGTTTACTATATCATGCCATAGGAGGGGTTGGAATGGAAAAGCAGCAAGAGTATTGGGGCAGCTTGCCCGCGTGGTACTTTTTCCTGGCCGCAATGGGGGCCATGCTGTTTGTTATTGTTGCGGTAACCGATTTGGCGGGAAATGAGATAGCCGGACACATCAACGGCTGGGCCGGACTGGTGTCATTCGCAGTGGCCGCCGTCGGTGCCTTGTTATTATTAATTGAGTTGACCCATAAAAGCAGGGGACATTTAGTGAATGCCCGCCCGTTTGCTTCGGTCATGAGCTTTGGCTCGCTGTTACAAAGCCTGTATATTCCACTGGTGTTTGTCTATGCGACGTTTTTCTTCAGTTTTATTCCCTGGGCGGGACTTGTCTGGCTCAAGACAATGGTTGCTGTTCTGGCCATTATAACGGCATTGCTCTATGTTACCTATCCGGGGATTGAGCTGGGTGAGGCCAAGGGCAGGTCTTTCTGGAATGGCGGCGGGCTGATGGGGGTCTTTTTGATCAACGGGGCGGCAACCGGGGCGGCGGCCCTGATCCTGCTGCTGCTTGTGCTTGGTTATGCTGAGCACGCCTATACCGCCACGATCAGCGGTTTGACGGCCGGTCTGCTGCTTGCCCAGCTGCTTACAGTGCCGGGCTATGTGCTGGGAATGAAGCTGTCCTCAGCGGAAGAGGCGCGGCGGGGGGCCAATAAATTATGGAATGGTGAGTTTAGAAAAACCTTCTGGGGCGGGGTTATTATCCTGGGGACGGTCATGCCGCTGCTGATTAACCTGCTGTTTTCCTCAATATACTGGCTGGTTATTGCCGCTGTGCTGATTCTTGTTGGCGGGATCTGCTTCAGGATTGATTTCTTACGGGCGGCGGTCAGGGTTGTTCTGCCTGGGGAGGAACGGGCTGAAATGAGTAAAGAAGAAATCACCAAACTGGCTGCCGCACTCGAAACCCGCTGGCAGGAAAAGGCTTGTTGGTTAAATCCTCACAAGTAAAGCAGGGATATTACTATGAATACAGAGATCGTATTTGCCACTGGTAAAGATGAAGAAGAATTGCAGGAATTGTTTACAGAGTGCGGGATGGGTCTTGCCGGCGATATAGACGAACACATGCTGATAAAACAGGATAATAAAATTATGGCTGGGGCGATGATGTCTCAGGTTGATGACAGCCGGTTTCATTTGCTGGTATTTGCTGTAAGCGCAGATGCGCGTAACCAGGGGACCGGCAGGCAATTGCTGCAGGAACTGCTGCACAGACCGGGACACTATTGCCGGCCTGAGTTTGGCAGCCATAGTGCTCAGCCTTACCAGGTAACAACAGTTGCCAAAGGGGAAGCGGCCCGCTTTTATGAAAAAAACGGGTTTGCGGCCTGTGATTTTTCCGCACTTGCTTATCCTTATGACAGGCAGTGTGAGGCGTGCCCTGAAAAAACAGCCTGCAAGCCTGTGGCGATGATGTTTATGCGCCCCTAAAGACACCTGCCGGCAACATTACCGATAGGAGCGAACGGAAATGAAAGGAAGTTTTATTTTACTGGGGACCGGGGCAGGGCCAGGCTTACCATCCTTCTTTTGCAACTGCGCAGGCTGTCAGGAAGCCAGAAGGTATCCGGAACTGGCGCGAACCCGTTGTGGCGCGTTACTGGATACCGGCCATAGCAAGATCCTTATTGACACATCGCCGGATGTAAGGCGGCAGCTTATCAGGGAAAGTATTAACCGGATTGATTATGTTTTTCTGACCCACTGGCATTATGATCATTTTGGCGGTCTTGGCGAGCTGGAGTATTACGTAAAACTGGCGAGGCGTGAACCGGTTCCCCTGTTTTTGCCGCCTAGTGCCGGGGGGCAGTTTGCGGCAGCATTCCCCAATCTGGCGGATGTTTTTGCTGTCAGGTCATGGGCATTTAGCCAGCAATACTTTTTCGGTGAAGTCTGTTTAACGCCGCTGCCGGCTAATCACGGCGTGGAAACGGCCGGATTTTTGCTGGAAACAGGGGATACCAGGCTGGCTTATTTTCCGGATACAGCCGGACTGCCGGCCATAAGCGCACAACAGGTGGCTGGTGTGGACTGGCTGATCTGTGATGCAACATTCCATGGCGACAACTGGTATCCTGATGTGCATATGTCCCTGGAACAAGCCATTGCCCTTGGCCGGCAGGTTAACGCCAGGCAGACGGTACCTACCCATTTGGCCATCCACTATAGCCAGCCTGTGACCGCCAGGGAGCTGCAGGCAGAGGTTGCACCCTGCGGCAATGTGGAGGTGGCTTATGACGGTATGCGCATTAAGCTGTAGCCATAGCTGAAGCTTATGACGGCAATACCACAAGGAGCGGGAGAAAACAATGAAAAAGTCTCTGGGAGCAAAAGTGGTGGCCATGCCCTCGCCGGTATGGATCGTGGGAACGTACGGCGATCATAACCAGCCCAATATTATGACCGTTGCCTGGGGCGGGATATGCTGTTCAGTCCCGCCGTGTATTGCCATATCTGTGCAGCAGTCACGGTTAACGCATAGCAATATTACTAAGCGCAAGGCCTTTACAATTAATGTCCCGTCCAGGCATCATCTTGCTGAGGCCGATTATGCAGGTATTGCCTCAGGCAAATACGCCGATAAATTTTCAGTTACCAGTCTCACCCCTGTCAGGAGTGAGCTGGTGGATGCGCCTTATATTCAGGAATTTTTGCTGGTTTTGGAGTGTAAGCTGCTGCATACGATTGAGCTTGGCCGCCATACCCAGTTTATTGGGCAGATCATTGATGCCAAAGCCGATGAGGCTGTGCTCAGTGACAATGAAAATCCGGCGATGGCGAGCGTTAACCCGCTCATTAGCAGTGCCGCAGACAGAAAGTATTATGCCCTGGGTGAGTGTTTGGGACAAACCTATCACATTGGCTTACAACTTGTGGATAAAAATGGGAAGTGAAGAATTCATGAGACCGGCAACAACAATTAAATAACGATTGACACTCCGAGCTGCATGACCTAAAGATATCCATGGTCTGACAGTCTGAACCTGACGGTTCACGGGGCAGTGGAAGAAATTCCACTACCTCCCATTTGGGGAAAGGAGGCGTTTCATGAGTTTGAGATAAAACTTCTGTGCGCTTTCGGCACAGAAGTTTTTGTTTGGTAATAAGTCATTATTCATTTTAGCGGGAAGGGAGTGAGTCTTTATGCTTGATGGTTATGCCAGAGAGGTCGACTATTTGCGCGTTTCGGTTACGGACAGGTGTAATTTACGCTGTAAGTACTGCATGCCGGCAGAAGGAATAGAAAGTCTTGGGCATACGAAGATACTGGCACTGGAGGAGATTGTCCAGCTTGTCAGGGTGGCTGCCCGGGTGGGAATTCGCAAGATAAGGTTAACCGGCGGCGAGCCGCTGGTTCGTAGAAATATCACAGCCCTTGTCGCGCAAATCGCAGCGATTCCGCAAATTAACGAGATCGCGATTACAACAAACGGGGTATTATTTGCGGACATGGCCGAAGAGCTTAAGGCTGCCGGGGTAACCAGGGTGAATTTCAGCCTGGACAGTCTTGATCCGGATAGCTTCAACTATATTACCAGCCGGGGGAAACTGAGTGATGTGACCGGGGCCATTGCTAAGGCGCTGGCGCTGGGGATGGCACCGGTAAAAATAAACACCGTGGTTATGAAAGGGATCAATGATCATGAAATCCTTGATTTTGTTAAGCTGGCGAAAGCAATGCCGCTCCATGTGCGGTTTATCGAGTTTATGCCGGTAGGGGACCTGCCCTTTTATCAGACTGACCGGATGGTAAGTGTCAGTGAGATCAAAGCAATCATTGAGCAGCAGTATGATTTATACAGAGGGCTGGCTGTACAGGGAAATGGCCCTGCCAGATGTTACCAGATAAACGGCGGCCTTGGCAGTATTGGTTTTATCAGCGCGATGAGCGATCATTTTTGCTCTGAGTGCAACCGTCTGCGCCTGACTGCTGATGGCAAACTGCGGGGCTGCCTGTTCGGAAAACAAGAAATCAATTTGAAAATGGCGCTGCAAAATGGGGCCAGTGATGAGAAAATTGCCCACCTGTTTAGCAAAGCAATCAGGGAAAAGCCTCGCTGCCATCATATGTCTGAAGGCTGGGGCGCCGATAATAAACGCAAGATGTATCAAATAGGGGGATGATGATGGATTTTACCCATTTTAATACGGATGGTTATGCCCGGATGGTGGATGTCAGTGAAAAAACAGATACTGTACGCATCGCTACCGCCCAGGCGGTTGTCCGCATGCAGCCTGCTACCCTGCAGGCTATCCAGAGCGGCGGCATCAAAAAAGGGGATGTTCTGGGGGTTGCCCAGGTTGCCGGTGTCATGGGGGCCAAGCAGACTGCAGGTTTTATACCTATGTGCCATCCCCTGACGCTTACTTCGGTAGATATCGCCTTTGCCATCAATGAACCGGATTCCAGTATAACTATTCGCTGCCAGGTTAAAACAACCGGGAAGACCGGCGTGGAGATGGAGGCTATCAGCGGCGCCGGTATTGCGGCCATGACGATTTATGATATGACCAAGGCGATTGACCGCTGGATGGAAGTTACCGATATAAAACTATTGGAAAAGAGCGGCGGAAAAAGCGGCCATGTCAAGCGGGAACTGTAAAGAAAGCTGGCTTTGAGAGGGGATACAATGTATAAAACAGCAATCCTGATTATGAGTGATAAGGGGGCCCGCGGCGAGCGGCAGGATGAAAGCGGCAGACAGATAAAAGAGTCGCTGGGGCTTTCCTACCGTGTGGATTACTATAAAATAATACCTGATGAAAAAGAGCAGATCATGGCAGAGATTTGTTATATCTGTGACCAATTGGCGCCGGCCCTGCTGCTGACCTCAGGCGGGACGGGTTTTTCCAGCCGGGATGTGACACCTGATGCCACCCGGGAGGTCATTGAAAAAATTGTGCCAGGCATACCGGAGGCAATCCGTTATTACGGGCTGCAGCGGACACCGAAGGCCATGCTGTCGAGAGCGATCGCCGGCATTAGGGGAAAAACTCTTATCATTAACCTGCCAGGCAGTGTTAAGGGGGTCCGGGAATCGCTGGAAGCGGTTTTGCCGGCTCTCAGTCATGGGTTGGATATTCTGCAGGGAGCAGCATCAGAGTGCGGGCAAGGTTGATGTTGCAGGCAAGTACCCTGAATTTTGAATCTATATGGAGGTCCTGAGAATGACGAAAGTACTGGCGGTAAATAGCAGTAAAGAAAAAGGGCAGCCCAAGCAAGCTGTGGAGAAAGGCTACTTTGCGCTGAATTGCGGGCTGCAAGGCGATGCGCACGCCGGTGACTGGCACAGGCAGGTAAGCCTTCTTGGCAACGAGAGTATTAATAAAATTAGAAAATTGGGCTTTGACAATCTGGCAACAGGAAGCTTTGCCGAGAACATTACAACCGAAGGCATCATTTTGTTTGAACTCCCTGTCGGCAGCAGGCTCAGGGTAGGAGAAACCGTGCTGGAGGTGACACAAATTGGTAAAGAATGCCATATGGGCTGTGCCATCCGGGAAAAAACGGGAGACTGTGTCATGCCCCGGGAAGGGATTTTTGCTAAGGTAATTACCCCGGGCTGGATAAAACCGGGGGATGAAATAGTGAGGCTCGACTAAATAAGCGTGTTGATAAACAACAGAAAGGGCTGGAGATATGCAGATAGTCAGAGTGGAAGAAGCCATCGGCAATGTGCTCTGTCATGACATTACCAAAATAGTACCTGGTGAATTCAAGGGACAGGCGTTTAAAAAAGGCCACATCATTACCAAACAGGATATACCCAAACTTTTGCAGCTGGGGAAGGATCATTTATATGTATGGGAGGTTAGGGAAGGGTTTTTGCATGAAAATGACGCCGGCCTGCGTATTGCCCGGGCAATAAAAGGGCAAGGGCTTGCTCTGACTGAACCCAGTGAGGGTAAAGTCAGTCTTGTGGCCGAGTATGACGGCCTGTTCACTGTAAATGAAGAGTTTTTAACAAGCATCAATATGATTGATGAGATTGTTGCTGCGACCCGGAACAACCACAGACCAGTAAAAAAAGGGGATATCGTTGCCGGTGTCCGGGTCATTCCTTTGCTGATTGAGGAAGCGAAAATAAAAATAGTGGAAGCGATTGGACAAGCAGCCGCTGTCACTGCCGTTTTTCCGTATCGCGCCTGTAAGGTCGGTATTATTACGACCGGCAGCGAGGTTTATCATGGGCGTATTCAGGATAAGTTCGGACCGGTCGTAAAAGCCAAGGTGGAAGGATACGGCTGTGAAGTAATACAGCATATCCTCGTTCCTGATGACCGGGACCAAATATCACAGGCTGTGACGGCCTTAATCGCTAACGGGGCTGATTTGATCCTGACAACCGGTGGTATGTCGGTTGACCCGGATGATGTCAGCCCCAGTGGGATCAGGAATGCCGGTGCGGAAATTGTAACCTATGGTGCGCCTGTATTGCCGGGGTCAATGCTAATGGTGGCGTATTTGGGGAAGGTCCCTGTTCTGGGACTGCCAGGCTGTGTCATGTATCATAAAACGACTGTTTTTGATTTGTTGCTGCCATTGGTTCTGACCGGCCGGCAGATTACCAGACCCATGATCGTAAAGCTGGGTCTGGGTGGCTTATGCCTGGATTGTGAGGTTTGCCAGTATCCGGCCTGTTCCTTTGGGACTGGTGCATAGATGGTAAGGGGGGATAAAGAATGAAAACAAGTATTTCCCTGGAAGAAGCGCAGGCAACATTATTAACATTAGTCCGGCCTGTTGAACAGGGCCAGGTACCTTTGATGGCCGCGACAGGCCGGGTGTTGTGCCGGGACATACAGTCCGGCGTAAATCTGCCGGTCTTTAGTAAATCTCCATTGGATGGTTATGCGCTGCAGGCCAAAGACAGTGAACAGGCTAAGCCGTCCCTGCCTGTAACGCTCACCGTGATCGAAGAGGTCCGGGCCGGTTATGTGCCCCGGAATAAGGTCATTGCCGGCACTGCTATTAAGGTGATGACCGGGGCGCCTATTCCGGAGGGGGCGGATGAGATTGTTAAATATGAGGATGTAACCAGAGAGGGGAATAGCATTAAGTTATTTAGTCCGGTTACACCAGGAAAAAATGTGATCAGGGCGGGGGAAGATGTAATTCAGGGCGAGATGATTGCCCCCGGCGGTATGGTGGTGACGCCGCCGTTGGTCGGGTTACTGGCGGCCATTGGCGTGGCGGCAGTGCCGGTTTTTGAAAAAGTCAGGATCGCTATTCTCAGTACCGGTGATGAGTTACTGGACCCGTCCCGTGACTTGCTGCCAGGGAAAATATATAACAGCAATCTCCACAGTTTAGGTGCTTACTGTCTGCAACTGGGAACAGCGCCTGTAGATATGGGAATTGTACCTGATGAAACCGGGGCCATTGCTGGGCGAATTTCTCAGGCTCTTCAGGCGTCTGATCTGGTTATCACGACCGGCGGTGTTTCCGTGGGGGATTATGATGTTGTTCCGGATGCTCTCGCGCAGCTGGGGGCCGAAACTATTTTTTGGAAGCTGGATATGAAACCAGGCTCACCGGTCATTGCTGCCAGCTATAATAATAAATTAATTATTGGTCTTTCGGGCAATCCTGCTGCCGCCTTAATCACTTTCGACCTGCTTGTGGTGCCTCTGATCAAGAAAATGATGGGGCTGGAGAAACAGTTTCCCCCTAAAGTTTCGGCCATTCTGACCGAAAACTTTAATAAATCGAGCCAGCAGCGGCGCTTTTTGCGGGCGCGGGTTCACCGAAACAATGCCATGAATTATGTGAAGCTTACAGGTGAGCAAAGTAATGGGGTGTTAAAATCAATGATTGATTGCAACGCGCTGATCGACGTGCCTGCCGGAAGTGGCCCGCTTATTGCCGGACAAGAAGTTTCCGCAGTGGTTTTAGGCAATGAGCCTGGAAGTTTCCTGCAGGACACCAACTTTACTGCTTGAATTAATGCATTGCCCCGGACCTAAGGTAAAGAGCTGCTGTTTGCGGACAGCAGAAAGCCTAACGAAAATCTTTTATTGGATTTTCGTTAGGCTTTCTGGAACGAATTTGCCAGATCAGACAAGTCAGTCCGATTTGACTGATTTTGCTGCAACACCCTAATTGCAATAAACAAGACCGGACATACGCAAGGCGCCGGCAACAAAGCAGGGCGGAAAAAGACCGCAATATAAGCCAAACTTTTAGGTGACGCACGGTACTAGTTAATATGGTAGTTATGATGACTGCAGGAATATAAGGAGAAGAATATGAAGAGCATTAGAATCAAACTGGTGGTAACTGTTGCCACCTTATTCATCATTGCACTAAGTTTGCTGGCCGGGTTAAACTACTGGCAGGCTAAAAAAATATTAATCCAGGATGTAGAAACAGAGCTTGCCAGAACGGCTCAAAGCCGTTCCCAGGAAACGGCAAGCTGGCTTGACCGTATAAGGTCGGAAATAGCGGGACTGGCCCGCTCACCGGTTATTACTGCGGGCAAGAAGGAGGACGTTGTTTCCTATCTGGCGGCAGAGCTCAATAATGCTAAAATTTATGAAAGCCTGATATGGATTGATTCATCGGGAAATTATTTTGATTTTAAAGGCGAAACCGGAACCTTAGCAGACCGCGGGTATTTTCAACAGTCTATCAAGGGAGAAACGATTATTTCCAATCCGGTAATTTCTAAAAAAACCAATAAACCGATTGTTATTATTTCGCTGCCCATTCGCAATGAAAATCGCATAATCGGCGTTTTGGCTGCCGCCATCAATATTGAGGCAGTGGAAAAACTGATCCTGGGCGTAAAGGTTGGCGAAACAGGTTATGCCTATGTGATTCAGAGCGACGGTTTAATTATTTTCCATCCCAACCAAGAGATTGTTCTTAAATTCAGCAGTCTCACCGACCCGAACGCGACTCCCGCGTTACAACTGGCTACAGAAAAAATGACCAGGGGCGAGCAGGGGATTGTCAATTACGAATATCTGGGTGTTAATAAATATCTGGCCTATGCGCCAATTCAGGGCACCGGCTGGTCTTTAGGCGTAAATGTACCTGTGAGTGAAATTACGGCAAAGTTAAATTCTTTTACCTGGACATCTCTCGCAATTAGTATTGTCGTGCTGATTTTAGCCATCCTGGTTGTACTTTTTACAGCAACCTGGATTTGCAAGCCGCTAAAAGCGCTTGAAACTGCCGCCAATGGTATTGCTGAAGGCGACCTGACAGTAACTAACATGGATGTGCACTCCGGCGATGAATTGGAACATCTGTCCCATATATTTGAAATCATGGCCGGTAATCTGCGCAGCCTGGTACAGCAAATCAACAATTCGGCAGAGCAGGTAGCCGCCTCATCGCAGCAATTAACGGCTAATGCTGAACAATCGGCTCAAGTAGCGGGCCAGGTGGCGGTCTCTGTTACCGAAACGGCCCAGGGGGTTGATTGCCAGGTAGCTTCGGTAGACAACGCGCTGCAGTTAGTGGAAGCCATTGCCGCCACGGCGCAGCAGGAAGCAGGTAAGACTGAAGCTTCCTTAGCCATTGCCGATCAGGCTGTTGCGGCGGCTGCCACCGGCAATAAGGCTGTGGACATTGCTGTCAGTCAGATGAATCATATCCGGGATACGGTGGAAAGCTCGGCCCGGGTTGTTGCCGATCTGGGTGAACAGTCGAAGGAAATCGGGCAAATTGTCGCAACGATTTCCGGGATTGCCGCTCAAACCAATCTCCTGGCCCTGAACGCCGCGATAGAAGCTGCGCGGGCCGGTGAACAGGGCCGGGGATTTGCCGTGGTAGCCGAGGAGGTTCGCAGGCTGGCCGAACAATCGCAGGAGGCGGCCAAACAGATTGCAGCACTTATCAGCGACATCCAGGGCAAAACAGAGCAGGCGGTAATCGCTATGGCTGCCGGTACGCAGGAAGTAAGGCATGGTTCTGAGGTGGTGGACCAGGCCGGACAATCTTTTCTTGCTATTGACAAACACATCCAGGCCGTTGCGGACATTGCCCGGGGAACTGCCGGCGGGATGAAACAACTGGTTGGCAGCAGCCGGCAAGTCGTTGAATCCATTCGGGGGATTGAGCAGATCAGCCGGGAGATTTCCAGCCAAACGCAAACGATTTCCGCCGCCTCGGAAGAACAGTCGGCATCTATGGAAGAGATTGCTGCTTCAAGCCAGCACCTGGCCCAACTTGCAGAGCAATTGCAAAATGCGGTTAATCGGTTTAAGCTGTAGTTAAGAATCATGCAGTTGTTAGGGGGCAAAGCCATGGCGGTTAGTGGTATTATTCTGGCAGGAGGGCGCAGTTCCCGGATGGGGCGGGACAAAACGCTGCTCTCATTTAATAATGAAACACTTATAGAGCGTACGCTAAAAAAGCTGGCAGGTGTTGTGGATGAAATTATTATTGCGAGCAATCATACGGCAAAATATAATTTCAGCGGTGTTAAAGAGGTACCTGATCATTATCCGGGTCTGGGTCCGCTGGCCGGCCTGCATGCCGGACTATTGGCGGCGCAATATCAGTACGCATTTGTGATTTCCTGTGATATGCCGTTGTTTACAGGCGAGCTGGCAAGATACTTGCTCGGCCGGAGAAGCGGGTATGATGTTATAGCTCCTGAAATACGGCAGCGGTGGGAACCCCTGTGTGCCGTATATTCCCGCAGCTGTATTGGTCCTATCGAGCAGTGTTTGCAGGCCGGGGTGAGCCAGGTATATCAATTTTATCCCGAGGTGCGGGTCCTTAAAATTGCAGAACGTGAATTACAGTCGGTCGGGAACCTGGAAGAACTGTTTTGCAATCTTAATACCCCGGGCGACTTAACCCGGCTTGATCAGAACGGGCGGTATGTAAAACAAGCGGTACCAGGGTTTAATTGCAGGCAACAGGAGGAATAGAAAATGAATAATCAGGACACGCCGGTAATATCATTTGTAGCGAAATCGGGATCAGGCAAGACAACCTTGCTGGAAAAGGTCATAAAAAGACTGAAGGAACATGGAATCCGGCTTGCGGTTATAAAACATGATGCTCACCAATTTGACATGGATAAGCCGGGAAAGGACACCTGGCGGCTGACACAGGCGGGGGCAGATATTACGGCTATTTCTTCGCCGGCCAAAGTCGCGGTTATCGAAAAAGTTGGCGAAGAAAAACAGCTTGATGAAATAATTGGTATGATTTCAACTGTTGATCTAGTGCTTACCGAAGGCTTTAAACAGGGTAACAAGCCGAAAATCGAGGTATTCCGGTCGGCGGCTCATAAAAATCTGCTGTGTAATGCCAGCGAATTATTGGCGATAGCCAGTGATGTTGAGTGGAATATTGGCGTTCCCTGCTACGATATTAATGATATTGAAGGAATCACCGGGGCGGTTTTACGGTATATGCAAAGTTTTTCAACTGCTGCAGCTGCCGGCAATAGGAGTCTGCCGGTTTAAGGCCGGCCGTAGTTTGGGGAGAGGGTTATTATGCGATATGAAGGAAATATTTACAGCCCCCATATAGCCGGGGATGATTACATCCTGCAGTGTACGATTGGGTGCAGTCATAATCAATGTACATTTTGCTATATGTATAAAGACAAGCAATACCGCGTCCGCGAGCTCAATGAGATTCTGGAGGATATTGAGCTTGCGAAAGAATATTATGGCGATGTAAAAAAGGTATTCCTTGCCGATGGTGATGCATTGACTATGCCGACAAAAGATTTAGTAACGATTTTAAAGCACCTGTATGCTGCCTTTCCCGGTCTTACCTATGTCGGAGTCTATGCCAGTGCAGCCAGCATACTGAGTAAAACTCTGAGCGAATTGAAGGAACTGCAAAAATATGGATTAGTGGAGGCGCATTTAGGGGTAGAAAGTGGTGATGAGGAAATTCTGCGCGATATCCACAAGGGCGTCAATTGTGAAGAAATGGTACAGGCAGGGAGCCGGGTGAGGCAGGCAGGTATCAATTTGTTTGTTACTGTAATTTTAGGGCTGGCAGGAAGAACTCCGAAAGCCTGGGATCATGCAAAGAACACGGCTCAAATTTGTAATAAAATACTGCCGGATTATGTTGGGATATTGACGATTATTGTACAGCCGGGAACCGAACTCTATGAAAAAACTCAGAGAGGGGAGTTCGAGGTCCCAACAGATATGGAAATATTAGAGGAAATGCGGCTAATGATTCGGGGTATGACTTTGACAAACACGGGCATTACCTCAATACATCCCTCTAACTGTATTTATTTGGATAATGTGTTGCCTGAAGGCAAAGATGAACTTTTACAAACCCTTACCCGGGTTATAGATGGTAAAGATATTGCCCTGCTTCGTTCCCGGGCTATAGACAGGGTGTAATGCGTAAGGGAAAAAAGCACTATTCCCTTAAGGCAACAATACGATAGATTAAATCAGGCTACCTGTCTGCCGGTAGCCTGATTTTTGTATGAGTATGTAAATATTGTGCAATTTTATTGAAATAGAAACTATATCAGCGTAAAATTAAATCAATCAAGAAGTGTCTGAACAGCCAAGGAGACGTATTACATGATTATGCAACCTGACTTAATGATAGTTAATGCCCGCATTTGGACTGGTGAACCGGCAATGCCTTATGCTGAAGCTTTGGCTATAAAAGATGATTTGATTATCGCGATTGGCTCCAATGACCAGATTCGTTCAATACAGGGTCGCCATACCAAGGTATTGGATGCTGCAGGCCATCAGGTTCTGCCGGGTTTTATTGATAATCATACCCACCTGATGGTGGGCGGGTTTCAGCTTCTGACACTTGACCTGCGTGCAGTGGAGAGTAAAGCTGAGTTTATTCAGGCCATTGCTGCCCGTGCTGCCCATATACCCCAGGGGCAGTGGATTACCGGCGGCGGCTGGAACAATGACCAATGGGCGCAGTCCCCGACGCCTGTGAAAGAATGGATTGATTCGTTTACATCACATATCCCTGTTTTCGTTACCCGCAGTGACCTCCACATGGGTTTTGCCAATAGTGCGGCCCTCTGTTTAGCCGGAATTGGCCGGACAACGGCCAATCCCCTGGGTGGAGCCATTGAGCGGGATCCCTGGAGTGGCGAGCCTAACGGGATTCTTAAAGACAATGCGATGAAGCTTGTCCAGCAGTGTATGCCGACACCCTCTGAGCAACAGTATAACGAGGCCCTGGCGGCAGCTATGCAGCATGCAGCCCGGATGGGGATTACCTCAGTCCAGGATATTACAGCCTGGAATGACTGGCATGACTGGGAGACTTTCCGGCGCTTCCAGCAAGAGCAAAAGCTTACCCTGCGGATTTATGCCCGCACTCAAATTACTGAGTGGGAGAAGCAAGTGGCCTTGCAGGAAGCGGGATTTTGCGGTGATGCCTGGCTGCGTTTCGGCGGGGTAAAAGGGTTTGTGGATGGTTCGCTGGGTTCAGGTACAGCGCTGATGTTTGAGCCATATGATGATCAGCCCGGAACGGCCGGTTTGCTGGCAGACCAGATGTACCCTGCGGGAATTATGCAAGAACGCATTGCTGCTGCCGATAAAGCCGGACTGCCTGTTTCGATACACGCGATTGGCGATAAGGCCAATCATCTGCTGCTTGATATCTTTGCGGCTGTCATTAAAGAAAATGGGCCGCGGGAGCGGCGGCTGCGGATTGAACACGCGCAGCATCTGCTGCCGGAAGATATAGCGCGGATGGCGCGACTGGGCATTCTGGCTTCCGTGCAGCCAGGCCACGTTTACGAGGATGGGAGCTGGGCTAAAGGCCGTATTGGGGACCGGCGCTGCCGGATGGCCTATGCGTTTCGCTCGCTTTGGGACGCCGGGGTTGCCGTTTCTTTTGGCACTGACTGGCCTGTTGTGCCGCTAAACCCCTTTATGGGTATTTACACAGCGGTAACCCGCCAGACTCAGGCCGGCCAGTATCCTGACGGCTGGGTACCTGAGCAAAAACTATCTGTCGGCGAGTGTTTGCAGGCATACACCCGGGGAAGTGCCTATGCGGAATTCAGCGAAACTAGCAAGGGGACACTGGGTATCGGAAAACTGGCTGATCTGATCCTGGTTTCCCAGGATGTATTAACAGCTCAGCCGGAAAATATAGTAGAGACACGGGTAATATGCACGATTGCCGGTGGCAGAATTGTTTATCAGGAGTAGTTCACCGCTTTACCCAGGCGTCGTTTTCATAGCCTCTGCTCTCCCAGTAGCCGATGTGCGGCTCCTGAATTAATTCGATGGCATTTAACCATTTGACGCCCTTATAGGCATACATTTGGGGGATGAGTAACCGTGCCGGTCCGCCCAAGTCAGAGGGAATGGGCTCTCCATCAATCAGCACGGCCACCATAACATCGTTCATCAGTGCCTGTTTCAGGCTTAATGCACTTGTATAGACCCCGTCACCTGAATAGAATTTAACATACTGTGCGGTGGGTTGTAAGCCGACCAGGGCCAGCAGCCGCGACAGCGGGATTCCCTCAAAGGTACAATGGGTTACAGTCCAGCCTGTAATGCAATAAAAATCATTAACCTGCACCTGGCGCGGAATGTCGAGAAATTTTTCCCAGGTCAGAGTCAGGGGGTTATCAACTAAGCCAAAGACCCTAAATTGCCAGCCGGCTGAGGTAGTACAAGGAATCGGCGTAACGGTGAAGACCTCGAAGCGGCCTTGGTAACCGCCGCCAATGGGGGGCACTGAGCCGAGTGACGGCATCGGCTGCGGGTCCATTTGATTGCAGTCTTTGTATTTGCCCTTTACCCCGGGCAGCGTAGTATCCTGATTAAAAAGAAACCATTTAGCCAATACCAGGCCACTGAATAAGGCGCCGGCAGAAGCCGTCCATCGAATGAACACTCTTCTGCTGCTGATGAAACCTTTATCGCCACTGTCCGATCCGTCCATGCCGGTCGGCCTTGTTATGGAAAACCAGCCGGTAACTGCGTGGTAGAGCACAGCAGGGATGCCTATTACTACAAGCATTCTGTGCAGGCTGAGTGCTGAAATACCTGGTGAATTTTGCAAATCAGTATGTGTAAAGAGTAAAATACCGGTTAAGGCGATGCCTGCGGCCAGCGAAATTGCCGCCAGATTCAGCAATCTCCTGTTAAACTGGCCGGAGAGTTTGCCCCAGGTCTTTGCCAAAATAACGCAATAGGGAACGATCGTGAGACTAAATAAAACCCCGGCGAAAATGTGCAGGTCACGCGCGTAATCCCGGAGAGCCGATAGTATTCCCCGAAAGAACTGACTATACAAAATCAGGCCGGTAAGAATTAACCCCAATGTCACCAGGCTGTGCAGGAAATGCAAGTCCACAATTTTTTTATTCATAGCTATGCCTCCATATTTAGTTATCATTCCCAACTTTGCCGAGGTTATCGTGGGGCAGGCCATTTATTGATAGTAGGGAAAGTACCGGACAGATGGGAGGTGAACAATTTGGGTTCACATACAATCCGGGAATTGCTCCCGGAGGATTATGAAGCTGCGCTTGCCTTGTGGCAAAAGACGCCGGGGATGGGGTTGAGTGAGGCTGATTCCCGGGAGAATATTGGCATGTTTCTAAGCCGGAACCCGGGGATGAGCTTTGTTGCTGAAGCGGGGAATGAACTTATTGGTACCATACTATGCGGGCACGATGGGCGCCGGGGGATTTTTTACCACCTGACAGTCCGTCACGACTATCGGAAAAGGGGGATCGGCCGGACGTTGGTAGAGTGTTGCCTGGTCAGGCTGAAAGCAGCCGGTATATTAAAATGTCATCTGTTTGTGCTGGCAGATAATAGTCAGGGGATGGCATTCTGGGAGAGCATGGGTTTTCAGGGAAGAGAGGATATTCATATTTACTCAAGAACTATTAACCAATAGTGCTTAGGTTAGTGATATAAATTTCAGGGAGGTACGAAATGATCAATTCTTTTGATTTTGTATTGCCAACAAAAATAAGATATGGTACCGGTATGGTCAGGGTATTAGGGGAAGAATTGCGGTTATTACAGGCCCAAAAGGTCATGGTTATCACCGATAAAGGTCTTGTTCAGACCGGCCTGGTCAATAAGATTACCGATCTCATTAAGTCAGAAGGGCTGTCTGTTATCATTTATGATGAAATTGAGGCCAATCCCAAAGATTATAATGTGGAATTAGCGGCCGAAGCCGCCAGAGAACAAGCTATTGACACCATTGTAGCTTTTGGTGGCGGCAGCCCGATTGATGCTGCCAAAGCAGTTGTCGTTCTCACCAAACAAGGCGGCCGCGTCAGAGATTATCAGGGTAAAGGCAAGATCAAGGAGGATTGTATCCCGCTTATCACCATACCGACAACAGCCGGGACAGGCAGTGAGGTTACCTTTTCTTCAGTGATTACCGATACTGCCGATAAGTTTAAGTTTACAATTAAAAGCCCGGCCATTGCTGCCAAAGTAGCCATCATCGACCCCGAGCTTACACTGACCGTTCCCCCGCTGGTTACTGCCGCTACCGGCATCGATGCCCTAACGCATGCTATCGAAGGTTATACTGCCAATTGCACTGAACCAATCGCTGAAGCAGTGGGGTTGTATGCTGTTGAATATATCCAGGGAAATATTGTTGAAGCGGTGAAAAACGGGACAAATATTGAGGCCAGGGATAAGATGATGATGGGAAGCCTGTTAGCTGGCTTATCATTTAGTCACGCCGATGTAGCCTCAGTACATTGTATGGCAGAAGCACTGGGCAGCATGTATGATGCACCGCATGGGCTGTGCAATGCAATTTTATTGCCGTATGTCATGGAATTTAACCTGCCGGCGGCAGAATATAAATACGCCCGGGTCGCCAGAGCCATGGGCATTGACGAGAAAGATGACTGTACCGCAGCCAGAAAAGGCATCGAATACATAAAAAGCTTATCACAGGAAATCGGCTTACCGGGGATTAAATCACTAAACATCAATAAGGAAGACTTTATTATTTTGGCTGAAATGTCGGTAAAAAATGGCTCTAATGATAGCAATCCAAGGAATATAACAAAAGCTGATTATGCAGAGTTATTTAATAACGCATACAATGATTCCCTCATGAGTTGATTAAGTGATTCAAGTATATTTATTCATCTAAACGTGGAATTCAATATTGGCATCCTGGGAATATTATGCAAAAACATTCCCAAAGGTGAGTGTGCATAACATACTCATCGAATGACTCAGGAGAACCGTCCCCCTGAGTCATTCGCTTAAAAGGCCCAACCTGCTATGAAGCCTTTGGATACTAAAACTGATATCGATAAAAACAAATTGGAATAAAATTTCATTTTCTGACACTGTAAAAAGACAATGCTAAGTCAATGTAGCATTGTCTTTTTACATTATCAGAAAGTATACCCCCCTGCTGATAATAAGTAAGAACGACTAAGGCTTCAGCCGGCGTCCTAAAGGGCTTGGCACATTGCTTAGAACTCTACTACGGAACCAACAGAGGCAGGAAGCGGTGTTTATTGCCGCAATGTACTCCGTATGATAAGATTAAGAAGAATGAAGTCAAAGGGCTGTAGTTATTTTAATAATCAGCAATAATCCTGAAGGTGGAATATTTTATGAAGAAAGCAATCTCCAATTTTGCGCACATTCAACCTTTTGTGCAGGAATACGCGGAAACAATAACTGATGTCCTGGAATTGTATGTAACAATTATTGATGAAAAATGTATCAGAATAGGCGGCACAGGTCCTCATGCCGAAAGCATCGGCAGGCCGATACCCTACGGGTCGTTTTTTAGGCAGGTGCTTGCAAACGGTAAACCTGGCTTTATACATGATATAGTTAGTAAAAGTGCCTGCCAAAACTGTGATACCTCTGTTTGCTGCCAAGAACGTGCCACGATGGGCTTCCCGATTAGTAAGCAAGGTCAGACCGTCGGTGTTATTGGTGTTATTGCCTTTACTATCGAACAAAAAGAACGCCTAGAACGTAATTCAGCAAAGTTTCTTACATTTCTCAGTCATATGAGCAGTCTGCTGGAAAGCAAGTTGCTTATGCTAGACGACCAATGGCGTCTGCAAAATCAGGTTCAAGAAGTACTGGAGACGGTAAACCAGACATATGCTTTAGGGAGCATGATTGGGCGGGATAAAAATTTTATCCAGCTATTACAAAAAGCTCAACAAGTGGCGATAAGTAACTCGACGATTCTAATACAGGGAGAAAGCGGTACTGGTAAGGATCTATTGGCCAAGGCTATTCATGAGGAAAGTGGGCGCAAAAATCAACCATTTGTGGTGGTGAATTGCCCCTCTATACCGGAGACTTTGTTGGAAAGTGAACTATTTGGTTATGAAGCAGGTGCATTCACAGGAGCTCATAAATCCGGTAAAAAAGGGAAATTTGAACTTGCGAATAAAGGTACAATATTTTTGGATGAGATTGGCGACCTTCCCTTGGTATTACAGCCAAAACTATTGCGAGTCATTCAGGAACGTTCGATAGAACGCATTGCCGGTATACATCCATTGCCTATTGATGTGCGGATTATCGCTGCGACTAACAGAGATTTGGAAAAGATGGTGTGTGAAGGGAAGTTCCGTGAAGACTTGTATTATCGCCTGAATGTTATACCGTTGACTATTCCGCCGCTTCGCTTTCGATCGGTAGATATACCACTTTATATAGACTATTTCTTAGATAAGTTCATGAAAACACTACAAAAAGGAACGCTTAAAATAGACGAACCACTCCGGCGCTGGCTTATGAATTATCATTGGCCTGGCAATGTAAGACAATTGGAACATGTGATTGAGTATCTAGTAAATATTGCACAGGAAGCTGTTCTTACACTGCAGGAGCTTCCGTCTAACCTGATGACAGACGAAGGGCAGGTCGGCTTGGAAATCGGCCTTGAGCAACAATTGGCTGAATGTGAAAAGCAGCTGCTCAGAACATATATCCCACCTGGTGCAACCTTGGCTGATAAAAAGCAAGTGGCAAAACGGCTTAAAATTAGTCTGGCAACTTTATATAGGAAACTGGAGAAATATCAACTTCAATAGTATCACCACATGTGTTCTCAAAACTGATAATAGTTTCGCGAGAGTGCAAATGCCTAGTTTATATAAATCAATGACGATTTTCAATATTTTTATTCTTAACTTTGCGAAATATTACTGTCAACAGGGTATGCTGCAATCACAAAACTTACAGAAAAACTGGACTCAAGCATTTCCTCAAAAATAGAAAAACTTAAGAAAAACCGGCTTTATGCTGTATCTTTACAACAGCAAAGCCGGTTTTTCATGCTATAAGAGAGTATCTTGTGAAAATTTGGCGTGGTTTTTGCGTATGCTTATGGCTAATTGGAGGTTTAGAGACATATGACAAAAAGCAGTAGGATACAGAAATAACATTGACAGGGGGGCCCATTGCTATATGGATACAAAAATATACGATAGTTATATTGAGATATTGAAGGAAGAATTGGTACCCGCACTAGGGTGTACCGAACCTATTGCTATTGCCTATGCAGCAGCCAAGGCCAGAGAAATATTGGGGTGTTTTCCGGAGAAAGCAGTACTGGAATGCAGTGGTAATATCATTAAAAATGTAAAAAGTGTTGTCGTTCCTAATGCCGGAGGTCTAACTGGGATTCGAGCCAGTATGCTGGCAGGTCTTGTTGGTGGCAAAGCGGATAATCAACTTGAAGTCCTATCAGATATGACACCGGAGCATATTAGTATTGTCAAAGAGTTACTCGATAGTAATTCCTATGAAGTGCGCTTGCTATCAACAAATATCAACCTTCATCTTTTAATCTGCTTAATGGCAAAGGATGAATATGTGACAGTAGAAATTAAACATACCCATACCAATATATGTAAAATGGAAAAGAACGGTCAAGTGATTTATCAAAATGATGTGGCTAATGATAAATATTTAGGGACTTTTACTGATCGTACCATCCTTACGGTGGAAGGCATTTATAATTTTGCTAATACTGTATCCCTGGAAAAAGTTTGCGATCTTATCGCTATACAAATTGACTACAATATGTGTATTGCTGAGGAAGGTTTGCAAGGTGATTATGGGATAAATATCGGTCGCACATTACTTGATATTGGCCATGATGAGCCGGTATGGACCAAGATTAAAGCCTATACTGCAGCCGCTTCCGAAGCCCGGATGAGTGGTTGCGGGTTGCCGGTGGTCACAAATTCCGGCAGCGGCAATCAAGGTATCGCTACTTCTATCCCTGTTATCGTTTATGCCAGAGAGCATGACCTACCTGTAGAAAAATTGTATCGAGGGCTAGTATTTTCCAACCTACTGACCATTCACCAAAAAACGTTGATTGGTCGCTTATCTGCTTTTTGTGGTGCTGTCAGCGCGTCTTGTTCCAGTGGTGCTGCTATTACCTATCTTGACGGAGGTACTCTTGAACAAATCAATCAAACGATTAGCAATACGCTGGCTAATGTTCCGGGTATTGTC
This sequence comes from Sporomusa sp., assembly GCF_035561255.1. Classification (GTDB taxonomy): domain Bacteria; phylum Bacillota; class Negativicutes; order Sporomusales; family Sporomusaceae; genus Sporomusa. The sequence goes on along the minus strand of NZ_DATMXX010000391.1, from coordinate 456 downwards.
TGCGACGGCGCAAAACCATCCTGTGCCGCCAAAATAGCTTCTTGCCTGGACGCCTCCTACCTATCTCATGTGCTGGCCATGAATGGCAAGTATTATCAGGCAGGAAACGGTATTTTAAAAGCCGATGTGGAAGAAACTATCGCTGCGGTGGGCCGTATAGCCTATAACGGTATGCGGGCAACCGATACGGAGATTATCAAAATCATGTTGGAATCTTAATAAGAGCATAAGGGACGAGCGCAGACAACCCCTACTTTTATCTCATTGCGCCCTGAGGATTTTAACAGAAGAAACCCGATAACTCACGAAAAAATACAATAAAATGAAATAATTGTATATTATTAGCAGGAGTTTTTAAAATAGTGAAGAAAGTGATAAAAAACATTTCAATATTAGTGGGGCGATGCAGCCTTTCAGGCAGGTAAAACTGCTTGAAAGGTTTTTTTTATTTTCAAT
>NZ_DATMXX010000390.1:0-8447 GCF_035561255.1 Sporomusa sp. | reverse complement strand
TTGGAGCTGAGACAATGGAAGCTAAAAACCATGAACAAAACCAAGAGATAAAACTCTTTTATACAGAGACTTACGGTTGCCAGATGAACCTTAACGACTCTGAGCGTCTGGCTGGGCAATTAAGGACAATCGGGTATGAAGAAACCGAGAATGCTGGCAAGGCTGACTTAATTTTGATAAATACCTGCTGTGTCCGGGAAAGTGCTGAGAAGAAAATCCACGGCCGAATTGGTGAGATGAAACGGCGTAAACTTATTAATCCTAATATAATTATTGGTGTTGTTGGTTGTATGGCACAAAAGGACAAAGAGAAAATAATGAAAAAATTCCCTCATGTCAATTTGGTTATGGGTACACACAATACTCATCAGCTTATTGAACTGATTGCGCAAGTAGAACAGAGCCGCGAACCAGTATTGGCTGTATGGGATCAGGCTGAGCGTTTAGCGCCTGATGTTCCCACTGTGCGCAAAGGCCAGATATCGGCCTGGGTACCTATTATGTATGGCTGCAACAATTTTTGTACCTATTGTATTGTTCCTTATGTCAGAGGACGCGAACGAAGCCGCCCTCTTGAGGATATTGTGGCCGAGATTCGACAATTAGGGCTTGATGGCTTTAAAGAGATAACGCTACTCGGTCAGAACGTCAATTCCTATGGTAAAGATGGTGAGTTGCAGATTGATTTTGCCGATCTGCTTCAGGCGATTGATCAGATTGATACAATTGCCCGTATTCGCTATATGACGTCCCATCCGCGCGATATGAACGATAAAGTTATTGAAACTATCAAAAATAGTAAAAAGATTTGTGAGCATTTCCACCTGCCTGTCCAGTCAGGAAATAATGATATACTTAAACAAATGAATCGCGGCTACACTACCGAATACTATCGCCAGCTTGTAAACAAAATCCGTCAGGTTATTCCCAATGCCAGCCTGACAACTGATTTAATAGTAGGATTTCCAGGTGAAAATGAAGAACATGTTATAGAAACCTTGGAATTTATAAAAACGATCAGGTATGATGCCGCTTATACCTTTTTATATTCACAAAGATCCGGAACACCGGCTGCTAACTATCCGGATCAAGTGCCTCTGCCTGAAAAAAAAGCCCGTCTTAATCGACTGATGGCTATTCAAAATGAAATTAGTCTCCAGATAAATAAACAACTTGTTGGTCATAGTGTAGAAGTGCTTGTTGAAGGCCCCAGCAAAAATGACGAAAACAAGCTAATGGGGCGAACCCGCACCAATAAAATTGTATTGTGGGAGAAGAGTGGGGGGGAAAAACCCGGCGACTTAGTCAATATCCAAATTGCCACTGCTCAAACGTGGGTCTTAAAAGGCTGTTTGGTTTAACGTCTAATGGGAGAGGAGAAATTTACAGCATGGCAATAAGCTATACCCCGATGTTGGAACAATACCGGGAGGTAAAGAGCAGACATAGTAGCGAAATACTGTTTTTTCGGCTAGGCGATTTTTATGAAATGTTTTTTGAAGATGCTGAGATAGCATCACGTGAATTAGAGATTACCCTGACCTCGCGTGAGGGTGGCCAAAGTACCCGGGTGCCTATGTGCGGCGTACCCTATCATGCAGCTGATAACTATATCGCTAAACTAATAAACAAAGGGTATAAAGTAGCTATTTGTGAACAGGTTGAGGACCCAAAACAGGCCAAAGGTATTGTCAGACGGGAAGTTGTCAAGATTATTACACCAGGTACAATTCTGGCTGAAACCTCACTGCCTGATAAAGCGAATAATTACCTGGCACTCCTATATGAGGAAGCCGATGAATTATGTTTGGCTGCGGCTGATATCTCAACAGGTGAGTTTGTATGGGCGATATTTTCTGGCAATTCCCGGGCAAATACTGTTTGTGACCAATTGTATCGCCTCCTCCCGGCAGAATTAGTGCTGGCAAGTAAACTTGAGGGATTTTCTAGCATAAGCAGCTTTTTGGAACAAAGAGTGTCTGCTTGTGCCATTACCACACTAACTAATGCTGACCTTACTCTGGTGTCAGAGTTGCCGGAAAAGCACTTTGGCGGCGAGGAACTACCTGACAGTCCGGCGGCACAAACTGCAATCGGCTATCTGCTATACTACCTGCATTATACCCTGAAGAGTGATCTTTCCCATATCAATAAGCTGGCAAGGGTTAATACCCAGGATTACTTATTGTTAGATGCGTCTACATTGCGCAATTTAGAGATTACCCGCAATATGCGCGATGGTGGACGTAAAGGCACACTGCTGGCTGTTTTGGATTTTACAAAAACCGCGATGGGCAGTAGGCTGTTAAAGAAATGGCTGGAGTTTCCATTGTTAAATCCTATTTCAATTACTAAACGCCAGGATGCAATTGCCGATTTGCTTGATAAGCGGGCAGTCCTTGAAGAATTAAAAGAGCTCCTTGGCGATATATATGATTTTGAACGCATTCTAACCAGAATCGAGGTAGGCAGCGCCAACGCCAGAGATTTGACGGCACTTAGAACATCGCTGTCAGTGCTGCCTGAGATAAAAACAAAACTGCAAGTATGCCAGTCAGACCAGTTAGCAGGTATTGGTATGGCGATCAGAAGCCATGTAGATGTAGCTAACATGATTGCCACCGCGATTGCGGATAACCCGCCGTTTGGTGTACGTGATGGGGGTATCATCAGAGCTGGTTATGACTTAGAGTTAGACGAACTCAGGAATATTGCCCGGGATAGTAAGCAATGGATTCAGGATTTGGAATTGCGGGAACGGGAAGCTACAGGCATTAAGTCGCTAAAAATAGGGTATAACAAAGTGTTTGGGTATTATATTGAAATAACTCACGCCAATACCGGAGCTGTACCGGCAAACTATATCCGCAAGCAGACACTCGTTAATGCTGAACGCTATATAATGCCTGAACTCAAGGACTTTGAGACAAAGGTGCTTGGGGCACAAGAAAAAATAGTAAATATTGAATATCAGCTATTTACTGGTATCCGGGATTACATAAAAGAACGCATTAGTGAAATTCAGCAGACAGCAAGACAAGTCGCCCATTTAGATGTAATTATGTCGCTGAGTGATGCGGCTGTGCGCTATAGTTATACCCGCCCTAATCTGAATCAGAATAAAGAACTTGTTATTAAGGATGGCCGCCACCCGGTTGTTGAGAGGCTTTTAACTGGTGAGATGTTTGTACCTAATGATACCGAACTAAACCACCGTGACAGTGAAATAATGATCATTACCGGCCCTAATATGGCTGGTAAGTCTACTTATATGAGACAGGTAGCACTGCTTACGATTATGGCACAGACAGGCAGCTTTATTCCTGCGCGCGAAGCCTCAATCAGTCCTGTTGACCGGATCTTTACCCGGGTCGGTGCCAGCGATGATTTAGCCACAGGCCAAAGTACCTTCATGGTTGAAATGACTGAGGCGGCGCAAATCATCAAATTTGCAACTGGCAATAGCCTCATTATCTTAGATGAAATCGGCCGCGGTACCAGTACCTTTGACGGAATGAGCATTGCCCGTGCTGTTGTTGAATATATAAAAGATAAGGTTAAAGCTAAAACCTTATTTGCTACTCATTATCATGAGCTTACCGAACTAGCTGAATATAGCAAGGTAATAAAAAATTATTCGGTAGCTGTTAAAGAACGCGGTAATGATATCGTATTTTTGCGCCGGATAATACCGGGTGGCGCTGATAAGAGCTACGGTATCCATGTTGCCCAGCTTGCCGGATTACCTAAACGCATTATTGAACGGGCGCAACAAGTTTTGCTGGAACTAGAGCAATGCAAAGGAAGTACTGACCGCATCCCGTCACCTGTCAAACTGCCAGGTAATAAGCATAATGCGGTTGCTACCGTATCCTTGTTTAGCTCAAGCATTGCCGATGAATTATTGGCGATTGATGTAATGACACTTACGCCGTTAGAGGCGCTCAATACATTATATAAGCTGCAAAATAAAGCCAGAGAGGAAAGCGGAAGCTTATGAGCGAGCAGGTAATTCATGTATTAGATGAAAACACTGCCAATAAGATTGCTGCAGGTGAGGTTGTTGAGCGACCGGCTGCAGTGATTAAAGAACTTGTTGAAAACTCAATCGATGCCGGCAGTAAGAATATCGAGATTGAAATCATCGATGGTGGTACGAAATTTATCCGCGTTACTGATGATGGGAAAGGTATGAGTTATGAAGATGCGCAACTTTCGGTAAAACGTCATGCTACCAGTAAAATTCGTACTGCTGAGGATCTGTCTGCAATAAATTCACTGGGCTTTCGCGGGGAAGCCTTACCTAGTATTGCTGCTGTATCAAAATTTACACTGACGACCCGTTTGCTTGATGACGCATTGGCAAGTTATGTGGAAATCCATGGGGGCATACTTAATGATGTCCGTGAGGCTGGGGCGGGATGTGGTACTACGGTTACCATTGCCGATTTATTCTTCAATACCCCGGCCCGCCGCAAATTTCTGAAAACGCCTTCAGCAGAAAGTGGTCATATCAGTGACATCGTAACAAAACTATCGATGTCTCACCCTCAGATTGCATTTAAATTACTCAGTAATCAGCGGCTGGTACTGTCAACAAGCGGCAGTGGGCGGTTAACTGACACAATTGCCGATATCTATGGGCATAAAGTCGTTCCGGAGCTGTTACCGGTGGAATATAGCAGCGATGGTATTGCTGTGTCTGGCTATGTTGCTAAGCCTGCATTACTTAAAAGCAGTCGTCAGTGGCAGACATTTATGGTTAATCAGCGGGTAGTAAATAGCCGAATGCTGGCCAAGGCATTGGATAATGCATATTTTTCATTATTGCCGAAAAATGGCTATCCTCTGGCTGTGCTTGATATCCACATCCCTGTTGAATCAATTGATGTTAATGTGCACCCGCAAAAAAAAGAAGTTAAGTTCAGTGATGATCAGAAGATATATAAAGCAGTATATAAAGCAGTGTCTTCTAGCCTGGCAATGCCTGCATCACATACTCAAGCTGCTGCAACAATTCAGTTTGCACCACTTAGCCAGCAGCCAAGAGCTTCTGGTACTACTGAACAGCAGTACCACAGCAATAATCAGCAGGCTGGCTCGAATGGGTTTGCCGCTACTATAACCGAGAATTCCCGCCAATGGTCACCAGCTTTATGGCGGGAAGAAAGCATTGCATTTTCGGATGTTAGACAGGCTATCAAACAAGAGGAACAGCTCATCGCAAGGGATGAGGCCACTTCCGGGAACAATGCAGCCTGCCAACTGTATCCTTTGGGGCAGATTGACTCCTGCTATATTGTGGCACAGGGACCGGATGGCCTTTATATTGTCGATCAGCATGCCGCTCACGAGCGAATACTTTATGACCGTATGAGTCGGGCCAAAGGGCGTGTACCAGTCCAGCAACTGTTGGTAGCGCAATTTCTGGAATTTACCGCTGGCGATTGCGACATCATTGTAGAAAGTCCGGATATCTTTTATCAGCTGGGCTTTACGCTTGAACAGGTTGGCTCAGATACGATGCGGTTGATTGAAATGCCTGTTGATATTCCTCTGGCTGATGCTGAAGCGGTATTGCGGCAAATTTTAAAATTGATTGCAGAGATGCATCAACCTACTGCGCAGGAATTGCGCCACGCCTATCTTCAGATGGCAGCATGCCGCAGTGCCATTAAAGCAGGTGATACGCTTAATATGCGGCAGATTCAGGCTTTGATCAGCGAACTATATACAACAGACTTGCCATATACCTGTCCGCATGGTCGGCCGACTATCGTAAGATTTGGCCCAGAAGAGCTAGCGAAAATGTTTAAACGAACATAGGTGATTCATATGAGCTTAATTGTCACAACTGCCCAGCGGCCTTCAAATGATATTATTCAAACGGCAAATGATATAGCTGCCCGACTGGGTGTGCCGTTTATTCCCAGAAACCGGTACTCGCTTGCTGCTCTTAGGGAAAAATACGAGGCCTGTGATCTTATTGTGGTTGCTAGTAATGGACCAATCATACATACGGCTGCCGGCGACTACTTTTTTCATTTAAGTATGGCTGAGCTGCGCATAAAAAACTTAATAAATGGAAAACATGACCATATGGTGAACGCAATGGGGCTTACGGCCGGGATGTCAGTTCTTGACTGTACATTAGGCCTGGCGACAGATGCCATTGTTGCCAGTTTTGTGGCAGGCGCAACCGGTAGTGTGACTGGGCTTGAAAGCTCTCAGGTAATTGCTTTGATAACCGGATATGGCCTGCAACACTTTACGGTTGATTCTGACGTGGATATTACAAGCTCGCTGCGCCGGGTAAAGGTGGTAAACGCCGATTACTGCCAATACCTTAAAAATCTGCCTGACAATAGTTTTGACATTGTTTACTTTGATCCTATGTTCCGTAATCCCCTGTACAAGAGTTCTAACGTAAATCCAATTAGGACGCTTGCCGATATGAGTCCGCTTACGCCGGGAGCCCTAAAACAAGCTTGCCGGGTTGCCAAACAAAAAGTCGTAGTTAAAGAGGCCGCCGGCAGTAGTGAGTTTGCCCGATTGGGATTATTTACAGCTGTTGGCGGCAAGTACAGCAGTATCAGATATGGGGTTATCGATTGTCGGCCCAAGACGGGTGGTGGAGGCCAACCATGGAACGTTTAATTGTAATTGTTGGGCCCACTGCTGTAGGAAAAACTCAAATAAGTATTGACTTGGCAAAAAGATTAGGGACTCAAATAATCTCAGGCGATTCTATGCTGGTATACCGGGGGATGGATGTTGGTACCGCTAAGCCTGATATTGCTGAGCGCAGTGGTGTGGTGCATCAGCTTGTTGATATCCTTGCCCCCTGTGAAGAATTTAATGTTGTCGATTTTCAGCGCTATGCTCAAAAACTAATTACGCAAATCAATAATGACGGACATATTCCAATCTTAGCCGGTGGTACAGGTCTGTATATACGGGCGTTGCTTGAGGGTTATCAGTTCAACCAGGCGCCAAGCGATGAAGGGCTTCGGCAAGCGCTGATTGAGATGGCAGAGCAATATGGGAATCAATATCTGCATACTAGATTGGCTCAAGTCCAGCCGGAAACGGCAGCCAGACTGCATCCTAATGACCAGCGCCGGGTAATTAGGGCATTGGAAGTTCATTATTTGAGTGGTGAGACTGTCTCGCAGTATAAGGTTGCATCGAATAAACTCTTATATGACGCTGTTGTTGTTGGCCTTACTATGGAGCGTGCTGCTTTATATGAGCGGATCAATAGACGAGTTGATATAATGATGAAACAGGGATTGGTAGACGAAGTAATGAGACTCTTGCAACAGGGGGTTGCACCTAACTGTCAGGCGATGCAAGGCATTGGTTATAAGGAAATTGTTGAGCATCTTACTGAGGGGGAGGATTTGTTAAGCTCTATTAACAAGGTAAAACAGGCTACCCGCAATTTTGCTAAGCGTCAAATGACTTTTTACCGGCGTATGCCTTATATAACATGGTTTGATGTTGATGATTTCGATAATTACGATAAAATATTGGAAACAATTTACAATCATGTTGCAGGAAAGTTTTGTCTAAGGTAAAATAGATGTCAGTAGAACATCAATACGGAGGGATTTCATTTGACTAACAAAGTCATTAATCTGCAAGACAGTTTTTTAAATCAAGTACGAAAAGAAAACGTGCCGGTAATTATATATCTGGTTAACGGATTTCAATTACGTGGAGCCGTAAGGGGCTTTGACAATTTTACCGTAATAATCGAAAATGATGGTAAACAACAGTTGGTTTATAAACATGCTATCTCGACGGTAACCCCTTTTCGCCCATTGTCTGCCAACCTGCATGACAAGAAGGATGAAGCTGTTAAAACTGACAAATAAGAAATCTGTCTTGCAGTACTCCAGGTGTAAACCTGGGGTACTTTTTCATGTGCCGCTGGCAGGGGCACTTAATCCCTGCCGCAAAAGGACAATTAAATTAGTCATTTATTAACCTTTGTCAGGGGGAAGCTTCAACCAAAAAGCCTGAGCTCTTAATTATGCCCTAATGCCCGTATAAGGCTTACTACAGCGTTTGTAAGGTTGTGGACAGGGAAATGCCTGCAATGCCAGCCAATGCCCATGACAGGCGTCGTGACCTTGCTATGAGCGATGGGTAATTCTTGTCCAAGAATTACCCGGCCGCTGGCCAATTTGATTAATACGAAAAATCGGCTAACCTAAAAGGCTTAGCCGATTTTTGTAATAGGGCCAATGTAATTTATTTGATTACCATCATTTCAGTAGCTTTAACCAACGCCGTAACTTTGTCTCCTGGGGCTAGGTTTAAATCCTCTACAGAATCTACAGTAATAGCTGCTACTAGTTCGCTGCCTTTATAATCCATAACGACTTTGGCCATAACGGTACCCTTAATAACTTCTTTTACAGTTGCTTCCATTTTGTTTC
>NZ_DATMXX010000389.1:0-11136 GCF_035561255.1 Sporomusa sp. | reverse complement strand
GAACATGACTCATTATATGGAACTACTGGCGGTGAATCAGCCCTGGAATTTGATTATCTACATGCTTATTCCTGTTGCATTGGCTGAAGCACTGGTAGCTACCGAATTTTTTGTGGTGTTTAACCGTCTCAAATCCGGTCCCATGCGTATATGGAATAAATGGTTGGGGATTATTCTAGGTTTTTACTTTCTGGGTGTTTTTCTAAACTTAGGGGTTACGGTAGTACCCAATATACAGTGGCGGGGCGCGGCTGATATTCTGGCTGTGGGGGCCTATTTGAGCGGTGTTATCCCGCTGTTTTCCATAGCTCTATTAGAACTTGGTATTATCGGGAAAGGTAAGCCCGATGATGATAAAATGAAACTGCACTTCATTTTGTTGACAGTATTCTTGGTTGTAGCCCATGTGGCCATGGTATTTGGTATGCTTGACCCACAACTGATGGGTTGGAATCCCGGGCAAAACGGGACACACATGAAACATTAATTTTGAAAAATATAATTTGAACCTTTAATAATATGGAAAAACTGTCATTATTGAGCATAATGGCACCTATTCTACGCTGTACGGCCACAACTCAGAACTCTTAGTCAGCGAAGGCGAGGTAGTTTGCAAAAGCCAGCTCATTGCCCGAGTTGGTGAAACTGGCTAAATAACAGGGCCTGTTCTGCATTTTGCAACCTACAACAACATGGCTGACGAGCAGAAGGCGCAGGTTGCCACATGGCATAAGCAAATACTTGGCCAAAGAAAACAAATGCTGCGAAACAGGTTGAGTGGGGCTATATAACGCAAGCGCAGGCCGACCAGCAATTTTTCGTGGATGGAGCAGCAAATGGAGTTCACGGTATCTTGGTGCCCGGCGGGTTATTCGTTAGCTGGCAATGCGGATAAGGAAGGCGGCAGAAATTTCATTGAGGGTGAGGTCTCTACCCTCTCCGGCGGTCAAGGACAGCTCTCACCATTTCAGTAAAAAATATGAAGAACACTTGGCCACCATTGATGAGGAGGTTAAGTAGGTTTACTAAAATCAAGCACACTCCCTGCAAATGTTTCTGCGGGGGGTGTGCTTAATATATAGTATGCCTAAGGCATAAGCGGCGCTAGCATATACTTCCGATTATAGTTTTAACCACGGTGGCAATCCGGATAGTGCGTGGCGGCAAAAATGCCATCTGTCGCGATTGCTTATGTCACCCATTATCTATAAACAACATAAAATATTACATAAAAGTTCCTGTACATCATATACGGAGGGGTAATTTTGAAAAAGCTTTGGGATGACCCAGAATTAGAAGAATGGCCAACTGAGTTTGAACTACGGCAGGCATGTCCACCAAATTGTATGCCAAACTGTCTGCCGAGCTGTATGCCACTTTGTTATCCTTCGTGCAGACCTAGAAAACCACCTGCCTGCAACCCTGCTTTTACGAAGTGTTCCCCTTATTATTAGTGGGCATTTCGCCTGCATTATTTGTTTCCTCATGCTCCGGCAATTGTAAATGCCCCAAAAATTCTTAGCCAATTAGTTCGAAAAAGATTAACACCCCACTGATCGCCAGCAGTATACCGGCAATGCGCTGTACCATATTCATCCGGCGTGAAAAGAGGCGTTTCCTATTTAGAAACCGCTCCAATGTAACTGCCAACAACGCGAAGGGCAGGCAAAACCCCCAGGCATAGATGAAAAAGAGGAACTCCTTTTAATAAGAATGGTGAAGTGATGGCATACACTACTACCGGTGCAAGCAACGGGCCGTTGCAGGGAGTCCAGGCGGCAGTGGAGGCCACACCCAGCCCGCTCCGCGTCCCTCCGATGGCGCTGCAGCCGCTAGCGCGTCTTCCGCCTGCCGTCCTCCGGGCTACCCCACGGACATAAGGCGGATTATCGTACGCCCGCCACCGCTAGGATACGAAAGCACGAGGGAACCGCCCCGCCCGCCGGTCCTGCCATTATATCACGCCGTTCAAGGCACTGCCTGCGCTGCTTCGCTCTGCCCCTACGGGTGACTCGGTGTGTACCGCGCCGATGATTTGTTCAAACAGTACAGTCCTGTGCCCGCGCTCGTTTTGTAGGTGACGGCGGCGGGGAAGCCGCTAGTACGGAGGAGGCGGTATACGTGCTTGACACTCGAGCAAGTCAAGGCAAGACTACGGAGTCGGCGGGAACTATACGGCAAGCTGGTCACTAGCCCAGATGGGTCTGAGTGGATACGGGTCAGCTTGACGCGGGCCCAGCTCACATATTACCTAGCTCGCGTAACTTACTATGGATTTATCCCCGACTAGGGCCGAGGGGCCCTTTTTTTGGTTGCGGAGTAATCGAGTGCGGCAAGGTGACGGACTGGAGACGCCCCCGCCGCCGGTCTTGCCATTGTATCACACCGGTCAAGGCGTTGCCTGCTCCGCTTCGCTCCGCCCCTGCGGGTGATTCGGCGTGCCGCGATGATGTTTTACTCCATATTGCAATGTCCACCGTGCTCGTTGAGTTGGTGACGGCGGCGGGGAAGCCGCTGACACGGAGGAGGCGTTAACGATGTCGGATAGCTTGGTTCGGTGGTGGCGGGTGGAGGTAGCACTATTTGTCTGCTACTTATATGCAGTCAGGCGGGGTGACCGCTACAGCTACCGGTACTGTGCTGACCGCAGCATACTGGTATCTGCATTTTGCGTGGTGGTACTAGTGGCCGGCGTGATGCTGTCGGGGCAGTAGCTCAGTATTTGCAGCAGGGCTGTCGATAACCGGCAACCCTTTTTGGTGGGGCGCCTACATTTTGTGCTAACTACATATCCAGAAACGGTTGTCAGTAAGTTTCTTCTGTCCCGAGGTGCGCTGAACGAGTAGGCGGGACTAAATATTATCGGCATATTCAATAATCACATAGTATATCATGTATAAAAAAGCGATGGAGGTGTAAACGTGAGCAAAGACATAGAAGACCTTAAGTCCGCAGGCAGATTTCTTCTTTTTATGGGTCTTATCATAAAGGAGATGGCAGCAAGTCTAAACGAGAGTAATTTAGAAACAGATCGCCTAGAGCAAGTAAGCGACCGCGATGATATAGCGATAGGAGACGACAAACGCGGAGGGGCCATTTTGCAATAAGGAGAGCCCTAGTAACTGAATATTATGGGGGGGGCTGTTTTTTTAGTTGATCAATCTGTGCTTGTAATTGTTCAAGTTGCTGCTGAATATTCTGTGGCAGCGGATGCTTATCTTGATTATCTTTCTGGTCTAATTCTTGAGCCAGTTTTTGGGCTGCAATTGTAACCATAATACTACCAATTGTTATAATTACGTTGCCAACAATGTTTACTTCATTTGGATCTCTATCCTCAGAAAACGAAATGGCAATCAGGGTCATTAACAGGGCAAGCTGGTTGGAGTCAGTATCAATGATTGACATTGTTTTCACCTCGAAACTATACTATGCCAACTGAATTTGGGAAATTACTGTAACTAAAGGTTGCTAAACTTCAGGTGGGTTTTCACCCCATCTGAAGATAGATGATCTTATCCAGAATTTGACTACTCCGGCTTTTATATCCTAAAGGGTCACAGGGAAAAAGGGAGTTAAGACAGCGATGTCCGGCAAGTATAGATGCCGGTCTTTTTTTGTTTAATGGGAAAGATTAGCGAAAAATCATAAGTTCTTCACTAGTCCTTCATAGTGTCTTCACAAAGATTTGGTATGATAAAGGTAGATAAAGAATCCGCACCTAAGGCGGACTACCTCGCAAGTGGAGAGAGCTGTAGAATTCCGAAAATTGGAAAGTCTATAATGGAGGCTGCTTAGCAGCCAGGCAATTTACCGGTAAGCTAAATGAGGAGGAATAAAGTTATGAAGTGTTGCAAACAATCCCAGCCTAATAAGGAAAATGGCGTAAGTCAAGGGCAGCAGCATGGCTGCGGCGGCGGCCTTAAACATATGTTGATGATGCTTGCTTGCTGTTTAGCGCCGATTGGTGTAGTCCTACTTCTCAAGCAAAGCGGTTACGATGGGGCGGCCAGCTATTTAGTGCTGCTGATATGCCCACTGATGCATCTGTTTATGATGCGGGGGATGGGACACAAACATAATGAACCCTCAAACGAAAATAAAACTATAAAATAATCAAGGTTGAGTAAGAAGCTGACTAGTGAGATGAAAGAGTTAATCATGGAAGCCTATCGCAAAGCTGAAACCAAGGATTATTCGCTGCATGACCCGCGCACCTGGATTACTACAGGTGAAGTACGGCGCATTCTCGAACGGCAAGGTTTCGTATTTGAAGATGGCTGGGCGTTAGCTTAGTCAAGGTATAATAATCGGATAAATTAACGAGGAGTGAAAACACTATGAAAAATAAATTAACAGGGTGGATTATTGGGGGACTAATTACCGCATCAGCATTAGGACTGGCCTTTGGTGCCAATTCGCTTGCAAGTGCGGCAGCGAATACTGAGCAGGCGGCAGCAGCGGCAGGTATGATGATGCCAAACGGCCAGATGGAAAAAATGGGCCCAGAGATGATGAATTCGCCGGAAATGCAAAAACAGTGTGAAGATATGATGAAAAGCACTGACATGCAGCAAACAATGAAGGGGATGATGCAGCAGCCCCAAATGCAGACTATGATGAAGCAAATGATGGCAAGCGATCCGGCGTTTAAGCAAATGATGGCAGATATGGTTAAGGAGAGCACTTCGTCCGGCGAGCAAGCACCGCAGCCGCAGGCTGCAGAGTCTGAATCTATAGACCATAATGCTTACCATACAGCGCAGTGACGCTCTTTGGTGGTGCGGTGAGATTCGCATTGGTCGCGACCGGTCAAGACCTGACATGTGTAGATGTAGCCGCGGCACCGGCATAGATATGGCAGATTCCCCCCCAGCAGGAGAGCGAACAGGTTGCGGGAAATTTTGGACTGAGTGACCAGGAGTAATAGAAATAGGAATAAAAAAGGGCCGCCAACAGTTAAGGTGTCAACTGTTGGCGGCTGTTCGTTTAAGTGACCGGGGCGGAACCGGTGTTGTTTTTTTCGTATTTTTTCAAAACGGCTACTTGATGGTGGATTGAAAAGATTGTCATTTGGAATCCGTAGTCAGTTTTTCTCGCAATGCCATAACGACAATAAAGGCTCCCGTAATATCATCCAGCCGCCCAGAGTTTTTTGGTACATAATCCTTTGGGATGAAAAGAGAAAATTTTTGCGAGTTTTTATGCTTTCCTGATTTAGACAGCGGAATCAATACGTGGTCTCCTATTGTTGTTTTAGGGGTCAGTGTGTTACCCTTTACGATACAGACTATTTCCTTGTCAGCACTACTATCAATCTTGTCGATGACTTCATCTTGTGCTCCGAACAAATCTTTTAGATAGTACTTTTCACCGGTTTCAGCAAGAATTTGCGTGTTTTCATAGTTTTGACTAAAGTAGTAGCCCTTTTTAGGGTCAAGCAGATTTTTTACAGAGGAGATGAACATTCGTGTTCTTTTACCGGTGAACTGTTTTGATATGTTGGAGCCTCGATGTCCAGTGCTTGTATGCTGCTGCGGGGACATCAGTGCTCTGGGAAGAATAGTCGATACTAATAATTCAATGTCCTTGTTGTTGTCATGATTTTTGATTTGGCTAGTTATATTTTCGTAAATCCAGTGAGGCATATGGGCGGTACCTCTCCACCGTTTAAATAACGGATAGCTAGTACCGTGAGAAAACTCGAGTTGTATTCCGCAAAAAATACAGCGGAATTTTGTTCGTTCAATAAAATCAGTAGGATTACTATCAACTTCAATAGCACTTACTTTTTCGTGAACCCCTCTGGCTACATAATATGCAAATTCCACATTAATCACCCACCATACTTGTTTGCGATAGTATAATTTTATCAGAATATCTTGTTATATGTAAATTCATTCCTTGATTGGTAATAAAATGAAAGGGACTGTGGAGATTTATGGCGAATATCTTAGATATGTTATGTTTCGTTTCGGCTAGGGGGTAATTTATAGCATGGTGGATAAAGATGAGATTTTGGCAAAGCTTCAAGATTTTCTACGGACTAGACCGATGTTGTTAATAGGCACAGGCCTTTCTGTTTCGATGGGGTTACCTGGTATGGGAGAATTGACGAATTTTCTAAAAAGCGATATGCCTAAGAGATGTGTAGGCGACCCTAAATTAACCAGTGAGTGGACAATTTGTTTGGCAAGCATTGAAGCCCATGGGCTGGAAGACGGACTAGGACGATGCACTGTTAGTCAAGAACTTTTACATCTTATTATTGAAGCTACCGCTACTGTCATCGATCTAAAGGATATACAGTTTAAGCGGCAGTTGATTGCTACTTCGGCCAAATCATTTCCGTTAGCAAAGCTTATCAAACACATAATAGACAGTCTGCCGCCAGGCAACCCCTGTTTAAATATTATTACCTCAAATTATGATCACCTTATTGAGTATGCTTGCGATGTATGTAGCATCCATTGTTGCACCGGCTTTTCGGGAGCACATCTTCAACGGTTTTCCCACGAAACCTTAGTCTGCGATTCCTATTCGTTAACGGTAGTTCCGGATAAGAGAACAATGAAGACAGATTACCGAAAGCAAAAACGAGTACGGCTGTTGAAACCACATGGCTCTTTAAAATGGCAGCAACTTGGTAGTGAAACTTTTCAATGTAGCGAGATGATTGAAAATGCAACTCGCGTTATTATTACGCCGGGTTTGACTAAATACAAGGCCAGTTTAACTGATCCAACGATGAACTGTCATAGAGAAATGGCCAATCAAAGTATTCGAAGTGCTAATTCAATTATGGTAATAGGTTATGGATTTAATGACTCTCATTTGCAAACAGTTTTAACTGAGCGGCTGAGCCAAGGAATGAATTGTCTTATAATAACTAGGCATTTAAGTGATAGCGCCAAAATGATAGTGCAGGATTATCCGAACATAATTGCCTTGGATCAATCAACAGCAGGATTAACTACTTGGTACTATCAGGGAGATAGTGGTGAGTTTCCCGGACAACTGTGGAGTATTGAAGAATTTGTGGACAAGGTTGTTGGGTAAGGAGGGGCTATAGTGGGTATCTTCAATTTTGAGGAAACACAGTCGATAGGTGAGGTTCGCGGCGTGGACACCGCCCGAGTATTTATTCAAGTACATTCGGCTGAAAAGTTGTCGCATGCAAGAGTCGGAAGGCTAGTAACTATTCAAGGATTAGATAGTAATGAATGGTTGCTTGGTATGATCAACCGGGTTTGGAGAGATCCTTTAGAGGGTGATACGGAAGTCGGCGATGAGATGTCTCCGCCCATTACGGAAAATAATGGTGTCCAAGTTACTCTTGTGGGAACGTATCGCGCAAAACACGGGGAAGTTAGTAATTATTTTACCAGAGCTGTTTTATCACTACCTGACATTAATCGCCCCGTATTTCCGGTTGAAGGGAAAGCTCTGGAAGACTTTATGGGGATAATTGGTTCTGCCGGTGTTGCAACAAAAAAACCATTGGAGATTGGTACATATACCTTGGATAGAAAAGCAAAAGCATATATAGATGGTGACAAGTTATTTCAGCGGCATGCTGCGCTGCTGGGCAGTACTGGCTCAGGTAAGTCATGGTCTGTTGCAAACATCTTAGAACAAGCTTCTAAATTGGATTATTCAAATATCATTGTATTTGACCTTCATGGCGAATATACAAAATTACCATATGCACAACAATTGCGTATAGCGGGACCTGGTGACTTAGCTGATCCGAAGGAAGGCGTACTTTTCTTACCATTTTGGTTACTGAACTATGATGAAATGCAGTCTATGTTGATTGACCACTCCGAGCAATCTGCTCCTAACCAGTCGCTAGCTGTACTGGATGCAATCACCAAGGCCAAAAAGACGGTTTTAGAACAACTTAAGAAACAAGAAGTATTGGATACATTCACAGTTGATAGCCCTATACCGTTCAAGATGGAGCACATAGTTAAGGAACTCGAGTATAAAAACGCAGAGATTATTGGCTCTGGAGAATTTTATGAAAGCGGCAAAAAGGCCGGCCAAGAAAAAACGACACAAGGCCCACTCAACAACAAGTTAACCAGGTTATTAATTCGCTTAAAAAATAAACTTGAAGACCGGCGCTATGGTTTTTTATTTCAACCGCCAGAAAAGTGGTATGAATATGAAGCTCTGCATCGTCTTGCAAATCAGCTAATGGGTCACAACGGCATCACTGATTATAATAAGCCGGGGATTAAGGTAATTGATTTTTCCGAGGTACCTTCAGACGTTTTACCGGTAATGGTAAGTTTAACAGCACGACTGGTTTTCCAGATACAATTTTGGTCAGATCCCGGTACCAATAATGATGGCAGACATCCGGTATTATTACTATGTGATGAAGCGCATTTGTATTTGCCAAGTGCATCCAAGAGTGCAAATCCTTTAGAGAAAAAGGCGCTAGAGAACTTTGAAAGAATTGCAAAGGAAGGCAGAAAATATGGCGTCGGCTTAATGATAGTCAGTCAAAGGCCATCTGATGTTAGCACTACTATACTAAGCCAATGCAATAATATAATATCGTTAAGACTTTCTAATGATAGTGACAAATCAGTGGTTAAAGGTTTAATGCCTGATTCACTAAGCGGATTATTGGAAATACTCCCTGGACTGGAAATCGGAGAGGCAATTATAGTTGGAGATGCAGTATTATTGCCAACAAGGATAGTGTTAAATAAGCCAACGTATAAGCCGCTAAGTGCAACCATTGATTTTTGGCAAAGATGGGATAACCAAAAAGGAGCCACTGATTTAATTAAAGCAGTAGAGCAATTGCGCCGGCAAAGCCGAAACTAGTGATCTATATGGGTCTGCGTCTAATTTTGTGTAATTGGAATTCTTCATGGCAAGAAATTAGGTGGCTTTACTTGCAATTCAAATGTATCCATTGCCCCTTGCAATTGTTTTCCCTGGGGAGGACGGAGGTATGCACGCGTTAGCGTGAATGCCCGGCCTGCCCGGGGAATTATGATTTCTGGGCAATTAAATCGCATGGCGGTCTTCAAATAACAGTGCTAAATGATTTAAAACCATCTCCCAATCTCGATAGCGCTAAGTCCACTTTTTGACGATATTATCTGAAGCCAGATATAGCATCTTGCGTAGCGCATCGTCATTAGTTCATGAGGTTGCTGCGACAGTGATATAGGGATTGAAAGAACTGCTGCTATTTAGGAACTTGAAGTATTCAAATAGCCTGATAGTTTTGATGCTTCTTGAAACTAAGTTTACATATAGCTTATAAGCAAAGAAGAATTCGTCGTTAGAGATGAACGGACAAAAGCTACGTATCACTGAAGATTTATGTAATACTAATATGTTTTTTGCGGGGCAATGGGGCGGTCTCATTGCCCTTTTGGGTGCTTTTAGTCTAACACAAAACAGAACCGTATCACTGTCAGATTCTTTGTAAATTCATAAAAACAAATGACCCCAGTTCAACACATTATTGAACTGGGGTCATTTTAATTTAAGCTGAACATGAATCTCCGGCCGGCTGCCTCGTCCACGGGTATGATCAACCCGCTCAACAATTACCCTATCCAAAATGGCTTGCAAAGCAGATCTCTTTTCTTGCACAGTAAAATTTTCTTTATACAGATTGCCTCTAATTGTAGCAACGATTTCAGCAGGAGAGCTGCTAGAGGAGGAGGCTGCGGCTAATTCAGCTTCATATGTTTTTTTCATATTCGCGATATCAAGCAATTGACCGCGTATTTCTTTTAACTGGGATTCAACTTCACCTTCTGTTAGCATCTTTTGCCGAAACCACCGCAATACGGTTTCTTTTTGCTGTATCAAATCCTTTTCTGCTTTTATCATTTGAGCAAGTGCCGCTTGTTGCTTGTCAATGTCCTTGTTGCGGGGGATGCACTCAAGATATTCGGTAATCTTAGCCGGGTTATTGCAAAGCTCCATAAGATAGTCAAAGACGTATTCATCCAGTAATTTCGTAGGCACTTGTCTTGCCGTACAGGGTTCTTGGTCGGAATACAAATAGGATGAGCTTTTTTGACTTAGACATGCGTAATAGCTGATCAGTTGTTTACTGCCGGAATGAGAAATGACCATTGCCCTCCCACATTTGGCACAGGTAACAAGTCCGTTGAGCAGATAGTCGTGTCTTAGGTTGCGTTTCGCGAAATCCTTATTTTTCTGAAGCTGTTTTTGGGCGGCTTGCCAGGTCACTTCATCCACAATGGCTGGAACGGGGATCGGAATCCATTCCGTTTCCGGCCGAAGCGTTCGTTTTCTCTGGTTTAAGCCAATCTTCTCATAACGGTATTTCATGGAATAGATAATGCCTTTATACAATGTATTCGTTAGTATCCGATGGACACTGGAAACGATCCAGGATTTTTTCTTCCGGGGAGAGGGAATACCCCTTGCATTCAATTCCTTGCAAATCCGGGCTGTTCCCATTTCTTCTTTGACAATAAAGTCAAAGATCATCCGAATAATCTCAGCCTCGAGTTCATTGATTACATAGGTGTTTTTCTCAGGGTCAAACAAATAGCCGAAGGGTTTGGCATTACTGATAACTAAGCCTTTGGAAGCTTTGCCGCGTTTGCCTCGCATCGTTCGTTCTTTGATTTTTTCCTTTTCGTATTCAGCAACTATTCCCTGGAATTTGTACATTAACTCGCCTTCGGACGTGGATTCAAAGTTAACAGATGCGAATTTACGTAGAGCTCCAGCTTTCTCAATTTCTTCTGAAATAATAAGAAGATGAATTGTCTTGCGTGCTAGGCGGTCGGGAGCATAGGCAATTACTACATCAAACAGCTTTTTCTTGAGTTTTTCTCGTAATGAAGTCAATGCTGGACGATCAATAAACGCTCCTGAATAACCATTATCAACAAATTCTTCTATATTGGTTGCGCCTAACTCAAGGGCATATTTGCGACAGGCTTCTAATTGAGTATCGATAGAATAGCCTTTTTCGGCTTGCTGATCTGTAGATACGCGAACATATATTGCTGCATTCATTTAGTAACACATCCTTATAGATTATTTGGCTTGAGTTGACTGCATGCGGTTCAATATTCCTTTTATAAGTGGGGACATAAAATTATTACTATATGTATC
>NZ_DATMXX010000388.1:0-9804 GCF_035561255.1 Sporomusa sp. | reverse complement strand
AATTCATACTGAATGCTGATTAGAAAAACTAAAGGCCAAAAACGACATAAGTCGCTTTTTGGCCTTCACTTATTTTAAGGGGGATGAAGTAACATGAAACAACATGAATGGATAATAAGCCAAAACCGCAAACTGTCTGCCATGATCCATGCCAACAGTTTTACTGTAACGCAGACACCTATTGTTATCTGCTGCCATGGCTTTACCAGCGATAAAATCGGCTCCAACCAATTAACCCTTCAGCTCGCCAAGGCCATTGCAGACGCAGGTCTTATTGCTGTACGTTTCGACTTTACCGGCTCAGGGGAAAGCGATGGTGAATTCGCCGCAGATACAACAATAAAAAACTGGCAGGAAGATTTACGGAATGTCGTTGACTGGGTTAGAAGCGTGCCGGAGTTCGAGGGTTTGCCAATCTATCTGCTAGGCCACAGCTTAGGCGGCCTGATTGCACTCAGTCATGATGATACCGGGATTGCCGGACGGGTGGCACTAGCACCGGTAACTCACCCTGTGGAAAATTTCCAGAACATTATATTGGGACCGGATTTGTGGCAACGTTCTTTGCAGAATCAGACAGTCGCTAATTTTCTGGGCAAGGGTTTTAGCCTTGAACCGAATTTTGTTAAGGATTTGGTGGAAAACCGGTATGATCCTTTACCACAACTCCGGTTGCAGCGCTCGCCCCTGCTTATTGTTCACGGAAACCAGGATATCGTTGTACCGCCAGCCGGCTCCGCGCTTGTCTACGACCAGTATAGGGGCGAGAAAGAGCTTGTCCGTATGGAGGCTGACCACGTGTTTACAGGTCAGCATGAGCAACTAACGGCTCTGGTAACCGGGTGGTTAACAGTACAAAAAAACAAGCTGGGGCGTTGCAAAGGTCATTGATTAACAGGCAAAGTAAGGAGAGCTTCCTCATACCGAGAAAAGCTCTCCTTTATTTCGTGCCAACGCCGCTTACTACCTTCAAGTCATTAGGCAGGCCGTAATGCCCCTGCCTCTAAACGAAAGGTTTGATCAGCCTGTGCGGCCAAACCAGCATCATGGGTCACAATGACCACCCCTGTACCGTCTCTACGCGCGGCCAGCAGGCACGAGGTAACCTCGTCAGCCAAAGCCGGGTCCAGATCATTTGTCGGCTCGTCAGCCAGTAATATCGGAGGTTTAAGCAGCAGAGCCCGCGCGAGGGAAATCCGCCGCAGCTGGCCAAGGCTAAGCTCCTGGGGTTTATGGTACAAGCGGTGAGCAAGCCCGAAATTCTCCAGTAAAGCTTTCGCCGCTTGTTCCACGTTCACCCCGCTCCTAATAAACCAGGCCGGTGCCATAACATTCTCCAGCGCAGTCAGAGAATTTATCAGGCGTGCTCTTTGAAAAACAAAGCTCAGGTATTCACCCCGCAGTTTGGCCAGCTGCTGCGGGTCAAGACCGGCAATATCCCGGCCATCCACTAGCACCGTACCGGAGGTTGCCTGCTGCAGCAGCCCCATAATCGATAATAGCGTCGTTTTACCACCACCCGAATGTCCAATAATGGCAACCGCCGTTTCCCTGGTCAGCGTAAACGAAACCCCCGACAGAATGACATCATCACCGTAATTTTTGTTAATATCCCTGAGTTCCAGCAAGTTGCCCATAGTTTTCGCTCCTTTAGTCAAACTCCCCCCGTGTCATGATGACACTGGGGTCAATGCGGCTGCCCCGGTATGCCGGCAGCCAGGCAGCCAGTGCCCCTAACCCGGTAAATAGCACGGTAATCAACACAGCACTTCCGGCAATAAAGGTCCAGGACGGCTGCACAAAGGGGAAGGATTGGTAAGCCTCCAGCAGCTGCAGGCTCGCTTTGTACAGACCGCCGCCCAGCAGTAACCCGGCAACAGAACCTACCAGGGAGACTGCCACCGCTTCGCCGGCAATAATTGTGCCAATATGCCGTCCTGAGGCGCCGAAAGCCAGGTAAAGCCCCCATTCAGCCTGCCGCTCCCAGGTCAGCGTATAAAACCGGGAAAACAGGTGCAGCAACGATGTCAATACTGTCAGTAAGCCAATGCCGCCTATTAAGAAAACAAACACAGTAAACTGATCAGCAATGCGTTTTTTGACTTCTGCAGCCACAATCGGCTTCATGAGTCCAACCGCTTGGATGTTAGCTACTACCTTATCAATATCCACCCCTTCATCAACCTGCACCAGCAACGTCGATATCAGGCCCTCCGGCGGACCCTGCTTTTGCCACACCTGCTTCAGCGAGGTATCCTTGGCAACCACCCGCCTGGCCTCATTCATACTGACCAGCAGGGAATAGTCCAGGGTTGTTCCCGTTTCCTCGGCAATGGTTACGATATTGTACCACTTGCCCAGTATCGATATTTTATCCTGTGTCCAGGTCGGCACTTTCGCACCAAGAATCACCTCATCATCGCTGAGTCCGGTCTTATGCACCTGCTTCAGCCAGGGGGCAATAATCCAGTCACTCGCCGGATCATAACCGATCATCCTGTTTTGACTCCCAATATCGTGACAATCGGCAGTCAGGGAATGGGTGTAAAACTGGGGTGTAACCGTACGAACCCCTTCAACACCCCGCACCCCCTCGGCATACTCTTGGGGCATGTAAGAATTGGCAGTTGCCCCGCCGAATAAAAGCAGGCTTGGTTCCAGCGTCACACCGTACGGTACAATGACAATATCTGCGCCCATCCGCTGCTTGGAAAGCTCCATGCCTGATGCTACCCCGTTATATATGGCGGCAACACTGAAGACTATGGCTACGCCAACTGCAATGGAAACAATGATGGCCAGGCTTTGGAGCCTGCGGTGCAGCAGACTTTTCCAAATAAGAAATATCATAGTCTAGTCTCCTCGTATAATACATTATTCATGAAGATTGTTACCGCGCCAGGCCAGCCACACAATCCCGGCACCTGACAAAGCCAGCAAACTGCCGCCTATGGTGCTGAAAAAGGCTGTTTTCTGGCACCCGCCAGCCTCACAAATACCAAGCGCCCAGGTCTGGGGGAGGATAACCACAGTAATGCCTAACAGCAAAATAACAAAACCACTGAGCAGACGCGCTTCATCTGTACGCAGCACAAGCAGGGCACTGGCAAGAATGAGTGCAAGCAAGGTAATAAGAAATTCCGCCTGATAGGTATAATGGCAGTGCATCGGACTGCCATTTTGCATCAGCCCGTTACAAATAGGAATTAGTCTGGGTAAAACAAGCAGCAGGACACTGAGCAGGATTGCGCTCCAGGAAAAAAACTTATATTTTGTCATTCGATCAACTCCTTTTAACCCACATGTTTAGCTACAGGGATAGTGACCGGTATTGTCGCCACCAGTTTCGTATTGCTGGCCACAGGAACCTGCAGGGACGATTTGTGCATCTCATGTGTGCCGCCCTGCTGCCGCAGCGGCACCCGGTTGACCCCGGTATAGAGGGCAACAAGCCCCAATATGAATACTAAAAATGAGACCACTACAAACCTGTGTAATGTCATAAATTCCCCTCCCTAAATTTTTTCATTATATTGAAAATACCAAAGGCCAGGAATGCTTGTAAAGCAATCCCGGCCTTCAGTCATTCTAATCAGCCTGGAAATAACAGTAGGTATAATACTTCTTATCTATAGGTATCAAGCACTCTGTCATAAATATCTTCGATAACGCGCAGGCCGCCGTTATAACCGGCATAGCCGCAATTCAGGACAAGCCTGTACGCCACAGGCACGCTGACAATCAACAGGTCTGCCCCAATCTCCCTGGCTAGATCCCGTTCCCAGCCACTGCCAATAATCAAGGCCCTGCTTTTGTGAACATCACTTCTGATTTCCGCCTGAATAGCGCCACCATCTGTTGAGAAACTCACCAGGGCCGAGCGCAATTCCGAAATATGCTTAAACTGCTCGCAGATCGCCGCTTGGAACTCCTCCGGCGTATCGTCAACAATAAACTGCTTAGCAGGAATAATCCCCAGTTCATTAAGCAGATATTTAGCAAAACCGATCGCATACGAAGCATCTACTATCGTATATAATCTGCGGGGAAGACCATATCTGAATTCCAGCATAAAGTCGGCTGTCCGCTCAATATGCAGATAAAAGCGCTCTTCTTCGGCCTTAATAAAAGCCCCGGCTTTCGCTTCATCCAGACCGGCAAAATCAATAACCTGCCGCAAAAACTTTGTTGTCTCCACACCACCGATTGGCAAATACGGAAACTGAATATAGGGAGTTCCATATTTTCCGTGCAGATGCTTAGCAATGCCAAGGCCAGGCCAGGCGCTCACAACAATATTAAACTCTGCCTGGGGGATGGTTTTCCATTCCGCTACTCCCCCGGACGCTGCTCCAAACAGAATATTTACTGTCAGCCCGATCCCGGCCAGTATCCTCTTAAGCTCTTCCAGATTTCCATTCCAGAAGGGATCCTGGTAGGGAATAGAGGCAAACACATTGACAAGCCCTTTAATTGGCGTTGTTCCGGTTTTGAATTTGTCGACATACTGGTCAATAATGGCTTTAACTACGGTTTCATGGCTTACATAGTTATTACTTTTAAAGCCGCCTGTCTCCACATACACAATCGGTTTATCCTCAGACTGGTACCTGCCTGCCACCTGCCCGATATCATCGCCGATAATATCAGAAGTACAGCCGGTAAGCACTACATAGAGATCAGCATCAATAACCTGGAACGCACCCGCAATCACACTGTCCAGTTTGCCCTCACCGCCAAAGACAATTTCAGCCTCACTGGCATTGGTGCAGGGCACGGTATTGCCGCCCGCATAGCCCTCTCCCTGCCCCAGCAGCCGGCTGACTTTATCACCGCAGCCAGGCCCGGAATGCAGGATAGGAACAGCTCTTTTTATGGCTATGACCGACTGCTGTGCGCCTAAGGCGCAAGAGTATCGCGGCTGTTCAATAAACTTTGACATCTAAGTCACCCCTGAGAAACGAGAATGGGTTTTGTTCCAGCCACCACTTGGTATAAGGCATTGTGCTGTGTCTGGCAAGATTTGTGACAAATTCCCGGTTATCCAGGGTCTCTAAGATGCGTTCCGCATAATTAAGGACTCCCTGATAACCAAAGCCGAACTGTTCATCCCCGATCAATAGTGTTGGTATTCCCAGCTTTGCTCCCCACAGCGTCATGCCGCCATGTCTGGCAATCATAATATCCGGCCTTACTTTGTTTAAGATATTAACCAGTTCATAGGCCTGTTTATTGCAGACATTATAATTAGGGATATCACCGTAGGTCGTTACGTCATGGGCCAGGGCGTCGGCAGTTATATCGCCATTATCATAAATAGGGTCATGATGGAAGATGGCCGCCCCCTGCACTGTCATACCCAATTCTCTTAATACAGCAATCAAGGCATGCCCATGGGCGGCTCCGGCCGTAAGATAAGCGGTTTTTCCCTGTAGCTTGTCGCGATATTCACTGAGCCTGGGCAGTACCCGCTCATGCTCCTCGGCAATGATGACCTCAATCTCCTGCTCCCGGTCCAGGACTTTTCCCAGTTCCCGCAGCCATTGATCAGTACCGGCGATGCCATAAGCCGGCGGGGCTTTGATTTCCGGTACCCCATATACCTGCTCCAGCGCGGCACCGATATAGGTACCCAGTGTCGGACAAATCTGAATGGTAGCAGCCGCCTCGGCAATCTGCTCCAGCTGGGCTATTGTGGAAAAGGGTACAATATAATGGGCTTCATACCCTAATCGCTGCAATAATTGATCAAAGATATGACTGCCCCAGAAATTCACAATATTAATCTTATTAGACTTCTTTGCCGGTGGCTTTACAATCTTTCTGACAATCGAATGATACGCTGAATCAAAGCCAGTCGTCCAGATTTTCGACTTAAACCCTTCACAAAAACAGGCAACCACCGGAATTCCCAATTCCCCGGATAAATCATTGGCCACCCCCTCGACATCATCACCGATGATGCCGGAGGCGCAGGAGGTGGTAATAAATATGGCCTTAGGCTGTACGCGCTGATAAGCGGCCCGGATGGTGTCTGCCAGTTTTTGCGTCGCGCCAAAAATGGTATCCTGTTCTTCAATGTTGGTATTGAAATAACGGCCGATCACCGCCGGCTGCTTTCTCTCCATCTGGCCTACCCGGTAGACAAAGTTAAAGGTGAAGAAGTCACCGGCACAGCCTACCGGCGCATGGTTGACAACAGCAGCATCCTGAATCATCGCCAACTGGCAAAAAGCATTATTTGAACTGCAGCCCATACATTGACTGAAACTGCGGGTACTGTCGGTAAGGCTGCCGGCCCGGGCACAGCGCACCAGTTCGCCGGCAGTTCCCGCAAAACCGGTGATAGACCCGAGGCGGATCTCCCGCACGGGAACCTCCGCCTCGGTAAGGTTAACAGGCTTCATGCTTAACCCCCTTAGAACGCAGGTACAACAGCAACACCGTATTTATCCTGGATAAACTTCTTTACATCAGGCGAGGTTAGAATCTCAGCAATCTTTTTGATCTCAGGCCTGCTTTCATCCCCTGTTCTGACAAATAGGTTATTCGCATAGGGTGAGTTGGCATCTTCTCTGAACAAAGCCGACTTGGGATCTATTTTCGCTTCAAGAACAAAGTTAGTATTAATGATAGCACCATCAACATCAGGCAGCGATCTGGTAAGCTGCGCCGAATCGACTTCAACAAATTTTAGCTTTTTCGGGTTATCGGCAATATCACGCGGCGTGGCTGAGAAGTTGGCTACACCGTCTTTTAATTTGATCAGCCCGTTGGCCTGTAATAAAACCAGCGCCCTGAATTCGTTGGAAGGATTGTTCGGAATAGCGATTGTGGCTCCGTCTTTTAGTTCTTCCTTGGATTTGATCTTCTGTGAATAAAAGCCGATCGGTTCTACATGTACCTTAGCGGCCACAGTGAAACTGTACCCTTTTTCTTTGGCTACCGACTCATAGTACGGAATGTGCTGAAAATAGTTGGCATCAATCTGTTTATTTTGCAGGGCAGGATTTAATTGAGCCTCATCATCCAGTACCACTACCTCGAGATTAATCCCTTCTTGTTTCAGTTTAGGTTTTATAAAGTTTAATATCTCGGCATGAGGTACCACTGCCGCCCCTACTTTAACAGTCACCTCTTGTTTTGCTGCCGGTTGTGCAGCCGGCTGGGCTTTATTGCCTGATGAGCAGCCGGCAAATACACTGCCGGCAAAAATAACACTAATGATTGCCAATACAGCCTTAAAAACCATGTTTCTTTTTAACACAAAAATCATCCCCTTATTACTAATTGTTAGTCAAACTTATACCTTTTTCTATTAATATACTGGGCCAGACTGTCACCTCCCCATTGTACCCCCTGAACCAAAAGAATGAGCACGACGACAGTGGCAATCATAATATCATCCCGAAAGCGCATATACCCAAACCGGATTGCCAAACTGCCCAGCCCGCCGGCTCCAATGGCCCCGGCCACTGCGGTAAAGCCGGTTATGGCGATAATAGCTAGGGTTATGCCTCTGACCAGCGAAGGCAGCGCCTCCGGGATCATTACTCTGGTAATGATGGTAAGCGGGTTGGCCCCAATCGCCATTGCGGCTTCAATCTTGCCGTAACTGACTTCCTTTAAGCAGTTTTCAATGATTCTGGCCAGAAATGGTGCCGATCCAATCGCCAGCGGCACTACCGCTGCAGTAGCCCCGAGGGTGGTGCCCACAATAAACCTTGCTAATGGCAACAACACTACAATTAAAATAATGAACGGAAAAGAGCGAATGATATTGATGGTTGTACCAAGCACCTTATTGATTCTGGGCGATTCCAGCACATGACCCTTTTCGGTTGCTACCAGAATGATCCCCAGGGGAAAACCAAGAACTAAGGCTGCCAGCGTAGAGAGAATGACCATATAGATGGTTTCATTGAAACCAGTGAGCAATAAATCCAGTAAATCCTCACTCAAATGCCTTCTCCCTCCCGGTATATCCTTTTGGCCTGAAATCCCTGCAGAATAGTAATAAACCGTTTCGCCGTATCACTTTCCGGGTTAAGGAAGAATTTATCGACAGGCCCGGTTTCAACGATTTCGCCTTGTTCGATCACCGCCATGTTATTGCAGATATGCTTTAACACATCCAGTTCATGAGTGATCAGCACGATTGTCAGCCCCAGTTTTTTATTGATATCTTTCAGCAGCTCCAGGATAGAGAGGGTTGTCTGGGGGTCAAGGGCCGAAGTGGCTTCGTCGCTTAAGAGGACATTCGGCTCGTTAGAGAGAGCCCGGGCAATGCCTACGCGCTGCTTCTGGCCGCCGCTCAACTGCAGTGGATAAGCCTGCTCCTTATCAGCCAAACCAACCAGTTCCAACAGCTGTTTTACCTTATTATTGATAAATTCCCGGGGATGACCGGCAACCTCTAACGGGAAAGCCACGTTCTCAAAAACCGTTTTCGCATCAAATAGATTAAACTGCTGAAAAATCATGCCAATTTTCCGTCTTGCCTGCCGCAGGTGTTTTTTGTCCATGCCGGTAATCGACTGACCTTCAATAACAATTGATCCTGAATCAGGTTCCTCCAGCCTGTTTAAACACCTGATGAGGGTTGATTTACCGGCCCCGCTAAAGCCGATAATGCCAAAAATATCACCTTTTTCAATTTGCAGATTTACGCTGCGCAGGGCAGTTATGCTGGCGTGGGGCGTAACATAGGTCTTGCTTACATCTGTTATGGTGATTATAATTTTCGCCTCGCTTTACTGAAAGAAGTATAATAAAAAAGCCTGGTTTTACCCCTGTCTCACAACAAGTGTAAACCCAAGCCTCCAGTATGTCTGGTCAACTTTGAATTATACCGGCTCTATGAAATCCAATAAGATTTTATCCCCCGGCTGGAGTAGCAAAGCTACGATAAGGTTATGTGAAAATCAAAAAAGGCTGTATCCCATAATAATGGAACACAGCCTCTGATTCTTTTGACCAGTCAGCAATGCTACTTTGCATGTACGCTTAAGTCATTATACATCTGCGCAAATTCAATTGTCAATATTGTTTTGACAGTAATCTTTGAGGCTACTTGCAACCATGGGAGCAACCGCCGCAACCGCCTGGATGACTTGTGATACTTGCTCTGGGGATATTATCTTTGATAAATTTACGCCTTTTGCCATAGGTTTTTAGCGCTTTATCAATAGGGCCTGACACCGGTAATGCAATCACGCCGTAGCTCTGCAATTCCTGCTCTGCCCGGGGGCCAATCTGAGTTGCCAGTACAACCTCCACATCAGCAAGCAGTTGTGCTGTAAAGCTATGGCCTTTACCGGCATGAGCAGCTTGAGCATTGCTTTCCCGGCGTTCAATAAACTGGTATTCGCCGGTTTCGGCCACTTCATAGATCCAGAATTCTTTAGACCTGCCAAAATGTTCATTGATCGCGATTCCATCAGTACTGGCAACAGCAACTCTAGACATATTATCACTCCCCATTTTTTAAACAGTATTTTAGAAAACACCAAAGGCCAAAGAAGCTGTTTGTAAACAACCTCTTTGGCCTTCATTTTTTTTGATCAGCCAGTTAACTATGTGAAATGTTCCCTAGCAAGACACAACTTTCATTCTAAATTAAATGTAGTATGATTCCCTGCTATTGTCAAGACCTAAGTTCGTTTTTTTATACTCGTTGTCAATGCAGCACCCCGCCTGCGCCGGCAAACTTCTTTAATGCGGAAGTATATATTTTTTTTAAAATGAAAATAATGATATAAATTTATTGTCCGTAATTTAGCAAATCCTGTATAATGATAAGAG
>NZ_DATMXX010000387.1:0-5502 GCF_035561255.1 Sporomusa sp. | reverse complement strand
GTGTGGATGTCTGCTGAGCTATAAATATTATAACATACTTAGCAGAGTAATCAAGGGAGTGGATAATTTGCGCTGTCCATTTTGCGGAGCCGCTGACAGCAAAGTAATTGATTCCAGATCAGCCGATGAAGGGAACTCCATTAGGCGTCGCCGGGAATGTTCGGTTTGCGCCCGCCGTTTTACTACCTATGAGGTAGTGGAAGAGATACCGTTAATGGTAATTAAAAAAGATGGACGCCGTGAGATGTTTGACAGAGGCAAGCTGCTCGGGGGGATAGTCAGAGCCTGTGAAAAGCGGCCAGTGCCTGTTGATATTATTGAAATAGCTGTAAGTAAAATCGAAAAAGAGATTCGCAATAGAAGTGAGCGAGAGGTTTCAACCCGCCAAATTGGCGAGGCTGTAATGCAGCATCTAAAAGAGATTGATCAGGTGGCATATGTGCGGTTTGCCTCAGTTTACCGTCAATTTGCCGATATTAATAATTTTATGCAGGAACTTGAGAGCCTAATGAAAGCTCAGCATAAAGAGTAAGCTGAATATATGGGGGAGAATTAATGTTTGCTAAGATAAAAAAACGTGATGGACGGGAATTATCTTTTGATGAAAGTAAGATAACAGAGGCGATTTACAAAGCCGCGAAGGCAGTTGGCGGGGCAGATAGGCAGTTGGCGTTGGAACTTACACTTGAAGTTTTGAAGTTTTTAAAGCAAAGATATAATGGTGGCTTGTTTAGTGTTGAAGATGTCCAGGATGCTGTTGAAAAAACATTAATTGAAACAGGCCATGCTAAAACAGCTAAAGCATATATTTTGCACAGAGATAAGCGGACTCGTATGCGGGAGGCTAAGTCCGATCTTATGGATGCTGTTGGTGAGATATTAGTTGAAACCAGTCGGGAAAATGCCAATGTTTCAAATTCTCCTTCAGCCAAGATGCTGCAGATTGCCAGTGCTGCCAGCAAGTCTTTTTATTTAAACCGCCTTATTCCAGAGAAATATGCGCAAGCCCATGTTAAAGGTGACTATCATATTCATGATTTGGATTTTTATGGGAAGACACTGACTTGTGTCCAGATCCCACTGGGAAAACTTTTGCATAGCGGTTTTAATAATGGTCATGGCTATATTCGATCTCCTAAACGCCCTGCATCGGCCACCGCACTTGCTGCTATTATTTTACAGAGCTCACAAAATGATATGCATGGCGGCCAGTCGTTTGCTTTTTTTGACCGCGATATGGCGAAGTTTATGGAGAAAGCCAGTAATGAAGAAGTATATCAGGCCATGGAAGCATTAATTTATAATTTGAACAGTATGCATTCCCGGGCTGGTGCGCAGGTGCCTTTTTCTAGTCTCAATATTGGTACAGATACTTCTCCGGCCGGGCGAATTGTAACTAAGAATGTTTTACTAGCATATGAGAAAGGTTTAGGGCGAGGCGAAAACCCAATTTTCCCTAATATCATTTTCCGACTGCAAGAAGGCGTTAACTTTAATCCGGGCGATCCGAATTATGATCTATTTAAGCTGGCGATTCGTGTTTCAGCTCAACGTCTTAATCCTACCTTTAGTTTTATGGATTCGTCGTTTAATAAGGAGTATGGAGATCAGGTTGGCTACATGGGGTGCCGTACCCGGGTAATGTCTAATCGTTGCGGTCCGGAAGTTACTGACGGACGTGGTAACTTGAGTTTTACTACGATTAATTTGCCGAGACTGGCGATTAAAGCTGAGCGTAATTTTATGAAGTTTTACCAGAGTTTAGCAAAATTTATTGATTTAACCTGCGAACAGCTTTTTCATCGATATCAGGTACAGGCTAAACTGAAAGTTCGTGATATGCCATTCTTAATGGGGCAGGGAATCTACGTAGATTCAGATAACCTGAAACCTAATGATTATATTGAGGATGTTATCAAACATGGCACTCTTTCGGTTGGCTTCATTGGTTTGGCCGAAACGTTAACTGCATTAACTGGTTACCACCATGGCGAAAATGAAGAAGCGCAAATCATGGGTGAAGAGATTGTTGCTTTTATGCGTGATAAGCTAGACCGGGCGGCTGAACATTACGATTTGAATTATACGCTGTTAGCTACTCCTGCTGAAGGCCTGTCAGGACGATTTGTAAAAATGGATCGCCGTGAGTATGGCATTATCCCTGGAGTGACTGATAAAGAGTATTACACCAACTCTTTCCATATTCCAGTTAATTACCCGATAAGTGTTTATGATAAAATCCGTATTGAAGGTGTCTATCATAAGTATGCTAATGCCGGACACATAAGTTATGTTGAATTTAGCGCTCCACCTGTCAATAATCTGGGTGCTTTAGAAGAGATTATCCGCTATATGCGTAAATGTGATTTTGGTTATGCCGGCTTTAATTATCCTGTTGATTTCTGTGAAGGTTGCGGCCATATTGGTGTAATTGACACAGAGGAATGCCCGTCGTGCGGTACTACCAGTGTTCGCCGTGTTCGCCGTATTACCGGCTACTTAAGCACTGTTGACCGGTTTAATGATGCTAAGTTAAATGAGTTAAATCAACGTGTAAGACATATCTGAGGCTGGGATAAATATGGAGATTAGACTTTCCGGAATAACTGAAGAAAGCATTGTTGACGGGCCAGGCTTAAGGCTGGTGATTTTCACCCAGGGGTGCCCGCATCAATGTCATGGGTGTCATAATCCTGACACCCATGACATAAATGGTGGCTATACCACTAAGCTGGAGGATCTTTTCCACTATATTGAAAAAAGTGCTTCTCATAATAAAATATTACGGGGAGTGACTTTTTCCGGCGGTGAGCCGTTTCTTCAGGCTGAACCATTAGCACACCTGGCCAAGCGGTTAAAATCCCTGGGACTTGATATTGTTTCCTATAGTGGGTTTACCTTCGAGCAACTGGCAGCTATGGCCGTAAACCATAAGGGCGTAGGCCAATTGCTCAAACAGACGGATATTTTAATTGATGGCTTATATCGTGCAAGTGAACGTGATTTGGGCCTGGCTTTTCGGGGTTCACGGAATCAGCGTCTTGTTGATGTTGCTGCAACGTTGACTGTTGGGCGGGTCATCGCATGGGAAGATAGTGCCCAGAGGATTTGGGCCTAAAATATCAGCTATAATTTTAGTTATATATTTGTATACTATTGTAATGTTACCAGTAACGGTAAATATCGGGAGACATTACAGGTGGATGTGATAACGTGTCGTGGCAACTGAAAGAACGCTTGCAGAAAATTGTAGCCGCTGAGCAGGGAACACTGGCTTTTGCACCAGGATCCCGCCGGCCTATGGCCCTTGTTTACCCTAATACTTATCATGTTGGGATGTCAAATCTGGGATTGCATATTATTTATGAACAAATAAACAGCCGGGGCGATACTGCCTGTGAACGTCTGTTTTTACCAGATAAGAAAACGTTGGCAGAGTATATTCGAACGAACACGCCGCTACTGAGTTTGGAGAATCAAACTCCATTATATGAATTCCCATTGATTGCTTTTGCCGTTTCATTTGAGATGGATTATTTTAATCTTCTTTCGATACTCAGAACAGGCAAGGTCCCACTATTAGCCGTTGACCGGAAAGATCGCGATCCATTGGTGATTATTGGTGGTCCGTGTGCTACCTTTAATCCTGAGCCATTAGCCGATTTCGTTGATGCTTGTATAGTCGGTGAAGGCGAAGAAGTAATCCAGGATTTCCTGGACAGCTATTATGACAGCCAGCAGCGTGGGCTGTCCAGGGAAGAACTCCTGCTCCAACTGTCCCAAATTGAAGGAATATATGTGCCGCGGTTTTATCAGCCTATATACGGCCGTGACGGCGTTATCGAACATTTTAAACGGCATGTGAAGGTGCCGGCACAGGTAAAGCGCCGATATATTAAAGATTTAGGGCGATACCCTGGGCAGACCGTTATTGTCACGTCTGAAACTGAATTTAAAGATATGTATCTAATCGAAGTTGCCAGAGGCTGTGGCAGACATTGTCGGTTTTGTATGGCTGGTTATTGCTTCCGCAATCCACGGGTACGGTCATTGGCACAGATTGCTGAAGGTGTGGAAAAAGCTAGGCTGCTGCAGGCTAAGGTTGGTCTTATGGGAGCTGCTATATCTGATTATCCTGAGATTGATAAATTATGCCAGATGATTTTAAGTCAGGGGGTAACAATGTCAGTTGCTTCGCTCAGGGCTGACTCTCTAACCCCGGCATTAGTTGAATCTTTGGCAGCCAGTGGTCACAAAACTATTACACTGGCACCGGAAGCCGGCAGCGAGCGGATGCGTAAGGTAATCAATAAGCAAATCAGTGATGAACATATATATCAAGCAATAGCGGCTGCGGCGACAGCTGGTATTCCGCATGTTAGGCTATATATTATGGTTGGCCTGCCGGGGGAAACAACTCAAGATATTGAGGCTATTGTGGAAATGGCTCATAATATAAAAAAACACATGGAAAGTCTGGGCAGCAGGGGGTTATTGACGCTAAGTATTAATCCCTTTATCCCTAAGCCGTTTACACCCTTTCAGTGGTTGCCGATGGCACCAATGAAAGAGGTATCTGATAAATTAAAATATATTCAGAGCGCGTTGAAGCCACAAAAAGGGGTAGAAGTGTTGATTGAGCAGCCTAAAGAGGCCTATATTCAAAGTATGTTGGCAAGAGGTGACCGGCGGCTTGGGCCGGTGCTGGACACTGCTGTGGCTGGCGGTGGGGTGAAGGGCTGGAAGCAAGCGCTTAAAACCCATGAAGTTGCTGAAGAGTTTTATTTATACCGTAATAGAGGTGTGGATGAAGTCTTGCCTTGGAACAATTTAAATATGGGCTTCAATTCTGAGTATCTATTGGCCGAGTATCGGCAATCTCAGGCAGAAAAAAATACCCCGCCATGCGCGGCGGGGTGTAAAAGATGTGGTGTGTGTCAATAGGATAGTTATCAGGATTTTGTAATAACGGTTATTATCGTATCAAGTTCACTGTCAATCATATGGGAGAATTTTGATACGATGTTGTCTATAAAACCTGGTTTAGGCTCAGCTTCTTTAAGCTGGGTTATTTTTTTGCCGATAATATAATCGCCTTTACTTACGTCAAATGCTTTAATGTCAGCAGAAATGTCGAGTGGATGAAGGGTAAGCAGGAGCACATAAGATACATCATTTAACTGGCCGAAGCTTTTGAGTTTAGATTGTTCGGGGGTATTGAAGTCATCAATGCCTGATCTTCTTAAATCTCTTGTGACACTACTTCCGGAGAGTACCATTCCATCTAGCATCAGCAGGCTAAATTTAGCTTCCACAAGACGGTTGATGCCTGATTCTAAGAGCTCAACACCAAAGATGTCCTTTTCTGCAGTATCAATATGTACAGCCACTGCGATGCGCGGGCCTGGGCTTAGTAAGGAGGGGCCGGCAAAACACGAGTTTGTCCATAAAACTATTAATAAGGTAATACCAATAATAATCTGCTTTCTCAATATTATAAAC
>NZ_DATMXX010000386.1:0-3726 GCF_035561255.1 Sporomusa sp. | reverse complement strand
GGAGGTGCTTGACCAATGTCTGATGAGATTTTTGTCAGTAGTACACTCGATTTGAAATTAAAAGAAGTAATTAATGTAATTGATGGCAAACGTATGGGCAACATAACCGATATCGAAATTGACGTCGAAAGTGGCCGGCTTACCGCGATTGTTGTTCCCGGCGTAGGAAAATTCTTGGGACTCTTTGGACGTAACGAAGATGTAGTTATTCCCTGGGATAAAATTAATAAAATCGGTATGGATGTAATCTTGGTGGAAGCTGGAAATTTCGGCGAGCTTAAGCGGGATTAACCAAAAATCCCTGACCTATGTTGAACCAATACTTAAAAGCTTGATTTTGTATCGCGCTGAGATGATCCCACAGGATCATCTTTTTTTATCTAGAGACTGGCGTTAATGTTTGCGATTCTTTATTGATACCCCTTTAAACCTTGCTAAAATCCATCTGAATAATAAATAGCATCGGCTCAATATTCCATCAAAATACCGCCCCGTTAGGACGGCATTTTTACTAAAAAATCGGTGATCCCTCTAGCAACAGCCCTGGCGAAATCGTCCTGTTTGGTGACCAGCAGGTGTTCATCCTCTGCATTCGATATGAACGCCAACTCAACCAGACAAGCTGCCATATCGGTATTACTAAGTACATATAACCCGCTGATACCGGGCACAGCTTCTTTTAGTCCTCTATCGGTAAGTGGTAACGCAGCTATAATTTGCTTTTGGATATAGTCAGCCAGCGCGTTTCCTTCGGAGGACCCCTGACAATACCAGGTTTCAGTCCCGTCGGCTTTGCTGTCCTTTACGCTGTTACAGTGAATACTCACAAATAAATCTGCACACCATTGATTTGCAGCTTCGACAACTTTAGCTAGGCTATTA
Source organism: Sporomusa sp. (assembly GCF_035561255.1). Lineage (GTDB taxonomy): Bacteria > Bacillota > Negativicutes > Sporomusales > Sporomusaceae > Sporomusa. The sequence continues at coordinate 2,844 of NZ_DATMXX010000386.1, read as the reverse complement.
TTCTGTAAAACCTGAGTTTCACACTCTGCCGATTGCAGATATTTACTCACCAACCCACCTACCTTAGCCACAACATCCGATTCCCGCAGCCCTGTAATCGGATTAACTGCACCCGGATCGGGTTGGCCGTTCGGAGCATGCCCCGGATTAATAAAAATCTTGGACACTCTGTCCCCCCCTTCGCGCCACTAAATTGATTAGTAACTATGCCATTTCCATTAAGGCCAAATATGACAAAATGGCTAATATCTCCCCCATACACCCTAACAATTTCTACATTCTGTAAATTAAAGGAAATCCCTCCATATTACATGATATAATACTTGCTTTTTTTACTTCAGTAAACACCATTCATTTTTTCATCTATGGGAAATACCCGTCACGCTTGTCCATATATGAAAAACCGGATTACCCGGTTGAACTCGGCCGTTGCTCACGCTTTTTGAAATACCCTTCTACCCAGCCTCGTTCAATGGCAGCTTTAATCTCCTGCGGCAATTTTCCTAACGGGTACTGATCTGCAGGATACCAGTTGTCTCCGACTTGACAACCCTTAAATATAAATGTAAGCTCCTTTCTCGCCACCACATCACCCCCATAGATTATATGCAGTATGGCTTAAGAACTTTCCGCTTAATCTTCCTGATCCAGCTTATCAATCAAATGCCGCTTGAGATGCCAAAATGTATTATTATTACAGGAGTTTTTGACAAAAACAAGAAGCTTATAATAAACCCACTTTTTTGGGCAAGCTGTTTCACCAACCTCAAAAAGGAAAACTCAAACGGAGAATGCTCATGGATCAAAGCGCAAGAGGCTTACTTGTCATATCAAAAGTAACTACCGATGCTGCCGTTATATAGATGCATACAAATTGCTCACTCATTATCATAGTAGAAATATAGTGGGATAAAGGAGGTGCAAGATGAAAGTCTCAGTCAACAAAGAATTCTTCTTAGGGCAAGCCCTCCCTATTATTGATTTTGATCGCATTACACTCGCAGCTTATGGGGGTGTTCTGTCTGTCGCCAGTTTTGGGAACACGGTTAACTTCCGGGTACCGGCTGATGTAATTGAGCCGGGGCAGTCTTTTTTAACCTTTGATGAATGGCGCAGTCTTGTTACAAAAATCCAGACAACACCTGGCAACATGGTTAATATTGTTCTGTAAGTCCCGCGAAACATTAAGTGAGGTATATTGAAGCTTGCCAGTGGCAGTGCGAGGGGCAGACGAATTTACTCTTCCTGCAATTCAGAGAGGATGAATTTTTTGCTCTGCTAAACTACAACTGGTACACAAATGAATAATTGCCTTATGTTTAACCAATTGGGAATGGAAAATTACTACGCATAATCAAAGAATCAAACTATTATATGGAGGGCTCATGAACGCAGTTTACGTCCGGGTAAGCTCAGAGGAACAAGCTAAGTCTGGCTATTCACTTGGCGATCAGTTACAGGTTTGTCGAAATCGCCTGATTAGTATGGGATTAACTGCAATTAAAGAATATATTGATGATGGTTACAGTGGCGAATACCTTGACCGGCCTGCCCTCGAAGAGCTTAGAAATGACCTGCGTGCTAAGCTCATTCAAAACATCTGTATCTATGATCCTGATCGGCTAAGTCGTAACCTGACTAACCAACTGCTCATTGCAGATGAAATCGAAAAATCCGGTATCAATCTTTACTTTGTAACCGGCGACTATGATGCCAGCCCGGAGGGCCGTCTTTTTTTCAGCATACGCGGCGCCATCAGCGCTTTTGAAAAAGCAAAGATTCGTGAGCGTACCCAGCGTGGCCGGAAGGCTAAAGCTAACTCAGGGAAAATTGTTCATAACGCCCGGCCATATGGGTATAATTTTGATAAAGAAACCTCAATGTATATTATTAATGATGATGAGGCTCAAGTAGTTCGTAAGATTTACGCTATGTGTATTGAGCAAGGCCTGGGTGCACGGACAATCACATTGGAACTGGCCCGCACGGGGGTTAAAGGCCGTAAAGATGGTAAGCCATTATCAATTAACTGCGTGGAGCGTGTCTTAACCAGAGATATGTATTATGGCCAACATTATCTATTTCGCCAATCAGTCAGCAAAACAGGCCAGAACACGCGGGAAATCACTGATAATCCTCGTGAGGATTGGATCCCAATAACAGTGCCGGCTATCGTAGATTATGAAACATATCAGAGAGCGCAAAAGCAGCGGCAAAAAAACAAGCGCTTTGCGAAGCGCAATACAACCCACGAGTACTTATTACAGGGCATCCTTTACTGTTCCCTGTGCCAACGTTCTATGACCGCCTACGGACGCCCTGGGCAACGTAAAAAGACGGCTCCCAAGATGTATTATTACTATTCATGCATCACAAAAGAATCCGGTAATTATATGCATTTGGAACCTTGTCAATGCCGGAGAATACCATCTAATGAATTCGATGAATCAGTTTGGGATATCTTTGTTAACTCGGCCCAAGGCAGTGATAGTCTAGACCGATACATAAAGCAAGATGTGGCTAAAGATTATTCAAAAGAGATTGACAAATCAACAAGGGCTGAGTTGGATTTATTAAAAAAACGCTCAGAAATTACTAGCTGGTTCCGGGAAGACTTAATCGACGCCGACATGGCCAAGAAAGAGCTTCAAGTTATTAATAGAGAATTAGTTTCTATCGCATCAACTATCACTACTTTGCGTCATGCACAAGACAAGTTAGCCTTTACCGGACCGGCCGTACTCCCTGAAGAAATCTTAGCTGCTAAAACCTTTGCTGATAAACAAGATATTATTCGCAGATCAGACATTAAAATTTATGCTGTACGACGTGATGACTCTGTAG
>NZ_DATMXX010000385.1:0-10519 GCF_035561255.1 Sporomusa sp. | reverse complement strand
GTTATAATAGTTATAGGTAGAATGTCAATAGGACTTAAGCACTAATATTATTGGGAATGTGTTAAACGACTTATTTCTTAACGATAATTTAGTGTAAGGTAGGGGGGAGAGTAGGTGACGGAATTAGAACGCATCGAATCTTTAAAAGAGCAGTTGTTAAAATTAGGTTACCGTAATTATCAACTTCAGGATATATATCGGGAGGTATTGGGTCAATCCAGCTGTAATCCGGAAGAATTATCTTCAGAACAGTGTAAGTCACTTGTTGAGACAATGGAAGAATATTGTTCTTTTGCACAAAAGTGTTTGAAAAACAAAATAAATAATTGATTACACTCCAGGTAATTTTAGTTATCTGGAGTTTGTTTTTTGTAAGGGGGATAATTGACAAACCAAGAGTACAAGGGTACACTAAAAGTCAAGGTTACCCACTTAAAGGAGATTTATTATTAGATGTTAGACATGCATTGTCACATTATCCCGGCCATCGATGACGGTTCGAAGGACTTGGATACCTCGCTTAAAATGTTGGAGATTGCCCAGAAAAACGGCACAAAGGCCATTGTGGCTACACCTCATGTCATTGAGGGGGAGTGGCTGCCGGCCTGGGAGCAAATTGTTGCAGGGTGCCGGCTGCTTGAACACGAAGGCGGCAAGGCCGGGTTACATATACCTGTTTATCCGGGTGGGGAGGTTGCTATCCACCGGGACATTCTGGATCTGGTTAAAGAGCCGGGGGCGTACTGTATTAACAGTGGCCGCTACATGCTTGTCGAGTTACCGGCTATTGATATTCCGGGATTTACCGAAGACTTCTTTTTTACGTTGCTAGCTCGTGGTATTACCCCTGTTCTGGCTCATCCGGAGCGTCATCCGGTGCTTGCCAAAGACCCGGAGATACTGGTGGAATGGATCAGACGGGGAATTTTAGCCCAGGTCAATGGCTCTAGCCTGATGGGGCGCATGGGTGAACGTAGCATGAAGATGGCTGAGCATTTCCTTGCCCGGGACATGGTGCACTGCATTGGTTCTGATGCCCACAGCTCCAGGAACCGTAATCCGGATTTATCGGCTACCGCTGAAAAACTGAATGGGTTAATCGGCGTGGAAAAAGCCAGGCAGATACTGACCATTAATCCTAAGAAGATGATTGAGAGCCAGGATGTAGAGATTTTTGAAATAAAGCCGCTTCCGCAAAGTAACAGGGCCGGTATTCTTAACAGGTTGTTTATGAAATTAGGAATTTATTGAGTATAATGTTTAAGGTCCTGCTCTAGAGTAGGACCTTTGTCTTATCCTCAATAAATGTACAGAAAAGTTTGCAGGAAAACCGACAAGGAAAGCGAATGTTAGACATATTATCTAATTCGTGACATATTTATACTATTGAAAAGATTATGCATATTATGCACAGATGCCCGGCAAGGAGGTGAGTGTTTTTTGACAATAAAACTTTTAATTGCCGACGATCATGCGCTCCTCAGGCAAGGGATTAAAAATGTGCTGTCTTTGGAACCGGATTTTCTCGTAATAGGTGAGGCGGCTGACGGGGACGAGGCCATAAAACAGGTTGAGTGTCTTAAGCCAGACATATTATTACTTGATGTGAATATGCCGCGCATGAACGGGCTAGAGGTAACCCGGCGGCTCAAGGCGGAGAATAAGGTCGTAAAGGTAATCATTTTAACGATTCATGATGATGAGAACTATGTGCTGGAGGTAATCAAGGCCGGTGCTGTTGGCTATCTGCTAAAGGACATCGAGCCAGGCATGCTGGTTAAGGCCATTCGTACTGTCTATGAAGGGCAGTCATTTATCTACCCGACCCTGGCCAGGCAGCTGTTTGGTGAGATCTCGCGGCAGGAAGACAGACGGCATGAAACTGCGGCGATGCTCCAGCGCCGTAAGGGAGAACGCCTAACCTACCGGGAGGTTGAGGTATTACAGCTTATCGGTCACGGTATGAGTAATCAGGAGATCGCACAAAAGCTGTTTCTGAGTGAGAAGACGGTAAAGAATCATCTGACCAATATCTTCCGTAAGGTCAATGTGGTTGACCGGACACAGGCGGTATTGTACGCTATCAGGCAGAAGATTGTGGTGTTGGATTAATAACCAATTGAGGGTGGCGTGCATATATTATCCTATCCCAAATGAAGGGGGTAGGATAATTTGTTTTTATCGTATTCTGTCAGTATTATAATTGTATCGTTGGCTTTATATGGTTTGTGGTATGTGTTAAAGGATGTGTGGAATTGGTTTACTGCGTTGGAGTTGGTACCGTTACCTGACGCCAGTTTTATCATTTTGCTTAAAAATATGGAATATGAAGTGGAAGATTTGATGCGGTATCTGGTGAGTGAGATCGAAGAGGGGGTACATGGTATTGACGCTGTGGTGGTAGATTGCGGTTCAGACGACTTAACCCCGATTATTCTCCAGCGTCTGGCTGGTGAAATGCCGGCACTGACTATTATCCATTCCCGGAGCTCTATACGGCCGCTCACTGAAGCGATGCCGCTGTGCCGGGGCTCGGTGGTGCATGTGCTGGATTTAACTACCCGGCTTAAGAATGAGGAGTTTATGGCAGTTGTCGCCTCGCTGCTGCGGAAACAAAAAGGGGATATTGCTATCCGGAGCAGGACCGAGGGGTAAGGCTATTGTTTTTGTTTCATACATAATATTTCGTTGAATACATCAACTAACTTGACGGCCAGGGTCAGCAGTTCGGGGGCATAGCCGGGAAAGGTTTCATGAAAGCTGCTGATCATAACAGCCTGAGCCGGGGCTGTAGTTGCTGCCAGGCGTGCTAATGCCAGCTGATGATTGACGGTGGCCGGCGTCCAGAGCACCGGGATCTCAGTCTTGCCGGACAACCTGACTGTTGTCTGGTAAGGCTTATTTTTATTGGTAACCACGGCTGTTACGGCGTGGAGGTTGACATAGCCGGTGGTGGTGTCACCGGCAACCCGCGGCCGGCGAACCTTGACTGGCACCAGGACAAGCCCTGGTGCCAGCGGCAGCGGTTCCAGGTTCTTGCGCTCAGTAGCGGCTCTGGTTTTGGTTCTAAGCGCTGACAGGTCAACAGCCCGGGTTTTCGCCAGCCGGTGGATGACGGTGCGGACACGGGATGTAAGGCAGGTGGTACTGCCATCGGCGGCGATGATGGTCGTACTGTCACCGGTGGCCTGGTAACAGGGGAGAATGGCAGCGATGTGGGTATAGGCGGGCAGAGTTAGGTTCATGGTACTGTACCTCCTATAATACGCAAACGTATGTTCTGTAATAATATATTAACAGAAAAGTAATTTATTGGCAAGGGGGTTAAGCCACTCTTGTGCCGGCGGCTGTTAATGGGTACAATAGTAGTGCAGACAGGAGGGTACGCATGAGTTTATTGGAGGTTCGCGGCCTGAGTAAGGCCTATGGGATACAAAACATTTTCTCCGAGGTTAGTTTTCAAATCAGGCGCGGTGAGAAGGTCGGGCTGATCGGCCCTAACGGTGCCGGCAAGACGACGCTGGTGCGGTGCCTGTTGGGTTTTGAAAAGCCTGACAGCGGTCAGGTGGCGCTGGCCCCGGGTGAGCGGATCGGCTATGTCGAACAGGATACCGCCCTTGGTGAACATACGCTGTATGACGAGCTGGTGAGTGCTTATGGCGATGTGCTGGGGTGGCAGGCCGATATGCGCCGGCTTGAAGCCGCTATTGCCGGCGAGAAGCAGCCGGAGAGCCTTGACAGGCTGATGAAGGAGTACGCGCTGGCTGTTGAACGGTTTGAACGGGGCGGCGGCTATGAGGTGGACAACACGGTGCGTCGGGTGGCTTTTGGCCTGGCCTTTACGGCTGAAGACCTGCAGCGCCGGACCCACGAGTTTTCCGGCGGGCAAAAGACCCGGATCTGTCTGGCGCGGGCCCTGATTCGTCAGCCTGACTTTCTGTTTCTGGATGAGCCGACAAACCATCTTGACTTAGGGGTGGTGGAATGGCTGGAGGAGTTTTTGCAGGGGTATTCAGGGGCCGTGCTGGTGATCTCCCATGACCGCTACTTTCTTGACAATGTCACCGGACGGATACTGGCGATTGAGAGTAACACCATTGCCGACTATGATGGCAACTATAGCGAATACCTGGAGAAAAAGGCCGAGAAGCTGGCGGCGCAGGACAAGGCTTTTACCAAGCAGCAGGCCTATATTGCCAGGACGGAGGCGTATATCGACCGGTACCGGGCCGGCATCAAGTCCAAGCAGGCCCGCGGGCGTCAGAGTCAGCTGGGAAGGCTGGCGCGGCTTAGCCGGCCTGAGGATATGTGCGGGTTCGATTTCTTTACCTTTAACCCCCCGGCTGAGTGTGCCGAACGGGTAGCCGAGCTGGGGGAAGTGGTTGCCGGTTATGGTGAGAAGAGGGTGCTTACCGGGGCGTCCCTGCTGGTACGGCGTGGCGATGGTGTGGCACTGGTCGGGCCGAACGGCGCCGGCAAAACGACGCTGCTGAAGCTGCTGACCGGGGATTTGGCGCCAGACAGCGGCAAGGTTAAGCTGGGCAGCCGGGTGCGGCTGGGGTATTTCGCACAGGAGCATGAGACGCTGACTGCCACCAATAGTGTGCTGGAGGAGGTTGTGCGCGAGTTTGCCTTTAGCGAGGAACGGGCCAGGCACTATCTTGGTGCGTTCTTGTTCCGGGGTGACGAGGTGTACAAGCTGGTGGGCGATCTCTCCGGCGGGGAAAAGGCGCGGCTGGCGTTATTAAAGCTGATGCTGACCGGGGCTAATTTCCTTATCCTTGATGAACCGACAAATCATCTGGATATCTCGGCGCGGGAGGCTGTTGAAGAGGCGATTATGAATTTCCCGGGGACTTTCCTGACTGTTTCTCATGACCGGTATTTCCTTGATAAAGTGGCTAACCGGGTTGTCGAGCTTACTGGCGGGCTGTTGACCGAATATGCCGGCAACTATAGCTACTACCGCGACAAAAAGGCAATTACGGAAAAGGAAGCAGCCCAGGCGGCCAGTCAGGCCAGTGTCCTGGAAAAGAAGCAGGGCGGCAGGCAGGAACGTACAGCTCAGGTCACTGCCGGCAAAGGCGGCAGCTGGCGAAAGCCGGATACGGCCCGGCTGGTCAAGAAGCTGGAAGAGGAGATTGCCCTGTTAGAGCAGGAGGTCGCCTGTCTTGAGGCGCAGCTCAATGACCCGGCCAGCCATGCAGATGCCGGGCTCAGCCGGGAACTGGCTGATGCGTATGCCGCACGGCAGGCCGGTCTTGATGAAAAGTATCTGGCCTGGATGGAGCTTACAGAGGAATAGTGGTAAAGGACGCCGGTTTGGCGTCCTTTTTGTTGGTGTCGGCGTGGCCCGGGTGTTGACCTGGGCCACGCCGGCTTTTGTTTTCATTCACCGGTAGTGATATGCTGGCGGCAAGCGCTAATTTAGAGGGACCGGTTCCTTGCCGACAGGTGAGGATAATGACAATAGAACAGTTGGTCATGGCGGCTCAGGCCGGTAGCGGGGATGGGGCGGCGTTTGCGGAGGTGTGCCGCCGGTTTACGGGACTGGTGAACAAGTATGCTAATCAGCCGCATCTGCGCGGGATCAGGGAAGAGGCCGCAGCCGAAGGCTGGCTGGCCCTGGCCGCGGCGGTGCGGACCTATGATCAGGCAAGCGGTGTATGTTTTGCCGCTTATGCCGAGAGACGGGTCAAATATGCGATCTGGAATCTGTTTAAACGGGAACGGCGGCGCTGGCAGCGGGAATTGCCGCTGACCGGTGGCGGTACTAATGAGGACGATCCGGATGAGGCAGCAGGCTTGCTCGATATTCTGGCTGCAGCCGATCATGTTGAACTGGCGGCCGAGGGTAATTTTATTAGCACTGTCATTGATCAGGCGTTAGCTGCCCTGCCTGAAAAACAACGCCTGATTGTCATTAACACCCTGCTGGACGACAGGCAGCTGTCCGAGGTGGCAGTCGCACTTGGTGTTACGCCCCAGGCGGTCTATGGCTTGCGGCAACGGGGGCTGGCCTGTTTGAAAAAGCAATTGGAAAAAATATTTTTTGTTTTGCCCGTTTAAAAAAGCAGCCTGCCGGAATGTTTAAGAGTAAGGGGGTGATTACAGATGGCAGTGGTAAAAGCGCCGCAAAGCGGCAAGGTAGTCCTCAAGGTGCAGACCGGTATCAATGCAACCGGCAGCCCGGTGTTCAAACTCCGGACGTACGCTAACGTCAAGTCTGAAGCAGCTGACAGCGATATCTTCGCGGTAGCTGAGGGCCTGGGCAGTCTGCAGCAGCACACGCTGGTGGATATTATCCGCCAGGACATCAACAATCTTATTAATCAGTAACAACCAGGGGGAAGTACTGGTAAGAGAAAGGAGGGAAAGTAATGATTAAAACGCTGGAAATGGTGTTCCGTACAAATGCCGGCAAGGAGGCAATCCTTAGTGTGCCTGATCCCAAAGATGGTTTGACACTGGCTGAGGCCCAGGTTGTCATGCAAGACATTGTGGCGAAGAATATCTTTAGCATTAAAGGCAGCACGCTGGCGGAAACGGTAGAGGCCCGGATTCGCAGCCGTGAAACGGTAGCTCTGGTGTAAGAATGCAGAAACGCCCTGTTACAGAAACTCTGTAACAGGGCGTTTGGTGTACATTGCAAACTGCTCGTCATGGCCTGGTATTCACTACCCTGATCCTGTTAGCGGATGAGGTAGAGAAGCGTGGTAGCAATGTACGCAGTTGAGGAGAACAAGGCCACATGAAAAACATAGCTGGCAGAGCGCGACGGCCGCTCAATGGCGCGGTTCTGAAAGTAGTGATAGGTGTACATGTTTTCTTTCACAGTTGTTATGCCTCGCATAATGTAAATTATTGTAACAATTACTCTTCTTTTGTTTAAAGTACTCCATTGTTGATAAAAATCCTGCTAGAAAAATGAAAAAATGCAGGATTTTTTGGCAGGTGTTGCGAATAAGAGTAGGAACTTATGTTTGGGAGTTAGTAGAGTGGATAACAAACTTGAAGGTATTGTTGAAAATATAACGTTTCAGTCAACTGACGGCAGTTTTACCGTGTTTCGCCTTAAGCCGGACGGTGATAACGGAACAGTGGCCGTTACCGGCAGCTTTCCGGCGCCGCTGGTTGGTGAGCAGGTGACTCTGACCGGCGAATGGGTGGAGCATGCCCGTTATGGACGGCAGTTTAAGGCAGGTCACTGCCAGCGGGTTGCACCCACCTCGTTGCAGGGCATAGAACGGTTTTTGGCTTCAGGGGCGATTAAGGGCATTGGCCGGGCGATGGCCGCCCGGCTGGTTGCGCATTTTGGTGGCAGGACGTTGGAGGTTATCGAACATTTCCCGCATCGTCTGGCTGAAGTGGAAGGCATTGGCGATAAAAAAGTGGAGCAGATCCGCAAGGCTTATGCCGAGCAGGCTGAGCTGAAAGAGGTTATGCTTTTTTTAGAGATGCATGGGGTTACCGGGGCGTATGCGGCCCGGATTTTCGCCTGTTATGGTTCAAATTCGGTAGGGGTGCTGGAGGCAGATCCTTACCGGCTGGCCGAAGAGGTAAAAGGCATTGGTTTTCGTACCGCAGACCAGATTGCGATGGCGGTCGGCTTTGACCGGGACCATCAGTCCCGGCTGGCCGCCGGGGTGCAGTTTGCTTTACTGCAAACAGGTCTGGCCGGGCATTGCTGTGTGCCGGAAGCGGTATTGACAGAAGAGACTGCGAAGCTGCTCAATGGTAACAAGGCTGATATTGCCGGTGTTGTCAGTGAACAGATCAAGCTTGGCAAACTTTATACGGAAGACTTTCACGGGATGACTCTGGTGTATCCCCGCTATCTGTACCGGGCTGAACTGGCAGTGGCGGAACGCTTGCTGAAGCTCAAGGAGGAAGCCAAGCCAATCGACGGGGTGGATAGCGATATACTTATTGATGACTGGCAAGCAACAGGCGGGGTAACGCTGGCAGACGCGCAGCGTCAGGCTCTGGCGGCAGCCCTGTCGCATGGTGTGCTGGTATTAACCGGCGGGCCGGGCACCGGGAAAACTACGACTGTGCGTGGTATTCTGGCCCTGCTGGAAAAGCAGGGGGGGAAGATTATTCTGGGTGCCCCTACCGGCCGGGCAGCCAAGCGGCTGAGTGAAACCACCGGGAGGGAGGCCATGACCATTCACCGCCTGCTGGAGGCCGGGGGCGGGGCCGAGGATGAGCCGATGTTTGCCAGGGATGAGCTCAATCCGCTGGATGCCGATGTGGTTATTGTTGATGAAACGTCGATGATGGATATGCTGCTGATGAGCTGTTTCCTGCAGGCGGTTCCTGATGGCTGCCGGGTGGTGCTGGTTGGTGATGTCGACCAGCTGCCGGCTGTGGGACCGGGCTCTGTGCTTAAAGATATTATTCGTTCAGAGTCAATTCCGGTGGTGCGCCTGACCGAGGTATTCCGTCAGGCCGGCGAGAGTATGATTGTGCTTAACGCCCACCGGATCAACCGGGGGCGCCTACCTGAATGCGGCAGTACTGATTTTCAGTTCCGCGAACAGGCTGACAGTGAAGCGGCTGCACAGGCGGTTGTGGAGTTGTGCCAGACTGAGCTGGCTCAGGAAGGGTTTGATGTTTTGCGGGAGGTGCAGGTATTGTCGCCAATGCACCGTCAGCCCTGCGGGGTCGAGAATCTAAACAGGCTGCTGCAGGCGGCGTTAAACCCGCCTGCAGAAGGCAAGGATTTTCTCCAGGGTGCTAATCAGATGTTGCGTGAAGGCGATAAAGTCATGCAGATCCGCAATAACTATGGCAAAAAGGTATTTAACGGCGATATTGGTACTATTGTGGCAATTGCCGACGGCAAGGTGCTTGTGCGCTACCCGGAGGATGATGTTGTCTACGATAAAGGGGAGCATGACGAGCTGACGCTGGCTTACGCTATGAGCGTCCACAAAAGCCAGGGCAGTGAGTACCCGGTTGTCGTTATGCCGCTGACCCCGGGCCATCACATTATGCTGCAGCGCAACCTGTTGTATACGGCGGTTACCCGGGCCAAGGAGCGGGTAATCCTGCTTGGTACCCGGGCGGCACTCAATACTGCGGTGATGAGTGACCGGACCCGCCGCCGCTATTCGCTGCTGGCCGAACGCCTGCGGGGTGAAAGCCTATGCTAAAAGGCTGGCTGGAAGCCTTGCTGGCACTCATCTTCCCGCAACGCTGTCCGGCTTGCCGGCAATGGGCAGACAGCTATGGCTGGTGCCAGGCCTGTCTGGGCAGATTAGCCAAGGCCACTCAGGTAGCGCTGTCGATCCATAACCTGACCGCCCTGGATGAATGCCAGGCGGTTGTCGACTATTCCGGCCCGGTCCGGCGACTGATCCGTGATATGAAGTTTCGCCGCATTACCAGGCATGCCGAACGCCTTGGCCGGCTGATCGATTATGCCGTAGCGCCTGGGTATTATGAGGGGATTGATGCGGTAGTACCTGTACCGCTCCACGCTGATCGTCTCAGGGAGCGTGGCTTTAACCAGACCACGCTCATCTTTAAACCCTGGGCAAACCGGCAAGGTCTTAACTGGCTGGAGGCCTTGGAGCGAACCAGGGAGACAGCCCCCCAATGGGAGCTGTCTCTCAAAGAACGGCGTAAAAACAGTAAGGGCGCGTTTGCGGTAACGCGCCCTGAACTAATTAGCGGTAAAAGCATTCTGTTGGTTGATGATATCCTCACCAGCGGGATTACGATGAATGAGTGCGCCACGGTATTGAAGCAGGCCGGGGCGGTTAAGGTTCAGGGGCTGGCCCTGGCCAGCGGGGCGAGGTAGTGTTACCCTAACGCATCGATAAAAGCCCTGACAACCTCGGGGTCAAAGGCCATTCCGGACAGGCTGAGCAGTTCCCGTACCGCCTCGTCCTTGGTCTTTACCCAGTTCTGTGTGCAGGGGTTGATAAACCGGTCATAATGGTTGGCAACGGCAATGATGCGGGCGCCGAGCGGGATGTTTACGCCCTTGAGCCGTTTGGGGTAACCTGTACCGTCAAACCGTTCATGATGATAACGGATATAGGGAATGAGTTCCTGGCAGCAGGGGATGTTTTCCAGCATGCAGCTGCCGGCATTGCAATGGTTTTTGAACACGCTCATCTCACGGGTTGACAGATAAGGCACTTTGGACAGCACTTGGTTAGGCACTGTAATATGCCCAATATCATGTAACAGTGCTGCCATGCGAATCCGCTCAATCTCTTCCCGGGGCAGCCGCATTTTTGCAGCAACACTTACTGCATAATTAGCGACCTGGTGGCTGTGTAAGAACAGCTTCGAATTTTTTAATTGGATAAGCTGCATAAAATTGCCGATTATACCATTGATCGTTTCGGTGTCACCGGCATAAATCTCAGGATCCTGCATTAGCGTCAGCATATACACGACAAACTGCCTTTCATTGGAAACCAGTGCCTGGCTTTCGTTCCCATAATATACCGGCCTGTTTTCCATAATATTATAAATGAAAAGCGAGATTGCTTCACTGAAG